>CAZFWV010000349.1:0-7131 GCA_964522605.1 uncultured Pirellulaceae bacterium
TTCCGTGCCGGACGTTGAATTGCCTGCGGGCCTTCTCGGAAGTAGGCTACGGACGAGGGTTTCTCGGAAGGGGAACTCTGCCAGAACAGCTTTCTATTCCTGCCTTGCCGGCGGTCCGGCCTATTCGTCAAAACGCCTATGACCAAGCACATCCTCATTCAGTCGAACGGGCGATCCGGTTCCAATATTCTACTCGACACGATGGATTTGGCTGCGTCGACGCACTGTCGGAATGAGCCCAGCATGTACGAGGGGTCTCCTCTGCAGCAGAAAATCCTTGGTGCGCCGCCCGACGTGATCGACGAAACAATGTCCCAGTATTGGGACGAAGCGGCCGACTGGATGAGTTGCCGCTGGGGGCATCGAGATCGGCATCATCCTTACGCCCAATCGAAGGTCTACTACCGTGATCCCTGGTGGAAGCTGCGTTTACCGCAATACCTGATTTCCAAGACGAGGTTCCGCCGCGCATTTTCAATCGTCTGCCCGGAGTTGAAGAAGGAGGAATTCCGACTGCCGAGTTGGCTGATGCGGCGCGACTGGCAGGACAGCGCGGTGCATGTCTTCAAAGTTGGAGCGTCTCTCGAGGCACACCTGCCGTGGATCCTGAAGAACCGTCCGGCGATCCGGATCATCAATTTGGTTCGGCATCCGCTCGGATTCGCCCAGTCGCTCTATCGCCGACTCTATGAGCAAGGCGACAAGAACGACTATCACCAAAAGAACCTCGAGTTACTCACTTCCCGACTGCAGTTTGCGCAGCAACACGGTGTGGAGTTTCCCGCGATCGATGTTGAATCCCTCGATCTTTTCGAGTCGGTGATCTGGAATTGGATCGTGCTGAATGAAACCGCCTATCAGCTTTATCGTTCTCAACCGGCGGTTTTGACGGTGGCCTACGAGCGGCTGTTGGCCGAACCGGTGGTCCAGATGAAGGAAGTCTTTGATCACTGTGGGATTCCATGGGATGAAAAGATCGAGCCAGCGATCGAAAAGACCTATGAGAAGTCGGCCCATCTGGCGCAGTCCTTCCGCGAGTACTGGTCCGAAGAGCAGCAGCAGATGGTCGAGAGGCTACTGGAACAGACTGCCATTGGTTCGCTTTGGAAGAATCAGCTGTGGCAACAGCTAACCAATCTGTCCAGTCAGCAGAAGGCCTCGGAAGTCTCGTACAGCCCCTACTGAGCGCCCCACCGAGACGGCAAGTCAAACCGACGCGGCCGCGTTCGTCCCATTCGCAAACGTTCTGACAGAACCCGGGGGGCCGGCGGTTCCCGCTTTCTGCTCAGAGGCAGAGCCGGTCTTCGGGGCGGGGGAAGCCAACGCGCTTGTCGACGATGTTGATCAAGCGCTGGCCTGCGGCGTAGCGTTGGAGATTGTCGCAGAATAATTGTGTCGTGACGTCCAGGCGGTCGGCTGCCTGGGCCCCAACGTGCGGAGTAATGAGCACATTGGGCAGTTCCCACAGCGGACTCGTCTTGGGCAAAGGCTCAGTCTCCGTCACATCGAGGCCCGCGCCGGCCAGATGCCCGGACTGAAGGGCAGCGACCAAGTCTTCCTCCCGAACCACCGGCCCTCGCGCAACGTTAATCAGGTACGATCCCGGTTTCATGCGCGAGATCGCCCGCGCATCGATCAACCCGGCCGTTTGATCGTTCAGCGGCACGCACAGAATGACGATATCGGATTCCTCCAGCAGTCGATCTAGTTGATCGGCGGGCCACAGGGCTTCCACATCATCCGGTTTGAGATTCGGGTAGACATCCGTGGCCAACAATCGCACGCGGAAGGGGGCCAGCAGTTGGGCGATTCGACGTCCGTTCCCCCCGAAGCCGACGATTCCGACCGTTCGTCCGTGAAGGTCGTCCGTCGGCTGGCGTTCAAACTCGCGGCGCAATTGTGCCCGAAAGAACACCGGAATCTGGCGAATTAGGCCCAATAGCAGCGCGAATGTCTGTTCCGCGACCGGGTTGGCAAATAATCCCGAGGCGCTCGAAACCAGGATCTCCGAGCCGATCACGGAAGGGACGAGACAATGGTCGAGGCCGGCGGCAGATGACTGAATCCAGCGCAGCCGACCGCGGTGTACGACTTCATCCCAAGGAACGGGGACTTTCGCGTGACCGCAGAAAATATCCGCTCGAAGGATCTCAGTCGCAATTCGTTCCTGGCCGGCGTTGACAATCTCGCAGTCGCTTGCCGCGGCCTGGATCTGGGCCAAGTGTCTGGCTTCCAGCGGATAACAGAGGACGATGCGTTGGTCAGCGAGTGGGGGCATGGAGTCGCATCGTACCGACCGGCACGGGTTTGGAATAGACCCGAACCGATTGAAACGTAGGCCGACTTGTCTCGCGTCGGCATCGGTGCCTCCACACGCCGATCCTTGCCAAGTTCAAGGGCTGGACTGGCGTGCCGACTTACGACACGTCGGCCTGCACGGGCGTGCTCACAATCTCCAAGTTCCCCGATTGACGTCTCGGACCCCCACAGCCCAAGTCAGCAAAAGCTGACGTGCACCCTATCATGCGTGTGGTCCGAAAACTGGCTGGACAGACCGCTTTTGCCTATCATAAAATGGAGGCCAAAGGAGGCACCTCGCTCGGATTGAGCGAGTCCTACCTCGACCTCCCTCCCACCCGCCAGCTCCCGCCTCCTGCTTGGCCCATCAGCTGCGAAGGAGAAACCCCTGAACCACTCCATTCGACAGATTACAACGTTCGGTGTTGCGGCCTTGATTGCCCTTCGCCTGGGTGTCGGTTGGCACTTTTTCAAAGAGGGCGTTGCGAAGTTCACCGGGGAAGGATTTACCTCCGTCTACTTCCTACAGCAGGCGAAGGGACCGCTGTCGGATTTGTATAAGGAGATGATCCCGGATCGCGAGGGCCGTCAGCGGTTGAGTCAGGCGGAAACCGAGGCTTTCTGGCGAGATTACATGAATGCCGCCGTGAAACGGTACAAACTCAACGAACAACAGGCGGAGCAAGTCTATAAAGACTACCAGGCAAAGCTGAAGGTGTTCTTTGACGAGCACGGAGCAGACATCGAAGAATACTTGTTGGAGTGCGATCGGCTGGCGCAAGCGAAACAAGAAGCCATTCGGGCAGTGGAATTTCGCCGGGAGTGGATTGATCAGAAGGAGACCGAGTTGCGGGGCAAAGCGGCTCCCTGGCTCGCCGACGTGAAGATGCTGGGCGAGCAGTTTCAGAACGCGCTGCATGCCCAAGCGGGGGATGCGAAAGTGTACCCGATCCCCGATCGATCGGCCATGATCGTGGACACGCTTGTTAAATACACGGTGCTCATCGTTGGGATTCTGTTGATTCTGGGATTGTTTACCCGGCTTGCATCACTCGCCGGGATCGGCTTCTTGCTCTCGGTATTGTCCACTCAGCCACCGTGGGTGCCGGGGGCCGAGACGACTTACTTTTACTATCAGCTGGTCGAAGTTCTGGCGTTGGTTGTGATCATCGCGACAGGGGCTGGGTATTTCGGCGGCTTGGACTACATCATTCGCGGCCTTCGCCTGCGTCGCCACATGCCCGAAAAAATCGACCTTTAGGAGATCGGTTATGACCACTCTTTCGCCCGAAGAAAAACAGGTTGGCATCGACAATTACTACGAGGCTCTGGGGGTCTCGCGACGCGATTTCCTTAAGGGCGTGGCCTTGGCAGGAGTCACGTCGGGGGCCGGTTTGGGAGCCATGTATTTTGGCTACGGCACGCGTGTTTCGGACCCGGTCCGTGTCGGGATTATTGGGACCGGCGATGAAGGCAACGTGTTGATCGGTGCGATCAATCCCAACTACATCGATGTACGGGCCATCTGCGACATTCGGCCCTACAACGTGCACCGAGCTTTCCACGGAGACTGGCGGAAGCCCGATACGCTGACGGCTCGTCCCGGTCTGATGAAGGTCTACGGTTGGAAATCGGAGGACGAGGCCAAGCAACACGTGGCGGTGTACACCGACTATGAGGATCTGCTGAAGGATCCGAACATTGAAGCGGTGATCATTGCTCTGCCCCTGTTCCTGCACGCTCCGGTTGCCATCGCGGCGATGCAGCAGGGAAAGCATGTCCTGACGGAAAAGCTGATGGGACACAGTGTGGCCGACTGCAAGAACATGGCTCGTGTGGCCCGCACGCAGGGGCGGCTGTTGGCGACCGGGCACCAGCGTCACTACAGCGTGCTGTACGACAACGCCCTGAATCTGCTGCGCTGGGGACTGTTGGGTGAAATCCACCATATCCGCGCTCAGTGGCATCGCGGAAATCTCCCCGGTAAGGATGGCTGGAAGGAACCGCTGCCGGGTGGCGAGAAGTCGATTGACGGTAAAGTCATCGATCGAATTGCGAAAGAACTGGATCGGATGAAGGCCGATCTGGCGGAAGCTAAGACGCCCCAGGATATGGAACGTCTGCAGCATCAAGTTGCCCAGTGGGAGGCGTGGAACGCAGATCGCAACATCAAGCCGGATGAGTTCGGCTACGAACAGATCACGCTGCCCGATGGTCGCGAACGTCCCGCGATGGAGGAACTCGTTCGCTGGCGTCTGTGGGATCGGACCGGCGGTGGTCTGATGGCGGAACTGGGCAGTCACCAACTCGACGCCGCTTCGATCTTCCTGAGTGCCCTCCGCAAGGATGGCAAGAAGGCTCACCCGCTGAGCGTGCATGCAGTCGGTGGCCGGCAGATCTTCCCGCTCGATCGGGATTGCTTCGATCACGTCTACTGCACCTTCGAGTTCCCCGGACCGGGATACGATCCGAACGAAGATCCGAACTTCTACGGATACGTCGATCCGATCACCGGGCTAGACGCGACCAAGGGCATCCCGTCCTATGAGCAGGATCCCAACAAGCGCGTCGTCGTGACCTATTCGTCGATTAATGGCAACGGCTACGGCGGCTACGGCGAAGTGGTTATGGGCACCAAGGGAACACTCGTGCTGGAGCGCGAGAAGGAAGTGATGCTCTACAAAGACTCCGATACGTCGAGTCGGATCGCGGTGAAGGACGACAAGGGTGGTCCCACCGTGGAATCGTACGAAACGGGTGGACCGGCTGCTGCCGTGGCGAAAGCCGCCGATTCCGGGCCGGTCAGTCGTGGCTATACCGAGGAAATGGAACATTGGGCCTGGTGCATCCGGAATCCAGATCCCGAAAATCTGCCTCGTTGCCATCCGGCTGTCGCTTTGGGTGATGCGGTGATTGCTCTGACGTGTAACGTCGCCATGCGGAAAGCAGCAGCTGGCGAGGGCGGTTATATCCAATTCAAGGAAGAGTGGTTCGACATCGACAGCGACGAAACGCCCGACGGTAGCAAGCCGGAGACCGCGTGACTTTCCACGCGACGTCGCGTGTGCGAATTCAGAGACGCTCAGTGGGAGTGGCGCTGAAAAGTGTTCACTCCCACGCACACCTCACGGCCGGCTGCCTCGCTGGCTGTGCGCGTCATCCCTTGATTTCGACCATGAAAAGAGCGAGGAGCGGGGCTTGAGCATGTGTTTCGGCGGGCTCGGCATCCCTATCGTGGAGTGCCGAACGGCTGAAACGAAACTTGCTCGTGCCATTTGCTCGATCCCGTTCTTTTCACTTTGGACTCAGCGCGGCTTGCTCGATGACAGATAACCCTTTTCAAGCGTCAAGCGTGGTCAATCGCTCAGACGCTGTTGGCATTAATGCTTCCAACCGGGCGTTGTGGATCGCCTATCTCGTATCGCCGGCGGTGGCGCCGGTGTCGTTCATTGTGATCCTGTTTCTGCTAGGTGGGATTTTTACGGCATTCAAGATGGACGTGAATCCGGCCAGCTTTCTCGTGTTGCCGGTTGTTGCCCTGACCGTGGGAATGGTCGTCTGTTACCTGGTGGCGGGAATCATTGGGATGCCGATTGCGTTTTACCTGCGCAGGCGAAATGCATTGACGGGACGGTCAATTCACGGAGCAGCGCTAGGCTGGTCCATCTTCGTTTCCGTCATTTTGGGTGTACCGGTTGCCGTCGCGGCCGGGGCGCGTTGGTACCACGTCCCCTTGGCCGTTGGTACGCTGGCATGTTTGATCACGCCCCCGGTCCTGCTGTCTGCGACGAGTTTCTGGTTTCTCCTACGAAGGAATGGCGGTTTGTCACACGCAACGTCAAGGTAGCTTGCCACTCCACCCGAGACCGTGGACGCGATCACGGGGGAGTTCGTGTTGCTTGCCATTGTTTCTCGAGCGATGGCATGCGCCGCGAAAACAAACAACAGGGGACGTGCGATGTCTCGATACATGATGATCGTAATGGTGGTCTTTGCATGCTGCGGAATATGCGGACATGGTAAGGGCGAGGAAGTTCTCTTTGAAGATGATTTTAACGGCTCGCTGGCGACCGAATGGCGTGCCGTTGGTTTGAAGGAGGGAGACTACCGGATCCGAAACGGAGGGCTGGAAATGCGCGTCCAGCCAGGGCGCCCTACGAAAGATACGCCGATGTTGTTGGTCATTCTGCCCTTCCGCGTGTCAGAGACGGTCATCGCGTCCGTCGAAGTGAAACTCCTCAATCCGTTCACGGAACCGGAGGAATCCGCCGGACTGTTTCTCACGGATGCCGACAGTCGGGAATTCGGCGGACAGAAGATGTATCTGAATGGGCGTCTCGTCTTTTCTCCCGGGCCAGTCGAATTCATTGGAGAGGAGGGAGAGGAAGGCGATCCGCAGAAATACGCGGTGAAGTTTTGGCCGGCGAATGAAGATGCGGGAGCGATTCGGATTATCGTCCGAGGAAATTACGGGTACTTTCAGGTTGGACCCTCGACGAAGGGAAAGTATCTGAATTTCTTCGATTCGGCGCTTCGTAAACACGAGCCGCAACGTGGCTTTTGCCTTTCCGCTTCGGGCGGGCCGACGGACGAGGAACACTGGGTTCGCTTCGACAACTTCCGCGTGACGCGGAATTGAATCGAGGGCGTGTGTCGACGCGGTGTGTCCGCTTGAGTTGGGAAACCATACCGCCACGCCTGCTGCCGGTACGTGAATTCGCTCCGGTTCGATCTTCGGTCTGGTCGGATTGACTGTGCCGGATCACGAACGGTTCCTCCGCGCCTGCGGCCTTCATGGCGTTTGCACTGCTAACGGTGAAAATGCTGTTTTCT
>CAZFWV010000350.1:0-7070 GCA_964522605.1 uncultured Pirellulaceae bacterium
GACTGGAGACTGGAGACTGGAGACTGGAGACTGGAGACTGGAGACTGGAGACTAATGTCTAAATCCTCCAGCCTCCAGCCTCCAGCCTGCAGCCTCCAGCCTGCTTCCGTCTTCCGCCTTCTTTCGCCGCCGGGGGCACCTACAATCGAGAGATCTTTGAGTGATGGCGAATCGTGGAAGGAGAATACCGTGTCTGCTGCACTGCTAACGGTGGAAATGCTGTTCTCTCGGCAAGAAATCGAGCGACCAACGGGAGTGACGCCTTCAGCCTCCCGCCGCCAACCTACAGCCTGCAGCCTCCCGCCTGCAGCCTACACCTTGCAGCCTCCCGCCTACTCCAGTTTGCGGGCCTGCCGCACTGCGAGGGTCTTCCTGTCCTTTCTGCTGTTGACCGCTTTCGCCGGCGTTCGGGAGACGCATGGACAGCAGTCGTCTGCCGAGTTGGTTCGTTACCGGCAGACGGAGCAGCACATGGGAACCTACTTCACGTTCACGATTTACGCGCCGGGCTCCGACGCGGCCGATCAGGCGTTCAAGACCGCATTCGCGACGATTCGCGAGCTTGACGACTGTCTGAGTAACTACAAATCCGACAGCGAAGTGAATCGATTGAGTGCGAGTTCCCCGCATGAATCACCGGTGCCGGTCGGACATCACGTCTGGCAGGTGTTGCGTCAATCCGAGCATTACAGCCAGCTTTCCAATGGGGCCTTCGACGTGACGATTGGGCCGGTGACGAAGCTGTGGCGCCGGGCACGCCGCACACATCGTTTGCCTTCGGAGGATCAGTTGCACGAGGCATTGGCGGCGGTCGGCTATCGCAAGCTGAGACTGAGGCCGGAAGACCAATCGGTGCAGATGCTGCAGCCGGGAATGTTGTTGGACCTCGGAGGGATTGCGAAAGGCTACGCGCTCGACGTCGCGTTGCGGAACTTCCATCAGGCGGGAATTGAACGGGTCCTGTTGGATGGGGGAGGTGACTTGTTGATTGGTGCAGCACCTCCGGGACAAATCGGTTGGAAGATCGGGATCGGAGATGTTGAGGGGGATCCCGAGCGTCTCTCATCGTTGCAGCTGGCGAACTGCGCCGTGGCGACATCGGGCGATCTGTACCAGTTCGTCGAGATTGACGGAATACGTTATTCGCATCTGGTTGATCCGCGGACGGGGCTGGGTCTCACACAACGCAGCAGCGTGACGGTCATCGCGCCGGACGCAACCGCCGCAGATGCTCTGGCGTCGGTTGTCTCCGTTCTGGGACCGGACCGTGGAGTGGAACTGATCGAAAGTCAGCCGGCAGTCGAAGTCCGGATGTTAACTCTCGAAAACGGCCAAATCCGTGTTCATCGAAGTTCGGGGTTTCCGTCGCTCGACGCCGGTTCCGGCGCGGAACCGGACGCAGCCGAGTCGGACGGTTCCTGATCCGCCGGTGCCGGAGTCGTTTGCTCGTCCGGCGTGTGCAGCGC
Organism: uncultured Pirellulaceae bacterium; assembly: GCA_964522605.1. Classification (GTDB taxonomy): domain Bacteria; phylum Planctomycetota; class Planctomycetia; order Pirellulales; family Pirellulaceae; genus CAVZLD01. The sequence goes on from CAZFWV010000350.1 coordinate 1,467, forward strand.
GATTGGCTCGTCGGGCAGCTTGATGCTTTGGAATCGGCCGTTCCGTTCGATCAGCAAATCCAACGGCAGGGGCAGCGAATGGGCCAACTCGGCGAAGGTGCGACTGTCGGCGAACGATTTTCCGCCGATTTGGTGGATGCGGTCGGCCAGTTTCAGTCCCGCGCGGTCGGCCGGTGAATGCGGGACAACCCGAATCACCGTGACCGTGCCGGGTTCGGCGGAATTGGTTCGCCAACTGAGACCGAGACGGGACGGTGTGCCATCGAGTGAGACCGAGAGGGTGAGCGACTCGTCGCCGCGCTGGATTTCCAACGCGACATCGCTTGGAGCCCGGACGACTGCTCGCTGAAGGCTGGCCGTGTCGGTGATCACCTGATCGGCGAATTTCCGGATACTGTCGCCAACGCGGATTCCTGCCCGATCGGCGGGCGACCCAAGTCGAACAGCGGTGACCTGCAGTCCCGGCGCCGCGCCCGGTTCCGTCCTCCAGGAGATTCCGAGTCGTGGCGGTAGTGAGGCCAGGGGACGCTCGAACGTCTTCCGCGCTGCTTCGCCCTCTTGCGGAGCCTCGCTTCGAAAACTGCCCAAGGGAGCCTCCGTCGCCTCGACCAGCGTACCGAACACCAACTCCGCCACGGTTCCTAAACCGGCGGAGTTGATCCATTCCACGTCATCGCTCGGACGATGGTACTGATCGTGCAACCCCGTGTGAAACATGACGACCGGAATTCGGCGCGAGAAGAACGAGTAGTGATCGCCGTTCGGCTCAATTTTCCAGAGGAAATTCAATCGCAGCCCCGGATCTCGGTTTGCGCGGCTGATGAGGCCCCGGAGATTGGCCATGGAGCGGGTGCCATAGACGTCCACTTGCTGATCCCGCAGACGGCCGATCATGTCCAAGTTGATGACCAGCCGTAGTTGGCTTAACGGTACTGTCGGATGATCGATCCAGTACTTCGATCCCAGCAGTCCCTTCTCTTCCGCATCCCAGAGCGCGAACACGACGGACCGTGACGGACGCAGTTCGGTTTGACTGAGCGCCTCCAGGAGCATCAAAATCGCCGCCGTACCGCTGGCATTATCGTCGGCTCCGTTATGAATCAGACCGAGCGGACCATAGCTGTTCTGCACGGTTCCGAATCCGACGTGGTCATAATGGGCTCCGATCAGCACGTATTCCCCACGTAGCTGGGAGTCGCTGCCGTCGAGTACGCCGAGGATATTCCGGTAGCCGGTGCCGAACGACTGGACTTCGAGTCGACCGCCGGCGGCTGCCAGGCTCTTCTCGAATTCCTGGAGTACGTACCCGCCGGCGGCGCGTCCACCGCGCGTACCGGCCTCGCGTCCCTCGAGCGTGTCATCGGCCAGCGTTTGGACATGTTCCCGCAGTCGCTCGGCGCGAATGAAGGCCCGCGTCGAAAGAAGTTGTTCCAACTCCACCGCCAGACTCGAATGAACGGTGAGCAGAAGACCGGCGAGGCAGATCGGCACGAGGGCCAAGGAGAACGGGCGCACGGCGTGGGGTTGACGGGAACCGAGGGTCCAGCCGCGGGGGTGGACGGGCGCAGGGCGGGCGGAGTGGTGCATCATCGGTGTCGACTTCACGGGGGCGGACCTGTCTTGCGGCGGCGGGGGGGATGTATCACAATAATGGCATACGGGCGACCCACGACAACGATCCCTTTCCACGGGAAGCGGTCGAAGGGTTGGGTGCGCTGAGCCGGAGAGGTGGCTGAGTGGTCGAAAGCGCCGGTTTGCTAAATCGGTGACCTGGAAACGGGTCCGCAGGTTCGAATCCTGTCCTCTCCGCTATACATCTGTACAATTCCGAGCACGTCGTTGCCTTTGCCGGTGTTCAGCCGGAACCGGTGGTTCTTTTCCAGACTTGCTCGTCCGTGCTGGGATTCTCCCGCGGAGCCGCGGAACTGGCGCAGACGCTCATCGACGGCCAGCGACAGGCGAGGACGGAGGGCGATCTCCGTCCGGGAGGCGAGTGGCATGCGGCGAGTTCAGCTGCCGACGACATCCAATCTCAAGCCGCTCATCGGACTCGTGCTCCTGTTCGGACTGACCGGTTGTTCCCCCGCTTCCGTCCGCGAACGTTCGGACGCCCCTGGTGGGCGGACAAGTCTGACCGATCGGTTCACGCCGCAACTCGAGGCGGCTCTTAACAAGCGTCTGCAGATGGTTGAACGATTGGCAGCGCAGAGTGAGGTTGTCGCGACCGTGCGGCAGGCAAACGAGCGACAATCGGCGGTCAGTGAAAGCGAAATGGTCGTGCTCGAGAAACGCTGGGCCGAGGCGAGCTCGCACGATCCCTGGATCAAGTCGCGCATGATGAATCCCTGCGCAGAACAACTGTTCGCTTTTCAGGATCGCAATCGGGGTTTTCCGGAAATCTTCGTCACCGACGCTCGCGGTCAAGTCATCGCACAGACGAATAAGACCTCGGATTACATCCAATCGGACGAAATCTGGTGGCAATTGGCCTACAGTGATGGTTGGGGCCGCAGTTGCCGCGGCACCCTAGTGTACGATGACAGTGCGATCTCGGAGTCGATATCGTTCAACGTTCCCATTCTCGATCCTGATTCCGGCCGAGCGATTGGCGTGTTGAAGGCCGTCTGCGACATTACCGACATCAAATTGGATATGTGAAGAATGTTCAGGTTTCACGGCATCTCGGCCCGGCTGAACATGATCATGCTGCTGGTGTCGCTGCTGGCTCTGGCCGTTGCTGGATTCGCGATCGTGGTCATTCAAAGCCTCGCGGCCAACAACGAACAGGTTCTTCATCAGTACGAACCGTTGTCTCGGTGCGCCGAGCAAGCTCTTCTGTCTCTTTCCGAAGGCACCGTTCACCTCCATCAGGCGCGGATGATTCGCGATCCGAACGCCGTCGATGAACTTCGAAAGCTCGAAGGTGACTTTCAACGCAGCATGATTCGCTTTGATATGTTCATCAATGCGATGATTCACGGCAGTGAGACTCCGGAGTTTCACACTTCGTCTGGCGGCTTGACTGAGCGGATGTGGGTTGAAAAAGGTTGGCGAGGTACGCTGATTGTCGAACGGGCGCCCGAGGCCGTGCGGCTGGCTGCCGAGCGAGCGTCGAGCAAATACGACGCGTTCGCCACGTGTGCGAAAACCGTGCTGCATCACCAACGGCGGCTATTACGGTATCGGCTGTTCGGTGCCACCGACCAGACGGAGAGCGTCGAGGACTTGATCGACGAGAACGTGCGGAATGCCGACCGATATGCAGATGGAGTAAACCATGAACTCGAGGCTGCTCTACAGGGTTTGCAGCGCCGCGTCGAGTATCTGGGAGACAAGGCACGACGAACGCGGCAGTTCGGTATCCCCGCCATTGTGCTCTTTTCCGGCGTTGTCTTCCTCATCAGCCTGGGCCTCGGAACCGGATTCGCGTCGCGCGTCATCACGCGGCCCATTGTCCGATTGCAGCAGGGCGCTCAGGTCATCGGCGCGGGAGATTTGGATCACCGCGTCGGGACTTCATCGGGGGATGAAATTGGCCAGTTGTCCCGCGCGATTGACCAAATGTCGGTGAATCTCAAGGAGGTCACTGCTTCTCGCGAAGAACTCCGGCAGGCACGGGCGACTGCGGAGGAAGCGACACGTGCACGCGGGGAATTCCTGGCGAATATGAGCCACGAGATTCGGACCCCCATCAATGCAATCGTCGGGATGACCGAATTGGTACTGGATACCGATTTGACGGAGACCCAGCGTGAATATCTGACGACCGTGATGAATTCCTCGGAGTCTTTGCTGTCGATCCTGAATGATATTCTCGACTTCTCCAAGATCGAGGCCGGTCGACTGGAACTGGAGCTCGTGGAATTCAGTCCGCGGGAACTTGTCGAAGAAGTCCTGAAATCGCTGGCGACCCGAGCCCATAGTAAAGGACTCGAACTCATCTGTCGGATCGCCCGCGATGTGCCGCTCTGCGTCCGATCCGATCCGGTCCGCTTACGGCAGATTCTGGTCAACCTGGTGGGAAACGCGATCAAGTTCACCCATCAGGGAGAAGTGGTCGTCGAATTAGATCGGACCGGCGAAGAATCGAGGCATGCAGAGCTTCATTTTCGCGTCAAGGATACGGGAATCGGAATTCCACCGGACAAGCAGGATCAGGTATTTCAAGCCTTTACGCAAGCCGATATGTCGACGACGCGCGAGTATGGCGGAACCGGGCTTGGGCTTGCGATCTGTTCGACACTGGTCGGACTGCTCAGAGGAAGACTGTGGTTGGAAAGCACCGTCAACGTCGGCAGTACATTTCATTTCACGATTCCATACGACCCCGCGCCATCGTTTGCTCCCGAAGAACGGGATGCAATCCGCGGGTACAATCTGGAGGGGACACGAGTTCTGGTCGTTGATGACAACCGGAGCAATCGCGAGATCCTCTTCGAAATGCTGTCTCATTGGGGGTTTCAGGTTTCCGCCGTGGAGGATGCAACTGCTGCGCTCTCGACGATCTGGCGCGAAGCGGCCAATCAGCGCGGATTCCGGCTGATTGTGACGGATCTGAACATGCCAGGAATGGATGGATTCTCGATGGTCGAGCAGTTGCGTTCCGTCGTGGCCACTGCCGAAACGCCGGTGATCATGCTCAGTTCGGGTTATCGATCCGAAGACAATGATCGTATTGCGAAATGTCACCTCCACAAGCTTTTACTCAAGCCGGTGAAACAGTCGGAACTGCTGAATGCGGTGCTCGGAGCCCTGATCCCACGCTCGGGGTCGTTGCCCGAGGAAAGCAGGCCGACGGCAGATCCGTCGGCCGTCGGTTCCTCTCGCGCTCGTGTTCTGGTTGCCGACGACGGCGAAGCGAATCGACAACTGGCTGTCGGGTTAGTGACTCAGTCGGGTTACGAAGCCGAGGTGGCTCATGATGGTCGCGAGGCGATCGAAAAAGTTGGAACTGGGACCTTCGATCTCGTTCTGATGGATGTGCGAATGCCGATTCTGGACGGTCTAGAAGCGACGCGGCGAATTCGACAGCTGGAAGAGCAGACAGGGAAGCATATTCCGATCATTGCGATGACCGCCCACGCGCTGAAGGAGGATTGTGCGCGCTGTTTGGAAGCGGGGATGGATGGGTACCTCTCCAAGCCGATTCGGAAACGCGAGCTGCAGCAGGCGATCGTCCGATTCTTGCCCGCCGACGAAGAGGTTTCACCGCCGGGAAAGGTCCAATGGAACGTCGTTCTCGAATCGGTTGGCGGAGACCCAGATCTGCTCGCCAAGGTCCTCGGAGCCACGCTCGTCGAGTGCCCCTCGCTCATCGATCGGCTCCGCAAAGCGATCCAGAGAGAAGATGTGACCGCCGCCGGCAGTGCCGCCCACGCGCTGAAAGGTTCCCTTCGCCTGCTGGAGCTGACAGAATTGACGGATATGCTGGAGCGGATCGAGAAACTCCGAGGAAGCGGGGATCTGTCCACGGCCGAAGCGGTTGTTGAACGAGTTGATGAATGGTGGTGCACGATCCGACAAGAAATCGAGTCTTACCTGCGAAATGGGGATCGATCGAGTTGAGAGCGGATTCGCGACCAGGCTGGAGGCTGGAGGCTGGAG
>CAZFWV010000351.1:0-7065 GCA_964522605.1 uncultured Pirellulaceae bacterium
GGTGGACACCCCAGTTGGTGATGAATCCGGCGCAGTAGTGCGAGATCATGTACATGGCCAGCCACTCACATCGCTGCTTGTCGAACGGGATGTACGGGGCGGGCCCGGTCCAGGTGTCGTAGTCGAAACCCTCGGGCGGGTCGCAAGGCGGCACGGCCGGATACGCCTGCCCACCCGGCGCACCGACGTAAACCGTGTGAACCTTGCCCAGGTAGCCGTTGCGGGCAAGCTCGCAGGCATGGCGAAACTTCGGGTCGCTGCGCTGCTGCGTGCCGGTCTGAAACACGCAGCCGTAGCGGCGCACCGCGTTGCGGACGTGGATCCCGTCGGCGATCCAGCGGGTGATCGGCTTCTCGCCGTACATGTCCTTGCCGGCTTCGATCGCTCGGCTGTAGACCACGCCGTGCCAGTGGTCGGGCACGCAACCCCAGATCGCGTCGACGTCGTCCCGAGCCAGCACGTCGCGGAAGTCGTTGTAGATTTCGCAGCCGGAGAACGACTGTTTGCCCAGCCTTTCGGCGTAGAATCCGTCGACCTGCTGCTGGGCCAGCAGGGCACGCTTGCGTCGGCAGTCGGCGATGGCGACCACCTGATGATCCGGCAGCGGCTGCATCGCCCGCAGCGAACTGCTGCCGCGGTTGCCTACGCCGAGCATGCCGATGGTGATCCTTTCGCTGGGCGCCATGTGGCCGTCACGCCCCAGCACCGAGGCCGGTACAACATAAAAGCCGGCGATCCCCGCCGCCGCGCCGGCAAGGAAACGCCGCCGCGAGCACCGTCGGTTTTCGATGGCTGTGCCGGTTGGTTCTCGTTTCATGCGATCATCTCCTCAATGACGATGTGTACGGCGCCCGTATTCGCTCTCCTTTCGCGAGATTTCGCGGCGGCCCGATCCCCATTGGCCGCAAACGTCGCACATCGACCGGAAGGGCGACGAGTTGCGGGACGCGTTCAGCGCCAGTAGCGGCGATCTGGCCAATATCGATATTACACAATCAAGACGCTCGAAATGCTCGTTTAACCGCGTGCCCAGCAGGCCGCGGAAGACAGACCGCGCGAAACAGGCCCTCGGAAGACAGACCGCCCAAAACAGCTCGCGCGGGGCGGTGCCCGCGCGGTTAAACGAGTGGGCAGCTGGCCGCGGGCGGTCTTCGAATTCTTGCGATAGGAGGGGGTGACCAGCTGTGGGCCATGCGCGAAGATGAGCGCTCGTGACCATGGGTACTTAATGGGTATGGAGTACCCCTTCTTGTCGGTCGGACTTTGTCGTCGGTCCTTACGCTGCTTTAAGTGAGGCTGTTGGGACTTGAACCCAAGACCTACGGATTAAAAGTCCGTTGCTCTACCGACTGAGCTACAGCCTCAAACTGTTTCTATCCACGGTGCAAGGTGGAAAGCGGCAAACCCGTTTTGCACTGTCGGCGGGCGAGATCGATTTCCTTGCGCGTCCCGCAGGCCGTGGGCGACCAAGCCTTCCTGTCTCCTGCACCCGAATCCTCCTTGACTGCTGCGAGCCAAGCTTGGCGCCGAGGTCACGAGGAGGCCGCGATCCGAGTGCATGCTTGCCCCGAATCAGGAACGCCCCATCCTAGCGAAATTGCTTGCCGAAAGAAACCGGCCAATCAGGCTACGGGATGGGGTACGGCGAGTCGCTCTCGGCACACCCCGCAGTACCCGAGATTGCAGCCGTCCATTAACCATGCGTCCTCCTCGTGCCGCCCGGGACGAATCCGCTTCCGAAGATTTCCCGCCTAAAATGCTGGTCTTCTTTTTCTGCGGTTGTTACCCTTGTAGTCGCACTTCTCGGCCTATTGTCGCAGCTGTTTCGAGGTTCTGACCGACCGAATTCCTGCTTTTGCTGATGATTCCACGTAGCTCTCACCGTCCGTCCATCGAACAGCTTGAATCCCGGCAGCTTCTTGCGGTGGATCTCCAAATTACCGAGTTTATGGCCCGCAACGGGGCGACGCTGCGCGATGGGTTCGGCGATTCGTCCGATTGGATTGAAATTCACAATGCAGGGGACGAGTCGGTCGACCTGATGGGTTACCACTTGACCGATAATCCGCGACAACGGGACAAGTGGACGTTTACCGAGCCAACTCCGCTCGATCCGGGAGCATATCTCCTGGTGTTTGCCTCCGGAGCAGACACGCGGGATCCGAACGGGCATTGGCATACGAACTTCCGACTGGATGCGGATGGAGAGTTCTTGGCGCTGAGTAACACGAATTGGGAGGTCCTGTCTCAATTCGGCAGCACGCAGCAAGACTATCCCCCGCAACTGCCCGACGTTTCTTTCGGTCGCGGAAACCTGGGCCAATTCGTGTCGACGGATGTTCCCCAGTCTCTTCCATCCGGGCAGACCGGTGAAGTCACCAGTCGGTTGGTTGTCGACGGTCTGCCCGGGAGCCTCGTTCATCTGAGCGTTACGCTGAGCATTCAGCACGCCTGGGTGGACGATTTAGATGTGTACCTCGTTAGTCCCACCGGTACCCGAGTAGAACTGTTTACGGATGTTGGGGGCAGCGGCGATCATTTTGAGCAGACGACACTGGATGATCGCGCGGAGATCTCCATTCGCGACGGTCGTGCGCCGTTTACGGGACGATTTCGGCCCGAGGGTGCCTTGTCGCAGTTGACAGGTGAAGATCCGAACGGCGAGTGGACTCTCGAAGTCCAAGACGATTTCGCCGCCGTGGGCGGCACACTCGAAAGCTGGTCACTCAAGATCGAAACCGACCAGGTCAGTCAACAGGTCCAGGTTGGCTATCTGGAATTCCCCACGCCAGGTTCCGCGAATCCAGCCGCCCTCGTGGATTACGTGCGGCAGACGGGGTTCAGCGTCGAACGAGGTTTCTTCGATCAGGCATTCGATGTGGAGCTGACCACGCCGACTGCCGAAGCGACGATCTACTTTACGATCGACGGCAGTGATCCTGGACCGGATAACTCCAGTGCCCAGCCGTATTCGCAGCCGATCCGGATTGAAACGACGACGACGCTTCGCGCGCGAGCGGTTCGTCCGGGCTGGCTGGACGGCCCGATCGGTACGCAGACCTACCTCTTTCTCGAAGATGTTGTCCAGCAGCCAGCCCGACCCGATGGCTTCCCCAGTCAATGGGCCGGACGAACAACCATTCCGGCCGACTACGAAATGGATCCCAACATTCGTCAGGATCCCGGGGTAGGAGTTCAGTTGGTCGAGTCTCTGCGAAGTCTACCGACCGTCTCGTTGGTGATGAACACGGACGACTGGTTCGACTCGAAGATCGGAATCTATTCGAATTCCGAAGAAAGTGGTGACGAATGGGAACGGCGGGTTTCCGTTGAGCTGTTCGGATTTGCCGATGGACGTCAGATCCAGCTCGACGCGGGGGTCCGCATGCAGGGCAACGCGAGCCGCTGGCCGAACCGGCCAAAACATAACCTGCGGCTTGCATTCCGCGACCAGTACGGTGCCGATCAGCTCGACTTCTCTCTCTTCGACGGCACTTCGATTGATCAATTCAGCAACATTGTGCTGCGCGGTGGGAATGGTGACTCCTGGATCAATCCCACGGTGCATCATCGCGCTGCCTACATTCGCGACCAGTGGCATCGCGACGTGCAGGTCGCCATGGGGCACGAAACATCGCTGCAGCGATACGCACACCTCTATATCAATGGCCTGTATTGGGGATTGTTCCATCTGTTCGAACGTGTCGACGCAGACTTCATGGCCGAGCATTACGGAGGAGATCCGGACGATTATGACGTCATCAAGGATATCCGGAACACGGGCGGCCAGGTGGAAGCTGTCAGCGGAACGACCGATGCATGGGATGAGTTGATTACTCGCGTCAAGCGTGACCTGCGTGATCCAGCGAACTACCAGGCGGTCCTCGAGTATCTCGACGTTGAGAATCTCATTGACTACCTGTTGCTGAACTTCTACAGCGCGAATAAAGATTGGGACCGATCCAACTGGCGGGCGGGCCGGCGACGTGACGGAGGCCAATTCCAGTTCTTCTGCTGGGATTCAGAACGGACCGATCTGAATACGAGTGGCTCCGTGCAGGATGGTCCCGTCTCGTTCGATGTGACCGGTACCAGCAACACGAATTATCCGACCTATATTCATCAGCGTTTGCGGCAAAGCGAAGAGTATCGAATGTTGTTTGCCGATCGAGCGCAGAAACACTTGTTCAATGGAGGCGTCCTGACCGGTGAACAGGCCGCTCGGTTGTGGAATGCACGCGCCGATGAAATCCGCTTAGCCATCCTCGCTGAATCCGCACGCTGGGGCGATGCTCACATCGAGCCTCCGCGGACGATTGACACTTGGGAAGACCATCTGCGCGAGATGAACCGGGTCTGGTTTCCGCAGCGCACGGAGATCCTTCTGCGACAGTTGCGAAGCCGAGGCCTTTACCCGGATCTCGCGGCACCCGAATTCCAGCAACACGGCGGGATCATCGTTCCTGGTTCCGCATTGCAGCTGTCTTTCGATGAGGCCGCTACGGTCTACTACACGCTGAACGGTAGCGACCCACGTGCCGCGGGAGGAGCGATCCAGGGGTTGGGCACAACCACGTTTCCCCTGCAGCAAACGATCACGCTCCAGACCGACACCCAGATTCGGGCCCGCGCATGGCGAGACAACGAGTGGTCCGCCCGGACGGACGCCTACTTCCAGCTTGCTCGCCCCGGAGATGCGAATCTCGACGGCGTCTTCGATACGGCCGACCTTGTTCAGATCCTCCAGATCGGCGAATACGAAGATACGGTTGCCGGCAACTCCGTGTGGCAGGATGGTGATTGGAACCAAGACGGTGATTTCGATGTTCATGACCTCGTCTTCGCACTTCAGGAGGGGGCGTACTCGACGTGAGCGACCGTGTTTCGCGATCTGAACGGCGCTGGGTGAGTCATGAAAATCCGGTTGAATCTACGATCGATGCTGCTAGAACTGGTTTCAAATCAAGCTGTTCTTCGTAAACGGCTCGAGTAATCCTGTCCGCGCAAATAAAGGATGAGATACCTCCAGCTGGTGAGGTCGTGCAGTTTTTAAGTTATTGGTTTATCGGAAGTTACAACAGCCTTCCGCAACGAGCTCGCTGTGACGCACAAGTCGCGCGAAACCGAAAATCGAGAAGAGGAACCGCGGATCGAACGGACAAAACGGATGTCCACGGATCTGTCCGTGCCGATCCGTACCCTCCGTCCAATCTGTGGTTACCTCTCCTCCTTTGGTCCGAACAGAACGCGATATCCGCTGGAGGTAGAGTGAAACCTGTTCGTAAACGCTGGAAAAACCAAGAACTTACAAACTGTACGACCTTTGGTGCTGGGGGTGCATTTTTGCCTTGTTAGGGAAATCCTCGACTCGACACGGTATTCAGTTCAATCGCTTGCTCGATTTCCGGAAAAGATAGCTGTCCCCGATAGCCCTGTGGGGACACCGCAGACCAGAAAGGGTGGGGCCATGAAAAGAAGTTGCTCGCTTTCGCTTAGCTTGTTCCTCTGTCTCGTCGGCCAGGTGGTCGGAGATGATTACGCCGACGTTGTGCTACAGGATAATCCGGTCGCCTATTACCGCTTCGAAGAGCCGGAAGACTCGGAGGAGATCGCGGATTCAAGCGGCAATGGTTTCGACGGATTCGAAGTCAATAACGTAGTCTTCGGCCAGCCCGGGATCTGTGGCAGCTCAGCCGCGGAATTCTTTGGCGACGGCAGCATCGTCCTCGACTTTCTGATGGATCCAGACGATCCCGAAGGCGACGGAGTCGGAAACGGAAATGATGACTTCACGATTGAGACGTGGGTCTATACAACCAGCGAGACGAATCAGCAGGTATTCGTTTCCCAAAAGGATGGAAATGGTCTAGGACGGTCCGACATGTTGATCAGCTTGGACCTGGAACTCGGATCCTATATCGGCGGTGGGACGCGCAACTCGGGCGTTCAGCCTGACCTGGAAACTTGGTATCACTTCGTCATGACCGTGGACGGCATCAATGATGAGCTTTACTTCTACGTCAATGGCGAACCCTCCGAAAACAACCCGTTGATTCCCGCCAATGGTATCGAGGGGGCTGATGGATTCTGGGTGATTGGTTCGCACAAGAATCAGGGGATTCAGTTCTTCGAGGGTCTGCTGGACGAGATTGCCTTCTACGATTACCGACTCGACGATCCTGACGGCGACGATGATCCCAGCGATTCTCGCGTTGCCGCCCATTATCAAGTTTGTGGAGTGCCGCCGACGTTGCCCGGCGATTATGACGGCGACGGACAACTGACTGCGAGCGATATCGATCGGTTGTCGACGGCGATTCGCGATGGATTAACGGATCCTGAGTTCGACGTGAACGCCGACGGGCAGGTGAATTTGGATGACCACACGTACTGGGTTGAATCGCTCAAGCAAACCTGGTTCGGTGACGCCGATATGAATTTTCTTTTTAACACGGCTGACCTTGTGGCCGTGCTTTCCGGAGGGAAGTACGAGACGAATCTAGATGCCGGCTGGGCGGATGGAGATTGGACGGGTGATGCTCGATTCGGCACTGGGGATTTCGTTCGCGCCTTGGCGAATGGAGGCTACGAACAGGGGCCCTATCCCGGACCTGCGGCCGCGGTGCAGGCAGTTCCCGAGCCAACGGGGATTCTCCTGCTGATCTTCGGTTGGATCGGCCTTGTCGTCGTCGTCCGCCGCCGCTAACCGCATCGTGACGATCGAACGGAAGGCCCACGCGAGCCTTCCCTTGGGTCATGGCTACTTCCGCCTAATAGAATGTATTTCGAGACTCCTCTCCCCTCCGGAGGTCGTGTAGCTTATACGTGTTGGTCTGACCCGTGTTTACGAACAGGATTCACTCTCCCTTTGGGAGAGTCGGGCCGCAGGCCCGGAGAGGGCGGAGTGCGCAACGCATTCCCCCCTTGGTCTGTTGAAAATCTGACAGGCTCGTTGGTAGCAGACCCGATCCACTCTGGCTCCCCTCGCCCCGCTTCGGGGAGAGGGGCCGGGGGAGAGGGGCTTTCAACGCGCCACAATCCACGAGGAATCTTGGGACTTTTCGA
>CAZFWV010000352.1:0-7060 GCA_964522605.1 uncultured Pirellulaceae bacterium
GAGAATTCGGAGGTCTCGAGCAGGGAGACCTAGCGACAGAGCCCCCGAATTCTCACGAATTCGGCTACGGACTAATACAGTGTGCAACTTCTCAGCTGGCGCTTCGGGTTCTCGTGCTGTGTTTGTCAGTATTTATGGATTACCCCAGCCGAATACTCTCTCGTGAAACATAGCCTAGGAAACTCGATTCCGCTTCCACCGTTGGTGGTGGTTGTAGCGCCCCCACCACTGGGCGTAGAATCCGCGATGATCGAATTCTCCGTATCCTGAAGGTCTCCCCCCGTGTGGAAAAAGGTGAGTCAGTATGTCCGAAATGACGAGCGGTTTTGACCGAGAGCGAGCGATGCAACAGTTGGAGGCAGCGGCCGCAGATCAGCGACTCTCGCCCGGTGCCGTGTCGAATATTCGCAGTTGGCTGACCGAATCCCGATACGCGCCGTATGCCCCGCAGGTGGCCGAACATCTCGCCGCCGGAAAGTGGCAAGAACTGGACGACGCATTCTGGACGGTCATTCCGTTCGGTACCGGGGGACGCCGCGGCCGAATGTATCCGATTGGGTCCAATGCCATCAATGATCGCACGATCGGAGAAAGTGCGCAAGGACTGGCCGAATACGTCAAAGAATATGGGGAGCAAAAAAATGGGCTGTCGTGTGCGATCGCCTACGACACGCGACACAACTCTCCCCACTTCGCGCGGCTGTGTGCCGAGATCATGGTGGCTGCCGGGTTTCGCGTCTTCTTTCTTGATGACTACCGCAGTACGCCTGAACTCTCGTTCCTGGTCCGCGATCAGCATTGCTCGTGCGGGATCATGGTGACGGCCAGTCATAATCCTCCAAGTGACAATGCGGTCAAGGTCTACTGGTCCACGGGAGGCCAGATTCTACCGCCTCATGACAAAGGAGTCATCGAGCGGGTGATGAACGTCGACACGATCGAGCGGGCGGATTTTGATCAGGCGGTTGCCGCTGGCCAAATCGTCTTGTGCAAGGAAGAGGTCGATGCGGCCTACGTAGAGCAGTTGCGCGCCCAGGCCCACCCCGGGCCACGACGGCTGAAAGTGATCTATTCGCCCCTGCACGGCGTTGGCGCCAGTGCGGCGGTTCCGGCACTCCGAACCGATGGTTTCGAAGACCTGGAAGTCTTCGCCGATCATGCCGAACCCAACGGCGATTTTCCAAATGTGCCCCAGCACGTGGCCAACCCCGAGAATGCGGCCGTGTTCGATTCGATCATTGAGCGTGCCAAACAGACCAGTGCCGAGTTGATTCTGGTGACGGATCCAGATTGCGATCGCATGGGCTGTGCCACACCGTTGACGACCGACACGTCCGGTCCCTGGCGGACTTTCAATGGGAATCAACTGGCGGCCCTGCTGGCCGACTACGTCCTGGATCAGGCCAAGAAATCAGGGACCTTGACGGCCGATCACTACCTGGTCAAGACGCTGGTGACCAGCGACATCGTGCGAAGGATTGGCGAATCGTACGGCGTTCGAACCTATGGCGATCTGCTCGTCGGATTCAAATGGATCGGCGGCGTCATGGATGAGGTTGGACCCGACAAGTTCCTGTTTGGGGCGGAGGAGTCGCACGGTTACCTGGTCGGTCAGTACGCACGCGACAAGGACGGTGCGGTCGCCTGCATGCTGATGGCTGAGTTGGCGGCGAGCGTCGCTTCGCACGGCCAAACGCTGCACGACAAGCTGGAATCGCTTTATTGGCAGCACGGATACCATGCCGAAGGGCTGATCAATCAACAGATGCCCGGCTCCGAGGGCATGACCCGGATGCAGGCCTTGATGAGTAAGTTCCGCAGCGACCCTCCGCAGAGCCTGGGGGGAATCTCGGTTGCGGTCGTTCGGGATTATGAAAACCTCACGCGAACGGTGATTGGATCGTCCACGAATGGTTCGGCTCCCGAGCCGCTCGTTGGACCGAAGGGGGATCTGATCTTCCTCGATCTGTCGGAACCGGGGAATTATGTTGCGGTTCGGCCCTCCGGGACCGAGCCGAAAGTGAAGTTTTACATGTTCACGTACATCCCTCCCGAACAACTGGCCGATCTAGAACTCGCTCGTCAGGAAATGGAAGCCCGCCTGCAGGCGTTCGGGCGCGACCTGCGCTCATTCGCGGAGAGCGTCTAAAATTCCATGGGCTTATGCAGCGTCGTTGCCTTCGACACGATCGATCCTCCTCTGCGGCCCTCGGCGCCTTTGCGAACTCTGCGTTGAAATCGGAATCGCACAGCTCGCAGAGACGCTGGGTGCCACTGGCTTTGCCAGTGCTGTTCCTCGACTCAAGAGGACACTGGCAAAGCCAGTGGCACACCAATTGCGCCGAGCACGGCAGCACCCGGGTACGGGTCGCTTCCGTTGGTCGCTCGATTTCTTTCCGAGAGAACAACATTTTCACCGTTAGCAGTACAGAGCTCGCAGAGGCGCTGAGGGCCGCAGAGGAGAGTAGAGAGGTTTGGGCCTATTGGACTGGATGGGTGTGATCCATGTCTGAATTATCGGACAGCAACGACGTCGAAAAAGAACGGACGACCGAAGCCGATGGGGGCGTTGGTTTCCGCCGGGCGGCTGCGCGCGTTCGTGAGTTTCCTCCGACGCCTGGGGTTTACCTGCTGAAAGACTCTGCAGGTCGAGTGATCTACGTTGGCAAAGCCACGAATCTGCGCTCCCGGGCTGGCAGCTACTTTACGAAGCAGGCCGCGGAGGATTCGCGAACCGCCTATTGGGTTCACGAGATTTGCGACGCCGATTACATCGAGTGCGAGAGTGAAGTCGATGCGCTGCTGGTTGAATCTCGACTGATCAAAGATGTCCAGCCCAAGCACAACAAGGAACAAAAAGACGACAAGACGTTTCCCTACTTGATGATCACGACGCATGAAGATTTCCCGCGGGTTGAAGTGACTCGCGAGCCGCGTGACCGGGGCGTGAAGCTGTACGGCCCGTTCGCCAATGCGGGGGCGCTGCGAGGAGCGATACAGGTTCTGCAGCGGATCTTCAAGTTTCGCACGTGCAGCCTGGATATCGAAGCAGATGATCCGCGTTGGCAATGGTTCCGTCCGTGTCTGTTGGCCAGCATCCAGCAGTGTACGGCTCCCTGCAATCTGCGGATTTCGAAAGAAGAGTACCGCCGCGACATCCGACGGTTGCATTTGTTTCTCGAAGGCGGAAAGAGTCGGCTGTTGCAGCAGATGTATGGTGAGATGAAACAGGCGGCGGAAGCGCTCGAATTCGAACGCGCGGCCCGGCTGCGCGATGAAATCCGCATGCTGGAGACGCTTGACAAGCGTGGTGAGCTGGAAACGCATGTTCAACCGGAAGTGTTCTTCATCGATCCGAAGAAGGGACTTGCGGGGCTGCGTAAGGTGCTCAAATTGTCGGAGACGCCTCGTACGATTGAAGGCGTCGACATCGCCCATTTAGGCGGCGATCAGACGGTGGCCAGTCTCGTGCAGTTCATTGACGGCCTGCCGTTTAAGCCCGGGTATCGCCGATTTCGGATTCGCAACGTGGCGGGCATCGATGACTACCGCAGCATCCACGAAGTCGTTGCTCGCCGTTTTCAGCGACTGCATAACGAAGGCGAAGTCTTTCCCGATATCCTGCTGATCGATGGCGGGAAAGGTCAGCTGAGCGCCGCCATGGCGGCCTTTGCCGAGCGGAAAATTGCACCGCCGGTCGTGCTGTCGCTGGCGAAACGGGACGAGGAGATCTTTTTGCCCGGACAGACGGAACCGCTGCGGCTGAGTCGCCATGCGTACGCCCTGCGATTACTGCAATACGTTCGTGATGAGGCGCATCGTTTCGCCCAGCACTATCACCACATCCTGCGGCGGAAAGAAACGCTGGGTGACAAGTAATCGGCCTTCATCGCCGAGAAATAGTGGTCGCTGCGCAACAGTGGTCGGATGAGCCGTCGAGATGTCCTGGCGATGCGCCGTTGCTACGCGTAGCGCAAATATCGCGGTGAGTCTTTCCCGCAGTTCATCAGCAGATCGACGACGCTGACTTGCCCTTCGAACGGCCCCCACAACTGCGGGTATTCCCGAAATCCCTCGTAGTGAAACCACTCGACTTCGATGTTGTTCGCCACGAATAGCGTCTCGTCCAAATACGCCTTCGCCGCGGGACCAGACACGTAGGTCGTTGCCCCAACTTGTTGACACAATCCGAGGATTCGTTCCGATTTTCCATCCACGAGTTGGTAATCCATCGAATGCGTAATCGTTGTCGCGATTCCCAGATAGTCGCAGATCGCTCGGATGAAGGCTTCATTGATCTCGGAGAGTCGTTCGGTATTCTGGCTCAGATAGAGCGGCTCGAGGAGCAGGGAAGCTTCACGAAAGCATGCCGCTCGCTTGTAGTTCACCTCGAATGTTCTCCAGTGCTTCTCTCTCCATTCATTCGAGATGGCCGATACCTCGCAGATCTTCATCGACCGATCACCGTCGACGGGGATCGTTATCCATTCGCGGCCTTTGGGCGTTTTAATCTGGTTCCGGTTACGCCAATCTCGACGCGTGTATTGTGCTGTATCAAACAGAATGAACTCATCGGCGTATGCGATCAGATCAAAATAGCCCCTCCACGGAATGTAGTTGGACTGGAGGATCGCGACTTTTTTCATCCGGCGTATCTTTCAGCGAAGACTTGTTCTTTGGGCCCGCACAGACTGCGAGTGGTGTGATCGATGGGATGTAGCCGAATTTGTGAGAATTTGGATTGCGCCCCAGAGCCTCCGAAGTCTCACGACTTCAGCTACAACGGAGAAACTCGGCGACGAATCGCGGCGCAGGGAGGCTAGACACATACCACGAATTCGGTTGCGTGCAACGTCGAAACTTCCCGGCACGTCGAGCTACTCGACGGTGACGCTCTTCGCCAGATTTCTCGGCTTGTCGACGTCGCAGTCGCGCAATAAAGCGATATGATACGCAAGCAATTGCAGCGGAATGATCGTGATGATCGGCTGCAGGAAATCCTCGACATCCGGAATGTGGATCACATCATCTGCCAACTCCTCCACCTTTCGGTCTCCGTACCCGCACACCGCGATCACGGGGCCGCCGCGCGCTTTGATCTCCTCGAGGTTGGCCATCACTTTCTCGTAGACAAGACCCTGCGGCATGATGAAGACGCTGGGCGTGGATTCATCCACTAACGCGATCGGACCGTGCTTCATTTCGGCTGCCGGATAGCCTTCCGCGTGGATGTAGCTGATTTCCTTCAGCTTCAAGGCACCCTCCAGCGCGGTGGGGAAGTTGTACTGTCGTCCGAGATATAGGAAGTTCTCACACGTGTGGTACTTCTCCGCGATCCGACGGACCTGGCCGTCGGACTCGAGCGCCTCCGCAACACGGTCCGGCAACTCGTGCAGTGCCTTGATGATCCGCTGGCCGGCGCCATAACTGAGGTGTCGCAACCGGCCGAAATACAGAGCGAGCATGGTCAGCACGGCAAGCTGAGACGTGTAGGCTTTCGTCGACGCAACGCCGATTTCCGGCCCCGCGTGCAGGTAGATTCCTCCGTCGGCCTCTTGGGCGATCGTGCTGCCCACAACATTGCAGATCGCCAGAGTCGGATGCCCCTTGCGCTTCATCTCGCGCTGAGCAGCCAACGTGTCCGCAGTCTCTCCACTCTGCGTGATGGAAAACAGAATCGTGTCGGACTCAACGGGTGGATTGCGGTATCGCAGCTCACTCGCATACTCCACCTCGACGGGCAGACGGGCGAATTCCTCAATCAGATACTCACCCACTAACGCCGCATGCCAACTCGTGCCGCAAGCCGTCAAGATCACGCGGTTGATCCGGCGCAGTTGCCGCGGAGATAGATTCAGGCCGCCAAACATGGCCGTCGCATCATCACAACTCAAACGTCCACGCATCGTATCGCGGAGCGACTGCGGCTGCTCGAAGATTTCCTTCAACATGAAATGTGGAAATCGGTCGTCGAGCGTGACCGCACTGTTGTCCAGTTCGAGCACGCGGACGTGCGGCTTGACCTGGCCCTGGTCGCGGTGGGTGACCCGCAACCCGTCTGCCCGAATCATCGCAATCTGGTGGTCTGCCAGATACACGATCCGATCCGTGTAGCCCACCAGCGGCGATGCGTCACTGGCCACAAAATGCTCGCGATCTCCCACGCCCACGACGAGCGGACTGCCTAAGCGGGCCGCAATCATCAGCTCCGGGTGCTCGCGAAAGATCGCGACCAGTCCGTAGGTCCCTCGTAATTCGGCCAACGCCGATTTCACCGCGCTGGCAAGAATCGCGTGCGGGTCGCGAGTCGCTTGCCCGTTGCCCTCGAGTAAGCAGTTGTGATGGTAGGCGATCAAATGGGCGATAACTTCGCTGTCCGTCGCCGACCGGAATTCGAAGCCCAGCGAGATCAGCTTCTCTTTGATCTCCTGATAGTTCTCGATCACACCGTTGTGCACGAGCGCCAGCCGGTCGTTACCTCCAATGTGGGGATGCGCGTTCTCCTCTGTGGGTGGTCCGTGCGTTGCCCAGCGAGTGTGGCCGATGCCCACGCGGCCGTCGACGGGTGCGTCGGTCAGCCTGTCGGCGAGGGCCTGGATCCGGCCAACCGCCTTCGTCAACTGGAATCGAGCGTCGCCGTTCAGGGTCGCGATGCCGGCGCTGTCGTAGCCTCGGTATTCCAGTCGCTTCAGACCCTCCACCAGAAACTCGCTCGCCTCACGCGGGCCGATGTAACCGACAATACCGCACATTTTTCTTACACTCCACAGATTTCACATGACGGGCGCAATCGCTCTCGCCGGAGACGCCGACCGCGAGGCAGGGCCGCCCAATTGTTCGTCACGAAGGGAGTTTTGACGAGCATCTCCTCTGGAGTCTACCTCAAACCTCGGTTCCCACAACAAAACCGTCGCATTCGACTCTCGGGTGGAACCTCGTCGCATCGCCTGTCCCCGGGTTGGCCCGTCGGAAGCGGATGCTAGCGGATCGATCGGTACTCATCCGTTCGCTCCGTTCCATCCGTGGTTACTCCCCTGCTCGACGGCTCCGCTCCACTCGG
>CAZFWV010000353.1:0-7053 GCA_964522605.1 uncultured Pirellulaceae bacterium
TGAATCCCAAGGGACTCAAGAGTTGAGTGCGTGTTCAACCCACGGCCAACGGCCGGGCGACCCTGATAGGCTCTGCCAATCCGGCGAGCTGAATTAATTGACGAATGCTGAATTACGATTGTTGATTTGCGAAGTAGCAGGTAGCCGAATTCGTGAGAATTCGGAGGGCTGCGCAGGTGGATTTCCCTAGGAGATTCCTCCGAATTCTCATGAATTCGGCTTTCTGTCGTCGAAATGTGCAATTTCAGAAATCGCTTGTCATGGTCTTTCCTTCAGCAATCGGAGATCATCACTCGGCAATCTTCAATCGTGTTCCTACGCCCCGTCCTACGGGGTGAATCAAGGCCACGGCCAACGGCCGGGCTTCATCACAAGGCGGCGTAAACCGCGCGGAGAATTCATCATGAAACAGAATCGATACCGGGGTTGGTCGAAGTGGCGAACGATCGATGCCGCTGTGACTGCAGGATGGAAGCTAAGTGATGCAGCTTCCGGGCGGCGCCTGTGGGTCCACTCTGCCATGGCGTGGTTGAAGGTGCCCGTCATCGTTCTTTTCGGCTTCTCGCTCCACCTGATGATCATGTCGGTCACGGTGGCTGCCGAGTCTCAAGAAGAGGCGTGGATCGTACTTTTCGATGGTCAGAATCTCGATGCCTGGCAGATGTCCTCGACGGCGCGGTGGCGGATCGAAGAAGGTGTCATCGCGCTCGCGGACCGGACGGATGGCAGCTTGAACAATGAAGACTACCTGTGGACGAAGGAAACCTTCGGTGATTTCGTGTTGGAGCTTGAATTCAAGACCTGCGAGGGTTCCTGTAACAGCGGTGTCTTTCTGCGGACTGCAGATCGCAGCGACCCGGTTTACACGGGAATCGAAATGCAGGTCAGTAACTCCCAGGGGCGGGCGGTCAGTCGAGGAGGGACTGCGGGCGCGATTTACGATTGTTGCGCTCCCACCAAGAACACGGTTCTTCCGCCGGGGCAGTGGAATCGTTGCCGAGTGGTCTGTCAGGGCTCGAAAATCTTGGTGGAAATGAACGACGAACTGATCCTGGAAATGGACCTCGATCGCTGGACGGAGACCGGCCGCAACCCAGATGGGACAACGAACAAATTCACGCGACCGCTCAAGGAGTTCGCCCGCACCGGTTACGTTGGATTCCAAGATCACGGCCGGCCTGTTTGGTACCGGAACGTACGCATCAAGCGGCTGGATCCAAATTGACAAGTCGTAGAGCGAGATCGACCGCGGCAAACAGG
This sequence comes from uncultured Pirellulaceae bacterium, assembly GCA_964522605.1. Lineage (GTDB taxonomy): Bacteria > Planctomycetota > Planctomycetia > Pirellulales > Pirellulaceae > CAVZLD01. The sequence continues at coordinate 1,261 of CAZFWV010000353.1, forward strand.
CTGCCGGGGCGCGCTTTGCCTTGCCAAGCGATGTCCCCCGCCGTTCCGTGGTCGACACTCGTCCGGATGATGGGCAGTCCCAACGTCGTGTTCACGGCGGAGTCGAAGGCGAGCGCTTTGACGGGAATGTGTCCCTGGTCGTGATACATGCAGACAAACGCATCCGTCGTCGCGCGCTTCTCGGGCAGAAACGCGGTGTCCGGAGGCAATGGCCCTTCTACCTGAATTCCTTGACGGCGTGCTGCCTCAATCGCGGGAATAATGAACCGCTCCTCTTCATGGTTTCCAAACAACCCGTGCTCGCCTGCGTGCGGATTCAAGCCGCAGACGACGAGCTGGGGTTCGTTTCGTCGGATCTGCCGCAGCGCCGAAGCCGTCAATTCGATGACCTCCAAGACTCGCTCCACGGACAAAAGACTCGGAACGTCGGCGTAGCCAACATGGACGGTGACAAAACTGCACGTGATTTGCGCCGAATACTGCATCATGCACCAGCGAGTCGCGGACGTGCGTTGGGCAAAGATCTCGGTGTGGCCGGGCAGATCGATTCCCGCCGCCCGTAGAGCTTCCTTGTTGATCGGCGCGGTGACAACCGCCGCGACCCGACCGGCAATCGCCGCATCGATTGCCTGGTCGATGTAGTGATAACTGGCCTGTCCCGTGGCCGAGTTGAACCGTCCGGGTTCCACCTGCGTGGCATCGATCGCACGCAAGTTCAGCGCGCAGGCCGTTGCAGGACGTTGACCGGCTTGCCAATCCTCCAGCGACAAGAGCGCGGGTTCAGCAAAACCACAACACCGCGCGACGCGCTTGAGAACTTCTCCGTGACCGAAAACCAGGGGCGTACATCGCTCCAGCAGTGCTTCATTTGCCAAGAGATGCAGACAGACCTCCGGGCCGACGCCGGCCGGGTCCCCCATCGTCACAGCAAGCAACGGTCTTTCCGTGCTCATCAGGTCAATTTCGGCAACTCGTAGCCGGCGCGTCGAGGTCGATCGAGTAGCTCGTTCGCCTCATCACAATTCGTGAATCGCTCGGCAGCAGGATCCCACGTCAATTTCTGGCCGACGCGACCCACATCGCGCACGATGTTGACGAGATAGCAAAGTGTCGTCGCACGCTGGCCCGTCTCGATATCCGCGTTGCATCGTGCGCGGCTCTTGATGCAGTCGATCCAGTTCTCAATGTGATAGGCAGTTTCTGGCCGCCGATTGGGCCCAGGATTATCCGCCGCGCGAACGAGTTCGGTGGGGTTGCTGGCAATTTTGTTGCGATTGATCTCGATCTTGCCGTTTTCTCCTACAAAGATCGCTCCCAAACCGGGACCCCGATCCCCATCCAGGTGCAATCGCAATTCCGTTCCGCCGTCAAACCACATCCGGACTTTTGCTCGCGGCCCGGACAGCTTGGCCATTCCATGGTAGTCGGTGCCCGTGTCCTCTTCGCCGGTCAGGCCGACGACGACGCCGCCGACGGTTTCGCGACCCTGGAACCGGCCTGTCTCGCGATCTGCGACGGGTTCTTCCAGTAACACGCTGATCGGACCCGTGTCATCGGTGCCCAACGCACGATTGATTTGGTCATAAGAGTGAGTTCCCCAGCCGGTGACTCCAAAACAGAGTCCACCGCCGTCGTAGTCCCACCATTTGGCCCACCCGAGTTGGAGTTCCGGGTCCCAGGGACGCAATTCCGCCTGATTCGTCCAGGTGTCCCACCACGGATCGACGGGGCCGCTTACGTCGGCCGTCGAGGTTTTTGTCCAGCGAAATGGACCGACGAAGTTGGGGGCGAGAACGGTCTTGATCTTGCCGATCGCGCCGTCCTTCACAAGATCGCTCGCCCAGTTGTTGATCGGCATCGAGCGCTGTTGTGTCCCGACTTGAGTGACTCGATTGTAGTGGCGGGCTGCGCTGACCATCGCACGCCCTTCCGCGATGGTGAGACTCATCGGTTTTTCAATGTAGACATCCATTCCCATTTGCATGGCCAGGATCGTGATCCAGGCCCGGGCATGCGTCGTCGTTTCGACCATCACAGCATCGAGCTGCTCCCGTTCGATCATCGCGCGAAAGTCTTCATACACGCCCCACGTCTGGTCGCCCGAGAGTTCGGCTGCGTACTTCTCTGCGCGATCGCGTACGCAATCACAGGCCGCGACGACACGGAAAGCCTTCACGTCGGCCGCCTCCGAGATCACTCGCGCGCGCCCGCCGCAGCCAATGACTCCCACCCGGACCGTTTCACTCGGTGGCGAACCGTCCTCCAAGCCGAGGACGCTTGCCGGAATGAAGTAGGGGGCGGCGAAGGCCGCTGCGCCAGTTCGCAGAACCTGGCGTCGATTCCATTTCGCTTGAGACATCGGTCGACTCCTTGTGAAGGGGGGATTCGGTGCAGGCAGGGTTTAGGGAGTAGCAGTTGTTGGGGGATCATCGATGCGGATTCGCAGATTGCGGAATTGAACCAGCATGGGTGGTCCCGGGTGCATTTGCAGCGCGATGACTCCACGGCGAGCCGCCTGGCCGGCTTGGCGATCAATCGCCTCGGCCATTAACGCTCCGTTAATCTCCAAAACGATTCGGTCGCCTTGGGCGACGATCCGATAGTCGTTCCAATCGTTGGGCTTGATCTTCTTCAGAAGCGTCGCTGAGTCAGCGAACTGGGTTTCATGTCGCGTACCGTCTGGATCGATGACCACTCGCTGACCGCGCATCGCAATGCCCCCGCGATTGTGCTCAAACAGCGCACCGGTCCATTCGCCGGTGGCATCCATATCCGCCTGGTAGCCGTTCGTGTCCCAATCCGGCAGTTCACGACTGCGAAATTGAATCCCCGAATTGCCTCCGACGAGACGGTACTCCAGTCGCAATTCAAAATCGCCAGGAGTTCCTCCCCGCCACATCAGGTAGTTGTGTTTTTCGCACGGTTTTTCCGGCGTGCTTCGTGCGGAGATGGCACCGTCTTCCACAAACCACCACCCCGGCTTCCCTTCCCAGCCGGACAAGTCCTGGCCATTGAAGATCGAAACGAACTCACTCTCGGCTGAACGGGCCGTGGGTAGGCTCGAGAGCACGGTCGAGAGCCACAACGCAGCGAAAAGAATCAACCCAAAGCGGTAGGGCATCGGAGGGTCTCCAGCAGGCGGGATTCAAACCCATATCGTAACAAACTGCCGGAACCGATGCACCGGGAAAATCGCCAGGGAGTCGGTCACGGGAATCATGTTCCAAAGCGGAAACGTCACGTACTTCGCCCCCTTCGACCGCGACGAGGTGACTGAAGTGGCTGCCGGAATGGTGTAGGATAGCGGAGGATCTTTCGCACTGTCACGTTTTCTTGGAGACGTTCAGATGAACCGTTGTTCAATCATCGCCACGATCCTGTTGGGGAGTTCATTCATGTTTGGAGTTGGATTCACGGAGGCCGCTGAACGCAACTTTGGCGAAGATGTTCGCTTCCTTGCCGAGTATGGACAGACCATCGTGCTGGGAAACAATCCGCAAGGACCGCGTCTGGCTGTTGTTCCTGCCTATCAGGGACGTGTGATGACCTCGACGGCCAAGGGCGACGCAGGCACGAGTTTCGGGTGGATCAATTATGACCATATCGCCTCAGGTGAGAATGCGCCCCACATCAATGTGTATGGAGGCGAAGAACGGTTCTGGCTTGGACCGGAGGGAGGCCAATTCAGCATCTTCTTCCCGCCGGGTGCGGAATTCACCCTCGAACACTGGCAGACGCCGCCCGTGATCGATACCGTTCCGTACAACGTCGTGCGGTCCGACGCGAATTCTGTTCTGTTCCGGCACGAGGCAGAATTGACGAACTATTCGCAGACAAAGTTTAAGATCCGCATCGAGCGAGAGGTCACTCTGCTGACGAGCCAGCAGTTGGCGGAAAGGCTGAATGTGGAGATTCCTCCGATCCCCGTTGTGGCCTACGAAACACGGAATCGCGTGACCAATATCGGCGATCAAGCATGGTCGAAGCCTCACGGGGGTTTGTCCATCTGGCTGCTTGGAATGTACAAGCACGGTCCCGAAACAACCGTTGTGATTCCCTTCCATCAGGGAAGTGAAGCCAACCTAGGGCCGATCGTGAACGATGAGTATTTTGGCAAGGTTCCGGCCGATCGACTGAAAGTCGGCGAGGGCGTCCTGTTCTTTTCCGGAGACGGCCAATATCGAAGCAAAATCGGTCTGAATCCACGGCGGGCGACGAACCGGTGTGGCAGCTACGACGCCGCGCGAGGGGTCTTGACCTGTGTCCACTTCAATCATCCGGGCGGTGACGTCGTCGATTATGTCAACTCAATGTGGGAGATACAGCAACAGCCTTATGCGGGCGATGCGGTGAACAGCTACAACGACGGTCCCCCGGTTCCCGGAGCGAAACCACTCGGACCGTTCTACGAACTGGAAACGTCCAGTCCCGCCCTCTTGCTTGGGCCGGGTGAATCTTACGAACACGTTCAAGTTACTAGTCACCTGGAAGGAGAGCCCGCTGCGCTGGATCCCATTGCCCAGGGGCTGTTCCATGTGCCGCTCGAAGCGATTCGGAATGCGTTGCAGCAACAATAACATTTCGCTCGAATCGACTCTTGTTGACATCACGAAAGGTCAGAGTGTTGAACAGCCGAACTGGAAACCATCTACTGTTGTTGTTGGTCAGCTTGTTCCTCTTGATCGGATTCTCTTCTGCGAAGGGGGAAGAGGATTCGCCGTTGGCGACGCTTGTGCCGGAGCATCCGCGCGTCCTGCTTCGGTCGGGAGACCTCGACGCCTTCCGACAACGCATCCGGACGGATGAGACGCTTCAGCATTGGAGCGATGCCTTGAGGCGCGACGCCCGGCGGATTCTGGAAGCCGAACCCTGTCGCTATGAAATCCCCGACGGCCTGCGGCTGCTGTCGGTCAGCCGGCAAGTCCTGCAGCGCGTGCGAACCTTGGCCCTCGTCAGTTTGCTGGATGACAACGCGGAATGTCGCGATCGATGTTGGCGCGAACTTCAGGCTGCCGCCGCATTTCCGGACTGGAATCCGCGACATTTCCTCGATACGGCCGAGATGACGCATGCCTTTGCCCTGGGATTGGACTGGCTCTTCGATGATTGGACGGGCGAGCAACGCGATGTCATTCGGCGGGCGATCGTGCAACATGGTTTAGTACCCGGGCGCGATTGTTATCGAGGCGACTCATCCTATGGTTGGTGGGTCGGTTCCCGACACAATTGGAACCAGGTCTGCAATGCAGGACTGACGATGGGAGCACTTGCTGTGGCAGACGCCGAGCCGGAACTCGCCGATCAGATTGTGCGGGGGGCGTTGTCGTCCATTCGACGAGCGATGGAGGAGTTCGCGCCCGACGGGGGCTATCGGGAAGGGCCAGGCTATTGGGCTTACGGAGTGGGCTATAACGTCTATCTGATCGCAGCGCTCGAGTCCGCTTTGGGTTCTGATTTTCAGTTGTGCGCGTATCCAGGATTTGACCGCACGGTCTTGTTCCCCCTGCATCTAACCGGCCCGACCGGCTACACATTTAATTTTGCCGATGCGAGTTATTCGCGGCCGCGTCGCACCGATGCCGTCTTCTGGCTTGCGGATCGGTTTTCCATTCCGGAAGCAACCCGGTTTGCTCGGCAAAACGCAAGGCCGGAAGCGATGGATCTTTTGTGGTATCGATCTCCCGCACCACAGGATGAACCACTGCCCACAGCAGCGATGTGGCGAGGTGTCGAGCTCGTGACAATGCGCTCCGGATGGGAGGATGTTCAGGCGACTTATCTTGCAGCAAAAGC
>CAZFWV010000354.1:0-7008 GCA_964522605.1 uncultured Pirellulaceae bacterium
GGCTGTAGGGGGATTAGGATCCTCCAGTCTCCAGTCTCCAGTCTCCAGTCTCCAGCCTCCAGCCTCTTCTCACCCAAACACGAGGCGGCGTAATCGCGAGACCAGATTCGGCTGAGGACAGGCGGGATCGATGTCCCGATAGAGGTCCGTGCGGGTGATCCGCTCGACGGCGGGGCGGCTGTCGGCGGGCCGCTGCTGCAACTCTTGCAGGGCGTTTCTTCGAAGCATCTGCAAGGACCCCAGTTGGGTGGAATGCGTTTGGGCCGCCGATCCATCGGCCGTCGCACCCTGCCCGAGAGCCCCTCCGGGGGACTGAGCCATCACCAGTTCGTCATCATCGCGCAGTTCCCACAAACTGCGCAATAGAGCGGGACTGAAGGGCGACCGCGAATCGTGGATAAAGATGATTTCGCCGTCGCTATGCAAGATTCCGTAATGCGTTGCCTGGAGAAAATCTTCGACATTCCGCGGAGACGCAAAACGGATTTGAGGATATTCCCGAGCCACCTCGGCCGCGAGTTCTCGAGCCAGTTCCGTCGATCCGTAATCGACAATCAGAATCTCGAACCAAGTCGCCAGGTCGGTAAGCACTTCCGCCAGATCGAGCACTCGGTTGCGCAGGCCGTGCTGTTGGTTACAGACCGGCAATATCAGGCTTACAGACTGGGTCAAGGGTCACCTCGTTCGGCAGCCGGGATCGGCGCGTTGGGTTCCCCGCGGGCGGACCAACCGCGCCGCGTACCCCACTCGGTGTCCTTGACATCGGAAAGATCGATGGGGTGCCTGTAGACCGAACGGCGAGCGTAGCGTTACGCTCACCTTATTGCACTTAGCGGTTCTCGGGCTTACGTGGGAGATGAGGAGGGTTCTAATATGTCGGCGGAAGTCAGGCTGCAGACACTTCAACTGGAACTTCCCCCGCCGCCGAAGCCGGCGGGAGTTTATCGGCCGGCCTTAATTGTGGGCGATCTTTGTTACCTATCCGGCCATTTGCCGATCCAGCCGGACGGTTCTCTGATCAAAGGACGCGTCGGCGCCGATCTGACGCTGCAAGATGGAAACCAAGCGGCACGTCGCGCGGCGCTGGCCATTTTGGCGTCGTTGAAGGTCACTCTCGGGGATCTGGACCGAGTCCGACAGCTGGTGAAACTCATGGGACTCGTTCAATGCACGCCCGAATTCGAGCAACAACCGGCCGTAATCAACGGCTGCAGTGAGCTGTTCATCGAGGTCTTCGGCGACTCCGCCGGTGTCGGTACGCGCAGTGCTTTTGGCGTCCATGCGCTGCCGCTGGGAGTTGCGGTGGAGATCGAGGCGATCTTCCAGATTCATTAGCGGTGGCAAACCAGCGCATTCGCGTTGGTATCGCGGAGCAAGAAAGGATCCAATCGCATTCTACCGGCGGACCCCCGTCCCGGAATCGCTTCGGAATACCGTCGGCGGTGCCGCCGACGCCGGTCGGCGACTCGATTGCGGCGGTGGAGGGGTCGAAAAAGATGAGCTTGCGTCGGCAGGCTGACCGGCCGCTGGCGAAGAAATGCGCATCCCGGTCATTTGGGGATTCGTTTGTCGCAACCGTTCTTGATGCAGACGCTGCACGAACTCCGGGGATGGACGATCCAGAGCGAGCACCTGATAGGGCGAATTTGGATCGTTCGGCGAGCGGATGAGCACGAGGATCTCGGGAACGGCCGTGGAATCGATGGCAGGCGATTCGCCTGCGTTCTGTGATCCGGAGGCCGGTGAATCCTCTTGGAGGAAAGCCGCAGGTCGAACTTGCGAATCGATTCGCGGTGGCTCGCCCGCCAGCATCGGCGGTTGAGCGACACCCTGATAGATGAACGACAGATTCGCGGCGTCTAACTGGCCATGAATCGCCGGATACGCTGCGTAGAGTCCTTCATCAATCTCGGGGTCGGCTGCGTTGCAGATCCCTACCAGAAGGCCATCGGCCGAAAACAACCCACCCCCACTTCGTCCATCCACCGGTCGGCCGGAGGTCACCAGATTCGGTGGTCCAAGGTACTTGTTGATCGCTTTGACCTGCCCCCGCATCACGGTCGGTTCCTGACCGTGGTTGCACCCCACGCTGAACACGGGAGTCTGCGGCGCGACCCGGTAGTCCGAGCCGGCGACCTTGACGGCCTTCAGGGGGACTTCGGAGTGAATGGCCACCAGGGCGATGTCCGGATCGAGCGTGTACCGAATCAAGTGCCCCGGCACCGGCTGTTCCGCGCCAGGAACAAACAGATCGACAACGATCCGCCCCTTGCCGGCTGAGTCACGGAAGATGTGCCCGCAGGTCAGCACCAGGGCCTCCTGGCCATGCACATCCACGATTGTCCCCGTGCCGTAGGAGTGTCCTTGCGCGTCTTCGATCCGCAGACGCACGGAAGCCTGCAAGGCGAGTTGTTCGACCGATTCGTTCCGGGGACCGCTGGCCCGCCCTGAGGGTGGCGTCGCGCTGGGAGGTGGCGTATTCGAACGGGTCGCCACGCCGACATTCCGCTGGAACATCGCGATCAACTGGTCCGCCGATGCAGACCCCTCGAGACGATCCAGGACTTGCCGCCCCGACACGAGGATGAACGTCGGTACGCGCGTTACCTGCAGTTGCCTTGCCAATTCGGGCTGCTGGTCAATGTCGATCGGGCGAATCGTGTATCCCTGAGACCGCAATTGCTCGATCGTCGGCTGCATCACCTTGCACGGACTGCACCACGTGGCGGTGAATTCAAGAAGCTCCAGATCGCCCGGCGCCGTAAGCGCAAGAGCCACAAGCAGCGGTGGAAGCGAAACCATCGTGATCCCTCCTTGGACAGGCTGACTTGAGCCGAATTCCTTTCGACTCGCAGCGGCGTTCTCCCAGCGGGGCGAATGTTCGCGGAATCACGAAAAATTACAAGACCGATCGGGCGCTTTTCCGTGCGCGCACGCTGCCCTCCCCGGCCCGGACTTCCTGGGCTACAATGGGCCGTTTTGCCGCGGGATTCTCGGGAAAAGTCGCGTCGCAAGAGAGGGTCTGTCAGGAAAAAGGACGCGAGTCTTTTCAGCGATGGATGCTCCCAGTCGGGGCATCGCTCGCCAGCGAAAGAATGCGCCCCGTCACTTGCGCTGCTGCCCCTGACGGCCCAACGGTCCATCCCGCTGCCCCAAATCACAAAGCGCCCCATTGGATCTATTGTCATGTCTCGAACCAGACGGATTCTGGTCACCGCGGCCCTTCCTTACGCGAATGGCCCCATTCATCTCGGTCATTTGGTGGAGTACATCCAGACCGATATCTGGGTCCGCTATCAACGCCTGCGCGGGCATCGCTGCATTTACATCTGCGCCGACGATACGCACGGCACGGCAATCATGATTCGGGCCCGGCAGGAAGGCAGGTCGGAGGAAGAGCTGATCGATCAGATGCAGCGGGAGCACGAACGGGACTTCGCCCAGTTCGGCATCTCGTTTGATAATTACGGCAGCACCCACAGCTCCGAGAACCGAGAATTCTGCGAAGAGATCTGGCAGGCAATTCGGAAGGCTGGCCTGGTGAAACAGAAGGACGTCGAACAGCTGTACGACGTTCAGGCCGGTACCTTCCTTGCCGATCGGTTCGTCCGCGGCACATGCCCGAACCCAAAATGCCACGCCGTCAATCAGCCGGGCGACAATTGCAGTGTGTGCGGATTAACCTATACCCCAGCCGAGTTGCTCGATCCGGTGAGCACGCTCTCGGGCTCAACCCCGGAAGTGCGAACGGCGCCCCATCTGTTTATCGAACTGGAACAGCTGCATGGCTTTCTCGAAGAGTGGACGCAGAACGACGACCACCTGCAACCCGAAACCGCAAACTACCTAAAAGGCCATTTCCTGGGCGACGCGCAGGGTGCCGAGGGACGCAAGCAGCTGCGCGATTGGGACATTTCTCGACCGGCGCCGTACTTCGGATTCGAAATCCCCGACAGTCCGGGGAATTTTTGGTACGTCTGGTTTGATGCCCCCATCGGCTATCTCGCTTCCACCAAACAGTGGTGCGAACGCCAGGGTGAAGATTTTCAGACTTGGTGGCGTGATCCGGACACAGAAATCCATCACTTCATCGGGAAGGACATCACCTATTTCCACACGTTATTCTGGCCCGGCATGCTGAAATCTGCCGGGTTTAGTTTACCGGCCAAGATCCACATTCACGGGTTCCTGACGGTCGGCGGAGAAAAGATGTCGAAGAGCCAAGGCACGTTCGTCAAGGCATCGACGTATCTGAAACATCTCGACCCAGCCTATCTGCGTTACTATTACGCCTCGAAACTCGGTCCGCGCACCGACGACCTGGACCTGAACCTCAACGAGTTTGTGGCCAAAGTCAATTCGGACTTGGTTGGAAAAGTCGTCAACTTGGCGAGCCGCACCGCGCGTTTCGCCCACGCAACGGGACTTTCTGCCGACTATCCCGCCGATGAAGGTCTGTTCTCACGAGCGGCTGCCGCGGGCGATGAAATCGCTCAAGCCTATGAGCAGTGCGACTACAATCGCGCGATGCGATTAATCATGGAATTGGCCGATCGGGCAAATCCTTACGTCGAATCCCGGGAACCATGGGTTCTTGCCAAGGACCCCAGCCAGCAAGATCGTCTGCGCGACGTATGTACCGTGGCGCTGAATCTGTTCCGCCAATTGGCCATCTATTTGGCTCCGGTGTTGCCCCAGTTGGCAGAACAGACAGGCGAACTCTTGAATGACCCGATTCAAAACTGGGAACAATCCAAGACGCCACTGCTGGGTACCCGTATCCGAAAATTCCAACATTTGATGCAACGAGTCGATCCAAAGAAGGTCCAGGCCATGATTGAAGAAAGTCGAGAATCGGAAACCGCCAACAACGTGTCACTCCCCGAGGACAGCGATCAGGCGCTGCAGGCAGAACCCATCGCGGAACAGATCACGATCGACGATTTCGCCCGCGTCGATCTGCGAATCGCCCGCGTGATCCACGCCGAAGAAGTCCCGGAGGCACGAAAGTTACTGAAACTGACGCTGAGCCTCGGTGGAGAAAACCGCCGCACGGTGTTCGCCGGAATCAAGCAAGCCTACGAACCTCAACAGCTCGTCGGACGACTCGTTGTTCTGGTCGCGAACCTTGCGCCCCGTGCGATGAAATTTGGCACCAGTGAAGGGATGGTCGTCGCGTCCGGCTCCGGCGGATCCGAAGTGTTCTTGCTCTCCGTCGACGAGGGCGCTGTTCCAGGGCAACGCATCCATTGATTTGTCCGTCCCCGACACGTGCATCGACAGACCGTAGGACGGATTGGCAATCCGTCTTACAAACCAAGTAGGACGGATTGGCAATCCGTCTTACAAACTAAGTAGGACGGATTGGCAATCCGTCTTACGTATGGGGGGACGGATTGGCAAAGCGTCCTACAAGGGAGACAGATTACCCATCCGTCCTGTGGGGGGAGATTCTGCGGCGATGGAGTGACATCTTCCGGCCGCACAAAAAGAATTTTCTTGATTTGACGGTCGATTTTGTGAATCCGAAATGACAAGTTCGCTTAACGCCGCCCCCCCGAAATCCGCAGTTTTCGCAATCCTTGCAGCCGGACGGAAAGTGCCCGATCCGCGCCCGTGGCTGCAATGAAACACTTTACGGTTCGCTAGGAGCTGCCATATATTCTTCTAAAGGATGGTGCTCCACAACCAATCGAGAAGGGTCTGGATCGACCCCGCTGATTCGAGGGAGCGGACCGAGGATCTGGAAGTTCAGACACTCGCCTGAACAACGCGTCATCCGATTGAAGTTCATTATTTGATGGCTTGTCTGACCCAAAAGTTCGCCGACCGGCTGATCCTGCGACCGACGCGCCATGCCGTTGAGACCTCTGGTAAGTCGCGTCGGAGAATCGCATTTCGCAAGGGGCACCTCGAGGCCTGGACGCAGCGCGTCGGGACGCACGATCCCGATGAAGTCGACGTCTTCGTTTTGAAGTTTCCCGGTCGAGCGGGTCGCGCGGAACGAGCGACCTACCATCCGGCGGATTACTGGACCGATCTACGTGCCGAATTGTGGTCGATCAATCCCCCCGGATACGGTGGCAGCTCGGGTAACGCCAGTCTTCGCAATCTGGCGGATGCTGCCCGGACCGCCTATCAGGAAATGGCAACCGTTGCGAACGGCCGGCCGATCGTACTGATGGGCAACAGTCTCGGGACCGTAACCGCGTTGTACCTTGCAGCCCGGTTCGACGTCGCGGGGATGGTTCTTCGAAATCCACCGCCGCTGCGGGAACTGATCGTGGGGCGCTATGGTTGGCGCAGTCTCTGGATTGGTGCGTGGTTGATCGCGCAGAAGATACCTCGCTCGATTTGCAGCATTCGAAACGCCCGGAGGTCGACCTGTCCTGCGGTCTTCCTGTCGTCGCGAAAGGATACCACGGTTCCATCGATCCATCAGGACCGGGTGATTCAGGCCTACGGCGGACCGTATCGCCTGCTCAACATGGAGGACGCCGACCACGCCGGCTCACTGAACTTGGAGGAACAGCGTGAGTACCAGCGTCATCTCCAGTGGCTGCGAGACCAGGTGATGCCATTCCACTCGCCGGAGAATCAAGCAGCCGTTCTTTCTCAAGATGACGCGTCGGACGCCCACATCCTGCAACGCGTTGATTCCTCCGATGCCACGGTTCCAATGGGTTCCTCTTCGAACGGAGCATACCGAAGCCGGAATCACGCATTGCCGAACACGCGTGGGGACAGCGACGTCGTTTCCGATCAGATCGGAACGTGGGGCTGAATGACGGAGTGAGTCTTTGCTTGGTGCATGCGTCTTGAAGTTGCACATTTCGAAGGCAGTTAGCCGAGTTCGTGAGAATTCGCAGGGGTCACGCAGGGGAACCCACGCGCACAGCCCCCGAATTCTCACGAATTTGGCTACTTGCAACTTCAAAAGCACGCGTTGGGTGGGCCCCTGCGCCGCGAATTCGCTCTCTCAATTTCACAAGGCAGACGACGCATTAC
>CAZFWV010000355.1:0-6986 GCA_964522605.1 uncultured Pirellulaceae bacterium
CGAAAGACATTTTTGCCGGTCATGTGTTGGGGGGTTGGGAGTCCGAATTCGGCCAAAATCGACGGAGCGATGTCGACCAGAGCGGGTTCGCTGGAGCGAAGCGGCCGATTCGAACACAACACGCCAGGAACCTCCAGCGCGTCGGCGCAGTGGTCGGCACTCCATGCGGAATCGTTGTTGAGCAGTACGTCTTCCGTCAAATCTCCCAGGCATGTTGCCCAGGAGGCGCGATATCCGCTGCAGTAGCCAATGATCAAGTCCGGTGCCAAGGCAGTTGCGTTACCGGAGTAAACTTCGCTGGCACGATACACGCGACGAATCACCTGCCGTCCGTCGTAATCTCGCGTCGCCTCGAGCCGGTTCGTCAATTCGACCAGCAATTCTTCCTGCTCGTCACCGGGTTCGACGACACCGTCTCGTTCACGCCCCTTCAAGTTCAGATACAAGCCGTTGATTCCGAGTCCGTAGGCGAGCGTTTGTGACCAGTCGGCGTTCGTCAGGATCGATGAACAGTCGCTTGGATTCAAATACCCAAAATCACGCAGCCAGGAGTTGAGATTGAATTGTCGGCCGAAGTTGGCGAAACCATGGTCACTCATGACGATGATCGTTGCACGTGACCCGTATCGATCGTGCAGATCGCCGATTACGGCATCGAGTCTCTGGTACAGTTGCTGGATGTGCGCGAAGTACTGCTTCGCCTGCGGTGCGGTTCGCGTCGGGTGCTGATCGTCGGAGTCCCACCAGAACATGTGCGACTGCAGGTCACTGCTCGAAAAATAGAAAAACAGCAATCCGTCCTCATAGTCGTCGATGGCGTACTCCAACAAGGCCAGGCGTTCTTCCAAGACCATCGTTGCCTGCCGCAAGAATTCGTCGTCGGCGAACACTCCGTTGGAACGCGCTTTGTGGTCTTCCTGAAACCCTGTCGTCGCGAACAGTCCGAGTTGATCCGAAATATCCTCAACAAATGAACTCGGCTCCGATAACTTCACCGCCGGGTGGGACGGATCGACGTTGATGGGTGATACGTAGAGCCGGAAGTTCGGCGAGACCTCCTGCAGGTAGAAACGGCAGATCCCGCCCGCATGTTGATTGGGCAACCAATTGGGAGTCGACAGCGCAAAATCCAGTTTGGTCCAGCGACTCCACTGGCCTTTCCGGAGCAGAATTCGCTGCTCTTGCAGTTCGATCAGCGCCGCGTCAGCTTGGCGGTCGCGATGAACTTGAAACTCGATCAAGATCGGCCGCGGGTCTTTCAAGAGGCTATCCTCGGGACCGACCAGGGATGCACGGGCGCAGTCGGATTCGAAGATCAGCTTGGTTCGCTTGCCACCACCTTCTTCGAGTCCTTCCGCCGGAGCGTCTTCGCTGAAGTATTGGTACGTTCCATAGCTCCCCAGCATGTCCGGCGTTCCCATGCCACTCAGACAACGGTGGTTCCCGTACTGAGAGGGAGATGGCGGATAGTTCGACGGCAGGTCGTAAAAGGTCGAAGGAATCCCCGCGGCGTCCAGGTAGTCCCAGAATGGAGTTCCCTGTCGGCGGAGGAGCGTTTCTGGTGGTTGGTGAGAAAATGGCCAGAAGTCGAGCTGCAAACGATGGTCGCCGACTTCCCAGTAGCCTTCGCCCGGGATCGTCTCGGCCGCCGAAAAGAAGGGCGCACATGGATCATGCGGATGTCGATGGATGAAGTCAAAAATTCCGTGCGATCCCGGTCCGGACCCATTGATGAAATTCGCCCAAGCCACCGGACTCTGCGGCGGAATGCTGGTTCCCAGCGTGCTAAAGCCGCCGGACGATCGCATCTTCGCTAGATTGGGCAATCGTCCTTGTTGAACCATGCGATCCGTCAGCCGCGGATCCATGCCATCGATGCCGATCACAATCACCTTCTGACCAACCGCTTTCGGAATCCGATTCTTGCTACCCAGCCAGTAGGATCCGGCTCCCAAACCAGCCGCGCCGATCGTTCCCGCTGCGACGGAACGTTTCAGAAAAGTCCTGCGATTCCATTGGTCTCTCGAACGATCGTTCATCATGCCACCTGATCTGTCTGCGGAGCGGGGCGGTCGAATCCGTGTTCCGAGCGATCGCCAACGATCAACTTTCGGCCGTCCATGTAATCCGGCGTATTAATCCCGAATAGGTCGAGAACCGTGGGTCCAATGTCGAGCAATCGCGGAGACTCGGATTCAATTCGACGATTGCAGAACAACACTCCGGGAACGACCGAGGGGTCGACGCAATGATCGCCACTCCACGCCTTGACATTGTCGTGAAATATTTCGCGCGTCGTGCGGCCCACGGCGGCTTCCCACGACACACGATAGCCTCGTTCGTAGCCGACAATCAGATCGGGAGCCTGATCCTTGTACGGGCCGCGGTAGACTTTCGGTGCCTGATAGACCCGTTTGATGGCCTGCATGCCGTTTCCCGGATCGACTAAAGTCTGCAGGCGTTGTGCGATTTCGGACCGCAGTTGCTCGGCTTCGCCATTTGCATCGACGATGCCCTGAGAGAATCGGTCTTTCGTGTTCAAGAAGATCCCTGTCAAGCCGATGGCGAATGCGCGCGTCTGCGACCAATCCACCGCGGTCAGGTGTTCATCGTGGCGTCGGGCATCGTCCACTTTCAGATACCCGTTCTGTTCCAACCACCGATTCAAATCGATTCCCCGCCGAAACGTGTTGAAACCATGGTCCGAAAGAACCATCAGCAGCGTGTGGGGATCATTACAGCGAGCCATCGTGCGACCGACGACGTCATCCATGCGCTGATAGAGTTGCTCGATAATCTTCAGACGGTCAGGCGGAACTTCCTTAGGACGTGCTGGATGCGCGTCATCCAGGTATCGCCAGAACATATGCTGCATGCGGTCGGTTCCATCAAACACGCAGACGCATAAGCCGCGTGGAACCTTATCCAATGCGTCGAAGAACATAGCTTCCCGTTCGCGATCGGTATCCTGACACTGCTGCAAGAAGTGTTCGTCACTCAGCACGTGTTCGTTCAGACCCCAGGTGTCTTCGGCCAAGCCAAGCGTGGCGAACGGTCCCTGTCGTTTGGCCAGGTAGATCGGATAGACCGCGGGATAGCCAATGGCCATTGCCGGATTCTCGGGGTCGATATTGACGGGCGTCACGTAGAGTTCGAAGACAGGTTCCGCGCTACGCAACAAGAAACGGCAAACACCGTGGATCTTCTTGCCCCATCCGGCGCGAAAATGGACCTGAACCCAGTCGGTGTATTCGCCTCGCCGGAGCAGATACTTCGATCCGTTGATTCGAAGAACCGCGTTGTCAGGTCCCTGAAGTGTAATGAGCATCGGCAGTTTCAGTGGTTCCTGATCCGCAGAACGAGGATTCTGCGGTCCGATCAAATCCGCCTGCACTGTGTTCCCGACACGCTGCACATAATGGACTTCGCCGCCGGTCTTTTCCCCATCTTCCGGCGGTTGGCTCGTGTATTGCGAAAAGACGCCTTGCGTACCCCGCAGATCCGGGACGCACATGGCCGACAGTTGCACGCCGTGAAGTTTCTCCGGCGGGAACGTAATCGGAACGCGGATAATGGAATTGAAGATCCCGTAATCGCTCAGAATACTCCAGAAAGGTCGGCTCTTGCGCAGCAGTCGCACATCGGCTTTTCCCAGCGAGAGTGAAAACCTTCCCCATCGCAAGGTTCGCCGGGGCGGTCGGATTTCGACCGAACTCAACTTCGGTTGGTAGCTACGCGGATCGGGAATCAGGAAGTCAAAAATGTTGTGCTTGCCCGGATTCACTCCCGTCTGAAACGACGACCAAGCCACGGGCGAGATCGGCGGCAACGTGCTGCCCAGCGGTTTGAAGCAGCCTTGCGCGCGCAAAGCTTCCAGATGGGGCAGCTTGCCCTGACCAAGCATCGTCTCTGTCAATCCGTAGTCGAGTCCATCCAGACCCAGGATCACAACACGCTTGACGCGACTTTTCGCGGGTGGCTTGCGGCGGAACAACAGACGAAGCAGAAAACGAAACGGCCAGGCCAAGACCATGACTACTGCAGAGAACACCGCAGCAAAGACAGCCAGAAAGGAACCTGCCAGGGCGAATCCCGCTCCGGGCCCGATATACGCACTCGCCGGACTTGGGATCAGCACGACCAGCAGGATGGCCAGCACAAGGTATCGATGCGAGTTCTTCATGAGTTGTCCATGCCGAGTCGTGAATGGTCACATTGCCAGTGAAAGCACGCAGTTAGCAACTGTTCGGGATCCATTCCGATCCACCGTCGCTGCAATACCTTCAGCGGCCGGATCCGTCCCTGCAAACTCGGTGTCAAAAAGGGCGAAACGCAGAGCTCGCAGAGTCGCAGTGCAGCCTTCGGCCGCAACCAAAGGGCGTACTACCGCGCTCGTCGCAATCGGTGTGCCACTGGCTTTGCCAGTGTCCTCTTGAGTCGAGGAAAAGCACTGGCAAAGCCAGTGGCACACAGTACAGTTGCCGCCGAAGGCTGCGCTGTGCATCAAAATGCCAACAGTCAGACCAGGTAGAAACACAACTCAACCCTGCCGCATAGTAGAATTCGCTTGCCCCAACACGAGACTCACCGTTAGCAGTGCAGAGGGCCGCAGAGAGCGAACCACCGCCGATTGTCTTGGAATCTCGAAGAGTGACACTAGTTTGTCTCTTCAGTTTGGTTACGATCTTCTTCCTGTCGTTCTTCGAGCGTCTTGCCGGGAACTAATTCTTTGCCGGCGAAGGCGGCGTAGTCGGTCGCATAACGATAGGTGCGGAAGATCCCACCGGGTCCACCTGGTCCACCCGGAGGTCCGCCGGGCCCGCCCGGTCCACCGGGGCCGAATGGGGGTCGGCCTCCGGGTCCGCCGGGCGGGCCGCGAAATCCGTCTCGGCCACGCGGAGGCCCTTGACCGGGCGGTCCGAAACCGGGAGGACCAAACCCTCGAGGCCCAGCATCGGGAGGTCCACCACCCGGCGGCGGACCGAATCCAAACGGGCCTCCGCGCGTCAGACCATCCCGCATCTCCTGAAGTCTTTGGTCTTGATCATCGGTCAAGAGTTCAGCCAGCGTCTGGTCTGCCTCGGTTTGAAGTTCTGCCAAAGCTGATTTCTGATTGGCATCGAGTTGTAATTGTTCTTGGACAAAAGATGGCACAATGTCGCCCAGCCGCGGCGGACCTCCGGCACCGAAGCCCGCTGGGCCACCGAAGGCAAATCGCATCGGCTCGCGCAGCTTCTTCCGCTGCTCTTCGTTCAGCAGTGAATCCAATCGCTTTCCAAGGCCATCTTGAAATTCATTGAGCTTGTGTCTTTGTTCCTCCTTCAGACCGAGCATGTCCTGCAAGAACCACGGCAGGATCTGACCCGGCGCTGGGGGACCTCCGGGCCCACCACCACCGGGCGGAACACCACCGACGGCCGGGAGCGTGTATTTCCAGACGACTTCCTGTTCGGATGTGACTTCAAACAGAATGCCGTTCATCCCGGAGCAGACCAGCGTGTTTCCGTTCGGCAGACGCTGTGCCCCCGAGATCAGCATGGAAAAAAACTCGGGCTTGTTGGCTGCGGTATAACTCCACGTGGCACGGTCCGGTCCGTAAGGCAAGCCCGGCTTGCGCGCGTACTGACCTTCGGAATCCACCGGCAAAACAATCTCATCGACGGAGGAATAAGAACCGTCGGGCCGCTGGGATCCGTTGTTGAACACGAGCAGATGACCGGCACCCGCATAGCCTTCGGGAATCCAATGTGCATCATGTTGGGCAAAAAGTCGTTGATCGGCGTTCGTGCCGCTCCGATAGGCGCGGGGATTTCCCCAGCGGTAGAGTAGGTCGCCGCCTTTTCCACTGCGGCCTCCCGTGTGACCTGCTGCCTCGGCCGTGGTCGTGCTGTGGTCAATGATCCAGATTTCGCTGAACGAGTGGACACTCACCACAATCTGATCGAATTCCGGATGGTATGCCACCGAGTTGAAGTGGGTCCAATCGGGGCCGCCGCGGCCGGGACGAGGATTGTTTGTCGTCGCCCCGACGTAACCGATCGAGCGCAATTTGTCTGCGCCGTCCGGATCGGCGGCGATCGGTGCGACAACGTCCTGACCAAAGTTGATGTCGACCAGTTCGGGGTGCGCAGTGACACGGCCGTAATTCGCTTTCGATCGATCTCGGTCTTGAATTAAATGATCCCAGGCATGCCACTCCCAGACGATTTCTCCCGTCGTCTTTCCGGTGGGTTTGACTTCAATGATCGAGTCGGCCAGAAGGTGACCGCTTTCGACGGATGAGGGCACGCGCCCCGCCGCAATGGCTTCCTCCGCAGTCTTCCGGTCCGAGACAATCATCAGCACGTTGCCGTTGGGCAGAGGAGCAATATCGTGATGCGGGATCTGCCTCTCGTTCAGCAGAGTGAAGTCCCAGACAACTTCTCCGTCCCACGTAAATCGTTGAATCCGACCGCCGGAACCTGGCCCGCCCCCGAATCGCATCGTATCGCCACCCAGCGACGCGGGCCGGAGCAAATCGCCGTTTTCCAATAAGTACGCGCACAGCGCGGGAGGTTGTTCTGCCTGCCACTCGTGAACAATTCGACCCTGCATGTCGAGCAGAAAAGTCGTATTCGACATCATGGGCGAGACCAGCGTGTATCCCGGGAATGACTCCGGTGTATTGATCGACAGCCCTGGTTTTTCACCCATCGGCTGGGCTACAACACGATTGGTTTCGGTCGGTGAAACCAGCATGACGGCGGCTAGCAAGGAGACGACTCGCCAGCGCCCGATCACAACCCGGTGGTCTCGAATCAAGATCCCCATATCGATTTTCCTTGGAGTGCCAATGGTACATGTTTCAGTGGAACGTCGCTCAACCTGACCCACATCGATGATTCGCGATCAATCACTCACCGCGTTTTCCTCCCAAATCCATTCTCTAAGTCTCCTCTGCGGCCCTCTGCACTGCTAACGGTGAGTTTCTTGTCGGGGCAAGCGAA
>CAZFWV010000356.1:0-6973 GCA_964522605.1 uncultured Pirellulaceae bacterium
AATTCGGCTACGTACCGGGGATAATTCGGCTACGTACCGGGGATTTGTCACGCAAACAGCATTCCGGCGTAACCGACGACGCGTGAGGTGTCTCCCGACACATCGGCACTCGTTCCGTAAGCCACTTTCTCGGCGCGGGTCACCGGACCGAGTTGGCGCAGGCATTCGAGCACGATGCAGGCGGGCAGTACACCGCACATACTGATGTGATTGTCGCGCACGGTGCGATAGAGTGTCTCCGGATCGCGGGTTTCCAAGGCCTCAATCGCCCGTGCATCGATCCGCCGCGTTTCGGCATCACTGGCGTAGTGGTTCATGTCGCTGGAGATGACCAACAGCGTAGGCTCATTTTCCTGCCGAAGTATTTCGGCCAAGCCGCGTCCGAACTCCTGACAGCGCTGCAGGGAACTATTCCCGACGGCGATCCCAACCACGCGGGCCTGGGGTGCAAAGCGAGCCAGCAGCGGCAGCTCGACCTCAATCGCGTGTTCCTGCTGATGTGCCTGTGCGTCCAACTGGAGTCCTTCGATCGCGGCACAGAGTCGCTCGGCCAACGCTCGATCTGAGGCCACCGTCAGACCGGGCAGCGACCAGGCTTCGCACGGGGCAACCGCCCATTCGACTCCAAGATTTGTGTGCTTCGGCCCGAGGACGATGACCCGCCCGGGATACTGAATCCGTCGGAGGACGTCGGCCGCGATTCGGCCCGAGTACACCCAGCCGGCGTGCGGCACGAGCGCCGCCTTCCACGGCTGCTGCTCGACCGGTTCCGTCGGAACCAGCTGGTCCACCATCCGACTCATCTGCTCCGGTTCTTTCGGATAAAAAAGTCCTGCGACGGCCGGCGCGCGGGAACTCGGACCGGGATGGGCCCGGGGGACGTTGGCCACGTTCATCGGTGCGTGCGTGGCCTGGACTAAGAAGCTGTGCACGGCGGCCGCACCGGGGAGCGAAATTTCGGCCTGCTGCGTCGCCGTCTCGAGGAGTTTCTGGGCCGAAAGCTCGGGATCAAACACCCAGGCCGAACGGGGCCCTTGACTGACCAGCAACGCTCGCCTGCGCGGGTCGAGCCCGGCCAGATCCGGCTCCTCCACGCTGCCGTGGACCGCCGGACTGTACAGCAGCCCCAACCGGACATCCACATCGGTCGCTGCCAGATGGCCAAGCCCTTCGGCCCGCAGGTGCCGCCCGGCCGTTTCGCACATCTGAAAGAGCGTCGATTGAATCGGGACCGGTTTCCGCAACGACAGGCGCGCGATCTGGATTGGATCCGTCCGTCCCGCCACCTTGACCTCCAAGTTCGCTCCGTGAGCGGAACCGTCCGAACAGCCGGGCAGGTAGTAATTCGGCACGGCTCCCCGCGCCACGGCCGCCACGTTCTCGCGACAAAACCCGACCAGCTTCTGCAACTCGTCGGGTTTCAGGCGAAGCGCATCCTCCTCATCGACCGGTTCGAGAACGTCCGTGTCGAAGCCACCTCGGATGACGGTTCCCTCGAAAGTCGCCAACTGGGTATCGTCCTCGCGCCAAGCAGAAGGCGGCAGCCCCGCCTTGATGCAGACCTGCTGCAGAAAAGCTTCGGAATCCAAACCATGATCCACGGCCACCCCCGGTAACAGCAAGCCGCGGGCTTGACCGCGCTGAATCTGCAACCCATGCCGCCCGATCTGCACTTCTCGGATCCGATCCGGCCCGCGACTTTCCAGCGGCTTGCGTCCATAGAGCAGCCAGACTTCGAAATTCAGGTGCGGCAGTTCGGAGACGCTGACGCTGGGCAGACGCACATCGCCGGTCGCGGAGGTAACCGCGGACTCCTGGATCGCGCTCGCCAGCGAAGCGCGGCGTCCAAGAAACCCGCAGCAACCACGCAGATGTCCCTGGCGTTTGATGGAAACGAAACAGCCGAATACTGGAAGATCTGCTGCGCCAGCGAGCGTCGCATCGGACATGCGGACATGTTCGCCGCGCACGGCGGACTGCACGATCTGGCTGACCGCTCGCAGAATGGTCCGCTCTTGTTCCGCCGTCAATTCGGGTCGAAGCACATCACCGGTTGCAGGCGTCACCGTTTCGGATGGCGGCATCGTTGATTCTCCGTCCGGCGATCGGACCGCCGGCTTCGAGGGATTCTTCGGGGCCAAGCGCGGGGCGAACTGGGAAATCCGCACGGGCAGGCGGCGACGTCCCCAGTGCCCTGGTTGCTTCTCGAAACGTCCGTCAATCGAAGTGCCACAGTGTCGGCACCGGTTTCCATCGAGATTGTACCTTCCGAGCTCGTACCAGTTCCGCTCAATCACGACGTTCCCACACCCCGGACAGTAGGTACTCTGGTGATCCAAATCGTCGACATTGCCGACGTAGACATATTTGAGCCCCGCCTGCCGCGCGAGCGTGTGCGCCCGCAGCAGCGTTTCCGGTGGCGTCGGCCCCCGATCGCGGAGGCGGAAATCGGGATGAAAGGCGGAAAAATGCAGCGGCACGCGATCTCCGAGTTCTTTCAGGATCCAATCGCACATCCGACGGAACTCGTCGTCGCTGTCATTGGCCTGGGGAATGACCAGATTCGTGATCTCCACCCAGACATCCGTCTCGCGCCGCAGCCAGACCAACGTGTCGAGCACCGGTTGCAGATGAGAAAGCGTCAGACGCTGGTAAAAGGCCTCGCTGAAAGCCTTCAGGTCCACGTTCGCCGCGTCGATCTCGCGGAAGAACGATCCGCGTGCCGCAGCCGTGATATACCCTGCCGTCACGGCGACCGTGCCGATCCCCGCGTCGCGGCAAGCGCGGGCCGTGTCGATCGCGTACTCGGCCCAGATCACGGGATCGTTGTAGGTAAATGCAACGCTTCGACACGTCAGCTGCCGGGCAGCTTCCGCAATCGTCTCCGGCGTTGCCGACTCGCTGAACTGCCGCACCTCGCGTGATTTCGAGATCGTCCAGTTCTGACAGAACTTGCAGCCGAGGTTGCAGCCGGCCGTCCCAAACGACAGCACGCTCGTTCCGGGAAAGAAGTGATTCAGCGGCTTTTTTTCAATCGGGTCGACACAGAAACCGGTGCTGCGACCATAAGTACCGAGCACCATCCGACCGTCGCGGTTCTCGCGAACGAAACAAAAACCGCGATCGCCGGGCCGCAAGGCACAGGCTCGCGGACACAGATCACAGACGATCCGCCCGTCGGACGCTTCGTGCCACCAGCCCCCCACCTTGGCGCCGTCCGGTTCGAAGTCGTGAGGCGGCGGTTCCAGAAGTACGCGGGACATAAGGACCGGTTGCTCCAAACCCAGGAACGTGGGATCAATGCGCAATTATTCCCGAGTGGCAGACCGAATCCAAGCCGAGGGGGAGCGGCGGCGGGGCGGTTTCGGCAAAGAGAAATAGCCGCGGAAGACCGCGGATACTCGCGGGTCGAACTACCGGTTTAAGGACCTCCGAAACGCCAAGCGCCAAGTCCATGCGTATCTCGCCCGCGTTTCTCCGCGTGGATCCGCGGCCAACCTGAACGTAGGACGGATTGGCAATCCGTCGCGGCTGCCACGAAATGCCGATGGCAGGCCTGCGTCGAACATCACCGTGGGTGAGATCCAGCCCCGTGGAAAAGACGTTGATTTCAAATCAGTTTTTCGGGGACGGATTGGCAATCCGTCCTACATTTTGTGGAACTACAGGGTGAAGTTCCGCGGAATCCCGTCAATCGTCCTGATGCGTCAGGAAAAAATCATCCCGAATACAACGCTCGACGATTCGACCACACTCGTTCAGGCTTCGACGCTGGCCGACGCTGTGCCACGCATTGACTTCGGCCAGCTCGGGCATGATCTCGACCAACTGATCGACCAGCGTCTTGGCCAATTGCTGGACGCCCGAACGGTCGCTCTGTTCCTGAATCGCCGCGGCCGTTTTCATCAGCCGGATCATCCGCGCCCGTTCCATGACCGGTCGCGAGAGAGGCGGTGCCGGCTCCTCCAGCAGGTCGATCAGCGGTACATCAAGCGCCTGCTGCCATTTCAGCAGCTCACTCAGACGCAGGTCCGCATCGGGACGTTCTTGCTGCCGAACCGTGGTCACGTCGGTTCCCAGCTGACGCGCGGCGCTCCGGAGCGAGACGCCCTGTTCGTGCCGCACCTCGGCGATCCGATTCAACGGACGATTCGGCTTCGGTTCGGAGTTCGATTCGGATTTCGATTCTTTCGGATCCCTGGTGGGAGCCGTTGGTGGGCAGGCCACAAGGGGCATCGACGAGAAGTGATCGGGGGCGATTGACATGGCAACCTAACCTCCAGGCGCCGCCTTGAGCGGGCCGGTGACAAGATGAGACAAGAAAAACGCAATGCGGCAGGGCCGCAACCCAACGGGGTGCTTCCGCACCCGGAAAAAAGGTCGCTTCCGTTGGTCGCTCGGTTGCTTGCCGAGAGAACAACGACTTCACCGTTAGCAGTGCAGGGTGTCGCGGTGACGACGCAGAAACGGTCGCCGCAAAGGGACGTGCATATACCCTCGGGCGGGCCTCGACGGCGTGAAACCTCCGCTAAACCACCCGAGAAACCCCTCCCTTGAGGGAGGCATCCTGGGATTCAGCGTGCGCGATGGGCTCCTTTTTTTGATTTGGGCCGACACCCCAATCGCTTTCTTCTGCCCCGTGTCAGCGAATTCGGCCCGAAGTCCACCCCTTGAAACGTCGCCGAATGGACTCTCACCATTAGAACGCACGATGGAGCTTGGTTGTACTCATCGGGGCAAACGAACCCCGAACCGGTACCCCACGACAGCCAGGGGGCACCCGTGTTGGCACACACAAGTGGCGGAAAATCGAAGCTCGAAGGGGAACCGCGGATCAAACGGAGGAAACGGATGTCCACGGATCCGTCCGTGCCGATCCGTACTCCTCCGTGAAATCCGTGGCTGCCTCGCTTCCCTTGGTCCCATCGGAACGCGATGTTCTCTCCTCATTCGCAGCCCAACTTGTCGCTGCAAACCGAAAGGTCCGCCGAGTCGTACCAGAAGTTCAAGGCGGGCGATGTCTACGGCTCTTATCACGCAGGAGCCTTCTGATATGCTGGACGGTATCGGCTTATCGGACACCCACTTGCGTCGTTTCTCGTCGCATTCCGGTCTTTATCGCCCCCCGGCTGGCTTGATCGAACCGGCTGATCGTATTGGCGGACACACGGCGACTGGGCAGCAACCCAGAAGGACGGAGTGCGCGCGACGAACGCGATGCGGCAGTGTAGAATCGGAAGAGGGACCGCCGTGCACGCGGCAAGTGACGTGGTGACCGACCGGTGGTCTCTCTCCCGCTAGGCATGCGAGAATCGACTGTGCTCAACATCAATCGCCTTCGCCTGACTTCCGGAGCGCTGATCCGGATGGTCGCCGATGTCATCCTCTTACAGGTCGCGCTCCTTGCGGCCTTGGCGGCCCGTTTTTACGTGGTGGTCGCCTTCGAAGACCTGGGCGACAAGACAGTCAGCGAGCTGTTGTTGTTGTACCAGGGCTGGTACATCAAGACGGCGATTCCCCTGACGGCACTTTGCCTGTTCATCTTCTACATCACGGGCTTCTACACGCGCGGTGTTACGTATCAAAGCCGCTACAAAGTGCTGGTCGTGATTCAGGCCGTTTCGGTCAGTTATCTGATCTACATCAGTGCGATCCTGTTTTTCGACGTTCACGACGGCAGCCTGTCCTTTGCCAAATCCGCGATGCTGCTGGCATGGCTGTTCAGTATCGTCCTTTTGGCAGGTGCCCGCGTCTGGAACCAGATTTGGCAGCGAGCGGCCCAACCGGAACTGGAGCGTCCCGCTGGTGGAAGCGATGCCCATCGACGCGTCCTCGTGATCGGTGGCGGCGGCTACATCGGCTCGGCGCTCGTCCCGCAATTGCTCGATGCAGGTTACCAAGTTCGCGTGCTCGACATCATGATGTACGGCCGCGCTCCGCTTGAATCGGTCCGAAACCATCCGAATCTCGAACTGCTCGAAGGCGATTTTCGACAGGTGGACAACGTGGTCGAGGCGATGCAGGAGGTGGGAGCGGTCGTCCATCTGGGCGCAATTGTCGGCGATCCCGCCTGCAAGTTAGATGAATCGCTGACGATCGACATTAACTTGTCCTCCACGCGAATGATCGCGCAATTGGCCAAGTCTCATCACGTGCAGCGTTTCGTGTTCGCCAGCACCTGCTCCGTTTACGGAGCCCGACCGGACATCTTGGACGAACGTTCGGAAGCCCGCCCATTGGGAATCTATGGGAACACAAAATACGCGTCCGAGCGTGTGCTGCAGGACTTGGCCGATGGCAATTTCTCGCCGACCATTCTGCGATTCTCGACAATCTACGGTCTATCCGGTCGGACACGGTTTGATCTGGTCGTCAACCTGTTGACGGCCAAAGCCAAATTCGATGGCGAAATCACCGTCCACGACGGCAATCAATGGCGTCCTTTTGTACACGTCGAAGACGCCGCCCGAGCCATCGTCAAAGTCCTGCAGGCGCCACGGGAAACCGTCGCCAACGAGATCTTCAACGTTGGCTCGAACGAACAGAATTACACGATCTGCCAGATTGGTGAACTCATTCACCAGCAAGTCATTTCGGCAGAACTGATCATTTCCGAGTCCGGGCAGGACGGTCGCGACTATCGCGTGGATTTCAGCAAGATCCGCAACCTGCTGGATTTTCGTCCCACGTGGACGGTCGAAGCGGGAATTCAGCAGGTATTGGAAGCGATCGCCAGCGGGCGCGTGCAAGACTATCGCGATCCGAAATACAGCAACGTCGCATTCCTCGCCCAGGAGGGAACGTCCGGCTTGGACCGCGACCGCTGGGCCCGACAGTTGTTGGAAGACCTCACGAGCCAGCGTTAGGGGAGGCGGGAGGCGGGAGGCTGCAGGCTGCAGGCTGCAGGCTGGAGGAGGTTGAAGTCTCCAGTCTCCAGTCTCCAGTCTCCAGTCTCCAGTCTCCAGTCTCCAGT
>CAZFWV010000357.1:0-6963 GCA_964522605.1 uncultured Pirellulaceae bacterium
ATGCCCCAGCAGGCCGGCGATCTGGGGCATCGCTGCGCTCTGCCACCAGCCACCCATCTGCCGAGTCAAGTGTGCAGCGAATTCTGGCTCGGCAGGAGCCGCGCCTTCGCGGCCTTGAAGTGCGCACTTGTGATCGTTTCGCAGTGACCAGAACAGAGTGACCAAATGAAATCTCGCCTCTCTTGGGAGTTTTCTCGATCCTGGGGATCTTTCTCTGCCCACCCATGAATTAGCGCTCCTTGTCCCGGGGGTCGGATCTCCGTCTCGGAGGTCGCGCAGTTTATGAGTTGATAGCGTGGAAGAGACTATTACACCCTCCCGCACCGGTCTCGCTGTAGCGCACAAGTCGAGCGACAACGAAGATCGAGAAGAGGAACCGCGGATCGAACGGACAAAACGGATGTCCACGGATCTGTCCGTGCCGATCCGTACCCTCCGTCCAATCCGTGGTTACCTCTCCTCCTTCGGTCCAAACAGAACGCGATATCCTCTGGAGATCGAGTGAATCCTATCCGTAAACTCCGGGCAAACCAACACTTCTGAACTGCACGACCTCCAGAGGGAGAGTAAATCGTGTTCGCAAACGCCTGAAAAACCGATACTCATGAACTGCACGACCACCTCGGTCAGAATGGAGCCGCCGCCTCGAGGGTCAGGATACCAGCTCGAGTCGGATGCGGGAAACGCAATCGAAAAGCGTGCAAGTACATTCGGTCGGCGGCATCAAAGCCGTAAATCGGATCACCAAGGACCGGGTGACCCAAGGACAGGCAGTGAACTCGCAGTTGATGGGAGCGACCCGTCAGCGGACGGAGCCAGAGTCGCGAGCGATCGGTTTTTCGGTGCAGTGTTCGCCAGCGCGTTTGCGCAGGTCGACCCGCCGCGTGATCGATTCGATAGCGGGGCGGCAAGCCTCCGCAATGTGCACGACCAATCGGCTGATCGATTTGGCCCGAGTCATGTCCAACGCGCCCACTGACCCAGGCGAGATAGCTTTTGCGGATTTGTCCTGCCGCGAAGTGTCGACCGAGCTCGCTTTGTGTGTGTCGATTCCGAGCGAAGAGGATCAGACCCGAGGTGTCTCGATCCAACCGGTGAACGACCAGCAGCTCGCGAAACGTTTCCCGCAGGCGATGGTAAAGACAATCCTGCTTCTCGGCAGTCCGCCCCGGGACCGTCAGCCAACCTGCGGGCTTATCCACGGCGATCAAATCGTCGTCTTCGTAGATGACGAGCGGATGGACCATCTACAAGGCTTCAAGTCGGACGTCGAGCCCTTTGCTTGTCGGCATACCCGACCCGTGCGTATCCGCTCCCATCAGTCGACTGGACAGATCTCCGTAGGCAAGGAACAGGATTCCCTCGGGCAATTCGCCGATCGCCGCCGGCCTGATTGCGATCTCGATTTGTCCGTGTTCGCTGCGGACTCGGACGCGGTCTCCTTCCGCTAGACCCAGACGCTGCATATCCGAAGGACACATCTGCAGGACATTGATTTCGGATTGGTAGGATTCGCCGAATTTTCCTTCGCTAATACCGCAGCCCTGTTTGCTTGTGCGACCCGGGATCAGAATGAATTCGTGTGGCATCTTTGGTTCTCGAGTCAATCGACATGGGTTTTTCGGAGGGGGCCGGAATTCATCGCGTCGGTGCGTCAGTGGCTCGGCAGGAGCCTCGCCCTCCCGAATCAAAGTGTTGAAATGGCTTTCAGATCCCGGCTCCTGGTGGAAGTTCCTTGGAAGTCCAGTGCAGCCGATGGTTTCACTCTTCAGGCAGGGCGTTGGGCTCCGCCATCACCAAACCCAGACGTTCCAACTCGGATTCAGGAATCCAGCCGTCCAACGACCAGTTTCGCTGCAGATTGTACTTCTGAACCAGGTCACGCAGGGTGTCTTCCGTCAGGAGAGCTGAAGGATCGTCCAAGGGCGCCGCATTCAGAAATCGCTCGGGCAAGGTATCTTCCGACGGTGTCCATCCCGCTTGGATGTTAAACCATTTTCGCGCGTTGACAATCCGTTGAGCGGTCATTCTGAGTTCGTCGGGGGTTACGTCCCAGCCGGTGATCATGCTGAGGACGGATGCCGCTTCTTCGTAGAGGTTACCGATCGCAGCACGGAGGAACTTGCACAAGATCAAGGAATCCAGCAGGGCAGCCTGATCTTCCGATTCGATCGCCAGCGGTACACACCGATCGTCGGCTCGGCGACGGTCGACTCGCAGCGAGAAGTCCGCTTCGTAGGCGCCGCTTCGATTATGGTCTGCTCCGCGCGCGGCGACTGCTATTCCCAGAGCGAGTGTCTGCAAGCTGCGTGGTTCATAGCCGGGCATTTCCAGGCCCTTGATTTGTGGCGCGCACGCGAGAGCATCTGGACCGAGACGTTGTGCTAAGCGGCGACTTCCCTCCGCTAAATCTTCACCAAGGTTCTGCCGGACGGCAATCATCTGAATCGCCTGGTGAAGCGCATCACCGCGACCGAATCGCAGCCAGGGCGCATCAATCCAGCCTCGCTGTGCACATTCCATGGCAAAAGCCACGGTACCGCCCGTGCTGATTGTGTCGAGTCCAAGTTCATCGCAGAGTTGCGTCGCCTCCAGAATCGCGGATGAATCATCGATTCCGCACAGGGAGCCAAGGGCAAACAGACTCTCATATTCCAGACGCACGCTCTGCACTGCGGATGGTGGAAACGTTGTTTCTTCGACAAGAAATCGAGCGACCAGCGGGAGCGACGTTTCAGCGGGTGGGGGAGCGCCCCGTGGGGTTGCGGCCCTGCCGCTCTGGGCCTGGTGGGGAAGTTCATATCGATGTTCACAGCCGATATTACATGCGGCGCACGACTGGCGGATCTTGCCGTGCGATTTCGACAACGTTTCCGCAGCGATGCGTTCCGCGCCGTCGAAGCTGGCCAACTGGAAGTTCCGGGTGGGAAGCGTTTTGAGGCGATTGAACGCCAGCAGATTCGCGGCCGTTCCCAGCTCACGATACTTCGCGGTGGACGACCCACGCGCCCGCGTCGCCAACTGCCTGGCGTACGTCGACAATGCGGTGGGATTGAAAGGGCGACAGACATTGCGCCCGCGAACGGCAATGGCCTTGATGTTTTTTGCTCCCAGAACGGCGCCGAGTCCGCCGCGCCCCGCGTGACGTCCGGCGTGCGAAATGGAGGCGAATCGCACGCGGTGTTCGCCCGCAGGTCCGATGACGGCGGTTTGAAAGTCGGGGCCGAGCTGTTGTCGAAGCCTGTCCTCCGTCTGCGAGACGGTGAGTCCCCAAAGGTCGTCGGCCGACTGCAAACGCACATGGGAGGCGTCGATCACGAGAGTCGAAGGTGCGCGGGCTCGCCCCGTGATCAGAATCGCATCGTGGCCCGTTCCTTTACCTGCCAAGGCAAAACTGCTGCTGGCCAACGAATCGTTATAGCGGTCCGTCAGCGGACTCTTTCCCACCACGGCGAACTTGGCCGACGTGGTCAATGGGCTGCCCACCAGCGGACTAAAAACAAACGCCAGCATCGATTCGGCGCTGAGAGGATCGACGTCGGCCTGGTTCGCTTGGAGCAACAGGTAAATCCCCAGCCCGGTACCACCGAGATACTTTCGCAAGACGTGCTCCGAGAGCTCGATCACGCGGTGCTGATCGCGTGAAAGATCAATCTGGAGGTACTGTCCGTGATAGCCCGGCACATTCACGTTTCAGAGATTCCTCGTCGAAGTTGTTCTTGCATCCTCTCCTAGCCCCCGCGCAGAAATAAGTTGAACAGCTGATCGTAGGACGGATTGGCAACCCGTCCCCTTTTTTCCGGACGGATTGCCAATCCGTCCTACTGGAAATTGCCCAGGCTACTTTGCGCGGAAGCTTTAGCCCCCGATGTCGGCCGACAGGATGAGGATCGACTGACCGGGCGACACCGGCGTGTCTGGGTCCGTGACAAACTGCTCTCCGTCCAGACTTGCAAGATACCCGGGGCGAAGCTGCCCGTGTTCCAGGCAATCGCCGACCAGGACCGGGTATTGACGTTCCAGACGAAGTAGGACTTCGGACAGTCGCAGTGAATCCTCGTCCGTTTCCAGCTCGCAGCACGAAGTCCCTGCTCGTTGACGTACGATCCCGTAGAACTCAACACGAACGTGCATCGATCACACGCCTTGCACTGCCAAGGGCCAAAATGTTGTTCTCTCGGCAAGAAATCGAGCGACCGACGGAAGCGCCCTTTCGCGGGTGCGGTAGCACCCCGTTGGGTCGCGGCCCTGCCGCCTTGCGATCTCATGATTCCGAAACGGGAACGACCCAAATGTTGCGGTATCGCACTGGGCAACCGTGGTCCTGCAGGTACACGGGGCCTGGCTCAGGGCCCGGTCCGAGTGGTGCCGCAGTCGTCGACTTGGGCAACTCCACGTTTTCATGGATCAGGATCCCGTTGTGCCGAACAGTCATGCGTGGATTCTGGAGCAGTTGGCCCTGTTCGTCGTACTTCGCTGCGACAAAGTCGATGTCGTACGTCTGCCAGGAAAGCGGGGGAAGGCACATGTTGATCGACGGGGCTCGAATTGAGTAAATCCCGCCACATTCATTGTCTTGGCCGTCGAGGCCGAAAGAGTCAAGCATCTGGACCTCGTAGCGACCTTGCAGGTAGACTCCGCTGTTTCCTCGGGCCTGACCGCGGTCGAGTGGCTGATAAGGCAGGCGGAATTCGATGTGCAACTTGTGACTTTGTAGCTTGAGTTTGCTGGTCGTTCCTTGTTCCAGCAGGCCCTCCTCGGTGCGACGGCCGTTATCCCACGAATCAACGTTGCTGCCATCGAATAGAACGACAGCCTCCGGTGGTGGAGTCATCTCAAGCGTGGGGCTTTTCCGTTCCACGCGTTGCCATGTGCCGACCGGGTTTCCGCTTGCGTCTCGGACCTCCATCTGTCCGTCTCGGATCAGCGCCGAGGCGCCTTCCCCTTCGATCAGCACTCCTTCCTCGGTCCGCTTTCCATCCGCACGGTAGGGTCCTTTTCCATTCCACCCAGCTCCCGGCAGCCCACCCCAGAAGGCGACGGCCTGAAAGCGACCTTCACCGAGTGCGATCACTTGATTTGCCGCTTGACGAATCTCACCATCAAAGTTGACCGTACCTGCGTACTCACCTTGGATCGCGAAATCGGGATCGGCCTTCGAAGGATCGGTATAGACGGGACCAGCGGCAAACAATCGAACCGCCAGGCACACGGCGAAAAAGCCACTCAACATTCTGGGGTCTGATTTGAACATCTTGCGCCTCTCCTCGATCCGGTTTTGATTTCAGCGAAGATTCGACCAAAGATCATTCACTTCGTTCCTCAACCGCGTGACTTCACCCTTCAGCTCATCCAGGTCCTGCCGCAGTTGGTCGAGTGCCTCGTTCGACACATTTCCGGTGGTCGATCCACTCGTTGGCTGATGGGGACGACGCGGGCCGGCCGAACCGGCATCGGCCTGCACGACGTGCGAACCACTTTCCGGGGTCTGTCCCACCGAGGCCTGGATCTTTTTGAGCTCGTCCGGCGGATACAGATTGTGCGTCACGATCTGACCGCGTCCTGCGGCGGTCAGCGATAGGAGGAGACGCTTTTGGATCAGCGAATCGAGGATTGGCCGTAGGGCGCCGACATCGGCAATCGGTTCCATTCGGGCAGCTCGGCCCCGAAGTTCCCCGATCGTCTGTGGGCCTCGCAGCAACAGCTCCGTCATAACGGCTGCTTCGGCCTTATCTACACCCATCCACTCGTACATCATATGACGGAACTTGGGCACACGCCCGCTGCCGACGACTTCCACCACCGCCGAAATCTTGCGGAGGTTTTCCAACGCTTCCTCGATCGCGTCGGATTCCAGATTCATCTGCGGGTCACGGTTGCTTTTTTGATTGCAGCCGTTGGTGAGTGCATTCAGCGTCAGCGGATAGGCTTCGGGGGTTGTCTTCGCCTTTTCGACTAACACGCCCAGCACGCGCCGTTCGATTCGGCCGAGGGGCTGCCACTTGGGCTGTGGGGCTGCTGCTTCCGCTGGCGGTAAGGGATCACTCATCTCGATCGGCTTCCTTGTTCGAGTCGTCATCGGGTAGAAGACCGCAATCTACGATGCCGTTCCGACTGATTCAACCGGAAGATTGCCTTCCACTGCCGTTTTTGCCGGCGTTGTCTCGCCCCGGATCGTGTTGGGAGCCGCCTGTGCTGCGGCCACTCGAGCTGGGGGTGAGCTATTCTTTTTGCGATGGCCCCGTCGCGGAAGTGCGTATCCGTTGCATTGATGAGGTGAATTTGGCGATGCTTTCTCTGATTGTTGCCACGACCGCCGTGCTCTTGTTTCTTGCCGTTGCCGCCTACCTGACGAGTATTTTCAACCATCTGGTGGCGCTCAAGAACGTTTGCGATAACGGCTTCGTCCAACTCGAATCTCGCCTGCAACGTCGCTACGAACTGATTCTGGACTTCGTTGAAGGTGTCCGCGGCCGTCTGCCTGACGAGCTGGAGATGGTGGAAGAAGCGATTGCTGCCCGACATCAGGCTTTAGCACGACTGGCAAACTTGACGCAGAACTTGGGCGACGTCGCCGCCGTTCACGATTGGGCTGTCGCCGAGCAGCGGCTCGCCGACGCGCTAGGGCGACTCCGCCTAACGGTCGATAGCGATCCTGAATTCACGGGAAATAGACATCTCGCTGAGCTGGCCGAGGAATTGGATTTGACGGAGAAGCGCGTGGCTTACACGCGACACGCATACAACGACTGGGTGGTCGATTTCAACACATTTCGTGAAGCCATCCCGAACGTCTACGTGGCCTGTTTCGTTGGCTTTTCTCAGAATCGACCATTACTTGAGGTCACGGAGTCTGTGCCGGTTCCGCAGGCTTCCGCCACCCCGTGCGTTTGATCGCAGCCAATTTCGAGCGCATTTCAAAACCTGTTTTTCTCGAGGGGTGGCTGGTGGCAGAGCGCAGCG
>CAZFWV010000358.1:0-6959 GCA_964522605.1 uncultured Pirellulaceae bacterium
CCTCCAACCTCCAACCTCCAACCTCCAACCTCCAACCTCCAACCTCCAACCTCCAACCTCCAGCCTCCAACCTCCAGCCTCCATCTCCGGCTCGACCATCTCGAGCGGGTTTCGTATGCTGTTCAGCCATGAGTCCATCTTCTTTTGTGCCTCCATCGACTGCCGGCGTCCCGCGATCTGTGCTGAGTGTCTCGCAGCTTAACGCGCTGATTCGCGACACGCTCCAAGCCACGTTCCCTCGAGTCTGGGTCAGTGGCGAAATCACCGATCTGTCGCGCCCGCAGTCGGGCCATGTCTATCTCAGTCTGAAGGACGACCAGAGCCAACTCCGAGCGGTGATCTGGCGGAACACCGCCAGTCGTCTGCGATTTGACCTCCAAGACGGCATGGAGGTCCTCTGTGAAGGGATGGTCGACGTGTACCCTCCGAGGGGCACGTATCAGTTGATCATTCAACAGGTCGAGCCCCGGGGAATCGGTGCCCTACAACTGGCCCTGATGCAATTGCGAGAGAAACTGGCGGCAGAAGGCCTTTTTGACCCCGTCCACAAACGACCTCTGCCCCGGTTCCCCCGTCAGATCGCCGTCATCACGAG
This sequence comes from uncultured Pirellulaceae bacterium, assembly GCA_964522605.1. Classification (GTDB taxonomy): domain Bacteria; phylum Planctomycetota; class Planctomycetia; order Pirellulales; family Pirellulaceae; genus CAVZLD01. The sequence goes on from CAZFWV010000358.1 coordinate 596, forward strand.
CCCGACCGGAGCAGCGATTCGCGATTTTCTGGAGGTCGTCCGGCGGCGCTGGCGAGGCACGAAGATCCTCGTGATTCCGACTCGTGTTCAGGGAACGGAGGCAACCGAGGAGATCATTCAGGCGATACGGACCGCCCATCGCTTGCAACCCCAGCCCGACTTGCTCGTGTTGACCCGAGGCGGTGGGAGTCTGGAGGACTTGTGGTGTTTCAACGAGGAGAGGCTCATTCGCGAAATCCACGCGGCCCGGATCCCCGTGATCTCGGCGATCGGACACGAAATTGACGTGACGCTCGCCGACCTGGTCGCCGACTTGCGGGCACTCACGCCGACCGAGGCCGGAGAGCACGCGGTTCCGTCCCAGTCTGAGTTGCTGCATCAGCTGCATAGTCTGGCACGCCTGATGTCCGCATCGCTGCAACGCGGTTGGCAGGCGGCCAGGGTCCACGTGGAAGCATTAGCCCAACGAAGAGTGCTGGCCGACCCGCGCCAGTTGATCCACGATCGGATGCATCAATTGGACGACTCCGCAGAACGGCTGAACCGCGCGGTTGCTCAACGACAGTCGTTTTGGCGACAACAGACCGATCAATGGACCAGTCGTCTGCAGACCCTGAACCCACTCGCCGTCTTGGAGCGGGGTTACAGCCTCACGCAGCGTTCCGCGGACGACGCGATCGTCCGTGACAGCCGCCAAGTCCAGGCAGGCGACGAGATCCACACACGGCTCGCACGAGGACAGTTGATCAGCCGCGTGGTTGAAATCCTTGACGATTCACCGATGCGGGAGGAACCAAGACCATGACGAAAAAGACTCCACCCGATTCCCCCTCCTCCCGTCCGAAGACCTTCGAAGATGCGTTCGGGGCGCTCCAACAGATCGTTCAGCAATTGGAACAGGGAGAATTGACGCTGACCGATTCCCTCGCGAAGTACGAAGAAGGCGTGCGCTGCCTGCGTTTCTGTTACAGCCAGCTGAAATCGGCGGAAGAACAAATTGAACTGCTGACGGGAATCGACGGGGAAGGTCAGGCAACCACGGAACCCTTCGACGAAGCCGCCATGACGCTTCAGCAGAAAGCCGACACCCGAGGAAGCCGCCGGAGTCGACCGACTCGTCGAAAACAACAGAATGGCGGGAAGTCGGATTCGGCGGAGCGGGACGACGATTCCGGGCCGGCGCTCTTCTGAACCCGAGATGGATCACACCGACGAACGTACGATGACGAGCGAACCCAAAACCGACGCCTTCCTGGAATTCGCTGCCGAGATGCGGCCGATCATCGAGGCACGGCTGGATCAGTACAGCCGCTTCGGCCCCGGCTGTCCCGCGCGGTTGCAGGCGGCGATCCGGCACAGCTTGCTCGCGCCGGGAAAGCGACTACGCCCCCTATTGGTGTTATCAGCCGCGGAAATCTGCGGTTCTCAGCCCCAAAGGGCTCTGCCGGCCGCCTGTGCGGTCGAGATGGTCCATGCCTATTCGCTGATTCACGACGATTTGCCCGCCATGGACGATGACGACTTGCGGCGTGGACAACCGACCTGTCACGCTGCTTTTGACGAGGCGACAGCGATTCTCGCGGGAGACGCCTTGCTGACCCGCGCATTTGAGGTCCTCGCCCAGGATGTTCAACCCGCCGAACTTGCTCAACGATGCTGCCTGGAACTGGCCCAGGCCGCCGGCGCCAGTCAGCTGGTGGGTGGCCAGGCAGATGATTTGGCCGCGGAGCAACAGGGCGGCGACTTGGCTGCGCTGGAACGAATTCACGAGCGAAAAACGGGAGCCATGCTCGTCACTTCGCTCCGTCTGGGAGCCTTGTTTGGAGCAGCCAGCGATGAACAGCAGTCCCACTTGACTGCGTACGGAACTCGGTTGGGCTTGGCCTTTCAGATCGTGGATGACCTGCTGGATCAGACGGGAGACCCCAAACAGACGGGAAAGCGATCGGGTCAGGATGCTGAACGTGGAAAGCTGACGTTTCCCGCGCTGCTGGGCCTTGAAGCCAGTCGGCAGCGCGCCAAACAACTCGTGGAGGAGGCCGTGGACGAGTTGTCATCACTACCCGGAGAAGCCTCGGTCTTAAGGTCCTTGGCCCACTACGTCGTCGAGAGGAACCACTAAGCGATGTCGACGTTGTTAAAGAGTCTGAATTCGGCCGCAGATCTGCGCGGCATGTCGATCTCTCAATTGAATGAGCTCGCCAATGAGATCCGTGAAGTCCTATGCCACTTGGTCGCGACGCGTACGGCTCACTTCGCCTCGAACCTCGGTGTTGTCGAACTCTGCCTGGCACTCCACTCCGTCTATGACTTCCGTCAGGATCGACTGATCTGGGATACAGGCCATCAGATTTATCCGCACAAATTGGTCACCGGACGATACGCCGATTTCAGCTCGATCCGCACCAAAGGCGGACTGATGGGTTACCCGAATCCGGCGGAGAGCATCTACGACCTGTTCATGACCGGACACGCCGGATGTAGCGTTTCGACCGTGTTGGGCTTGCGCAGCGGTGATCAACTTCTAGGCCACGAAGACCGTCACGCGGTCGCCGTGATCGGCGACGGGGCGTTCCCCTCAGGCATCGTCTACGAAGCGATGAATAACGTCGGTCGGTTTCGCCAGAAATTGCTCGTGGTTCTGAATGACAACAAAATGTCCATCTGCCCACGCGTCGGTGGAATCGGCGATTACCTCGACCGTCTGCGGACCAACCCCTTCTACACCGGACTGAAGACCGAGGTTGTCCGCGTCTTGAACAAGGTGCCTGTACTCGGCGATCCGGCGGAGCGACTGCTGGCCCAGGTCAAAGAAGCGGTCAAGGCGGGGCTGCACGGAGGCATGTTGTTTGAAGATCTCGGATTTCGCTACATCGGTCCGATTGATGGGCACAATCTCGCCTTGTTGCGGAAATACCTGACCATGGTGCGTGACATGCAGGATCCGGTCCTGCTGCACGTCGTCACGGAAAAAGGACGTGGCTTTCGTCCCGCAGAGGAAGATCCGGTCTTTTACCACACACCGCCGGCGTTGCGAGACGTTGAGGGCCCGGAACCCGCGCCCAAGGAATCGCACCGTCCGGCGTACACGAACATCGCGCGGGATGCGATCTGGAACCAGATGGAGCAGAATCCTCATGTAACCGCGATTACTGCCGCGATGTGCCAAGGCAACAAGCTCGAGCCGATCCGCGACGGCTTTCCAGACCGGTTCTTCGACGTCGGAATCTGCGAATCCCATGCGGTCGCCTTCGCTGCCGGACAAGCAAAGGCCGGTTTGCGACCGATCGTCGATATCTACAGCACCTTTCTGCAGCGAAGTTACGACCAGATTTTTCAGGAGGTCGCACTGCAGAATCTGCCCGTCGTCTTCATGATGGACCGTGCCGGACTGACCGGTCCCGACGGACCCACCCATCACGGCAGTTACGACATCGGATACCTGCGGCTGTTTCCCAACCTGGTCGTGATGGCGCCCGGCGATAGCGAAGACCTCGAACAGATGCTGAACCTGGCTCTGACCCACGATGCGCCCTGCTGCATCCGCTATCCGAAGGCTTCCGCGAAACGCCTGGGTGGCGAGCGAGCACCGTTGGAGTTGGGGCGGGCCGAAGTACTGCATTGGGGTCCGGATGGCCTGCTGCTCTGTTATGGAACTCTGCTTTCCGAATGCCTGCTGGCTCGAGAGAAACTCGCGCGCGAAGGCCTCGATGTCGGAGTCGTAAACGCCCGCTTCGTGAAGCCGCTCGACCGACAGATTGTGGATCGGGCCCTGCGGGAACTGCCCTTCGTCGTCACCGTAGAAGAGGGCGCGCTTGCGGGCGGATTCGGAAGCGCGGTGCTCGAAGCGGTCGCGGATCGGCAGCAGAGTATCGGCCGGGTGAAGCGATTGGGGATTCCGGATTTGTTCGTCGAGCATGGAGAACGCGCTGAATTGCTCGCCGACCTCGGACTCGACTCGGACGGAATCGCGCGGACCTGCCGTCAACTGGCCGGGCAACAACAGCCGCTCGAAGCAAATTCACGTGCCGCCGGGGCGGCGGAAAGCTAGCAACAATGGACCTCTCGACCGATCCGACGTCCGGATGTCGTCCCCGCGTAATCCTCCTCGGGTCGAGTAACCCTCAGGTCCAGCAGATCGTCGCCGAACTGCGCCCCATCATCTCCCACCACGCCGACATCGTGCTGGAGGACTTTCAGTTCTCCGAAGAACTCGATTCCGTGCAGGCCGATTTGGTGCTGGTCCTCGGGGGAGATGGTTCGATCTTGCGCTCCGCCCGTCAGATGGGCACCCACCAGCGACCGGTGCTGGGCGTTAACCTGGGAAAACTGGGATTCCTCGCGGATCTGTCGGCAGCCGAACTGAAAAAGGTCTTTCCCGATCTGTGCGCCGGAAAGTATCGAATCATCGACCATCTGATGCTCTCCTGCGAGGTGATTCGCGACGGGACATCGATTTGTCAACGATTGTGTCTGAACGAAGTCGCGGTCCTCGGCGGTCCTCCGTATTCCATCTTGGACATCGATCTTTACGTTGACGCAGAATTGGCAACTACTTATAGTTGCGACGGCCTGATCATCAGCACGCCTGTCGGTTCGACGGCACACAATTTGTCCGCGGGAGGACCAATCCTGCACAAGACACTGCCGGCCGTCGTGATCTCACCCATCAGTCCTCACACCTTGACGATGCGCCCCGTGGTGGACAGCGCCGACCGGACCTACGCGATGGTTGTGCGGCAGCCGCGCGAGGCGACCTCCGTGGTCGTCGACGGCGATTTGACGCACGTGCTTTCGCCGGCCGACCGGGTGATGGTCCGAAAGGCCGACTCCGTATTTCAGCTGGTGCAGGTTGCCGGACACGGCTACTACCGCACGTTGCGCGAAAAACTCGGCTGGGGCGGAAGGATTCGCCAGCTGAAAGACGACTAATCGCCCACGATGACTGCAGATGCAGTGCGGCAGGGCCGCAACCCAATGGGGTGCTACCGCACCGAGACACGGGTCGCTCCCGTTGGTCGCTCGAATTCTTGCCGAAAGAACAACATTTTCACCGTTAGCAGTGCAGGGAGGCCGAACGATGCAGGCAAGAAACCGTTTTTGGCGTTTGGCGGCATTCGCCGTCGGCTCGATGGTCGTCTCTTTCGCGGTTGGATCCTGGCCGACGAATGGCCGGGCAGCCGAGGACACCGCGGCGACCGATGCAACGTATCCGTTGCAGTACAAGTACCAAGTCGGAGAAGTGATCACCTACACGATCGAACACATGGCCAAAGTCGATACGACGATTGCCGGGAATACGCAAAAGACCCAGATGCGATCCAAGTCGACGCGATCACTGCATGTCAAGGAAGTCCAGGCCGATGGCTCGGCGCGTTTCGTCCATGTGATTGACGATGTTGACATGTGGTCGGAAGTCGATGGACGAGCGGCTGTGCGCTACAATAGCCGCGAGGATGACAAGGCACCTCCGGGATACGAGCACGTTGCCGAATCCATTGGCGTTCCGATCAGTGAGATCACGATGTCGCCTACCGGAGAGATTCTGCAGCGGAAAGACCATGTTATTCATCCGAACTTTGGCCTCGGCGGAATCTCGATTCCACTGCCCGAAAGCGCCATTCCCGTCGGGTATGAATGGGATCAGCCCCAAGATCTGCAGATCCGGCTAGAGGATGATCGGATCAAGACCATCAAGACGCGCCAGCTCTTTCGGCTCGAGAAGGTAGAAACCGGCGTCGCCACGATCTCGGTGAAGACCCAAGTCCTGACCCCGATCGACGACGCCCGCGTCCGATCCCAATTGGTGCAGCGGATCTCGGCGGGGGAAATCCGTTTCGACGTCGATGCGGGACGTCTGCTCTCCAAACAGCTCGATTGGGATGAGAACGTACTCGGCTTCAACGGCGCCGAAAGTAACATGAAGTACCTGGCGCGATTCACCGAACAGCTGCTCGACGGCTCACGGACCGCCGAGAGTCAGGCGTCCGGGGATTCCTCTCCGCGCTAGTCCCGGTGGGCCGCTTTCTACAACGGCAGTCGAAGCAAGACTCGAGCGGGAGAAATCGCGTTCCGGGCGGACTTAAGGAAGAGAAGTGACCACCGATTCGACGGAGATTACGGATCGGCACGGACAGATCCGCGGTTATCTGTTTTATCCGTTTGATCCGCGGTTCCTCTTCTCGATCTTCGGTTTGAATTCATGCTTACGCTAGAAGAGCCGTCGACGAATTGTCACAATGAGCTTGCGGGCCTCAGGCAGGTCTTTGCCGTGATCGATCCGCGAACGATAGGGGGACTTGGTCGATGCGACGATCTGTTGGGCAAACGCGTAGGGGCTGGGCGATCGTCTTGACGCTGATCG
>CAZFWV010000359.1:0-6943 GCA_964522605.1 uncultured Pirellulaceae bacterium
GACAGCAGATGATGCATGCACAACATCTGGTGGCTCGCTAAGACTTTTTCAGCAGCCTCGAAACGGGGCGAGGGGAGCCAGAGTGGATCGGGTCCGCTACGGACGAGCCGGTCAGATTTCCATCAGCCGTCTCGCGAGGTTCCTAAATCTCGGGGCATCGCCCGGCACCGGGCCGCTCGTTTCCGGAGGTTGCGGCCAGCGACAACCACGTGCAGAAGTGAACCTCGCCTGCCGGCTGTGGGTTAAGCGACTCGCCAAATTTCCTCGAATTCGACACGAATACGTGGCTTGGCACAGCCTTTGCATAAGGTACAGAAGTTCGAATGATGTTCAGAGAACACGGGGGCCGGTGCTCAGAAGAGGCAAACACGGGGTCGGTTCTGAAGAGGTCTCTGAATTCACGCGGAAACGTGCTCAGTTCTACGGTTCGACGGAAGCAGAGAAGCCGTCGGGACAGAGATTGCAGGCACGCCGGAGAACGACGGCACGAAATCCGCGATTGCCAGGCGGGCTGGGGAAAACTTCCCACGCCCGCCTGTTTTGTTTTGAGTGACTTAGAATGATACACTGGATCGAAAAGTGTTGCATTCTGATACGCTCGTCGACCCATGTCTGATTGGGTCGGCGGACATCAGGCGGCGTCTTTCGGGGTGCACCGGGGGATGATTGCCCGGGCCGGCTGAGTACATCGCGAACGGGCGGCGCGTTTACCTTGAAACGGGGGCCATGATCCCATCTGCCCCTGGCGCCGCGAATCTTCTCTTCCTAGATTGGTTGCTTTCCATGTCAATCACGCCCGCGAGATCGCGATGCTGCGCCGTCTTCGTCCTGCTGGTGGCGGAGTGGCTGGGGCTCAACGCGTCCGGATGGGCGGCTGAGGAGCGATTGGGGGGAAGAACCAATGCCAACGTGCCGCCTCAGGTCGAAGCGATCGATACGTGGATTCGCCAGGGCTGGCAGGCGAGCGGTGTTCGTCCCGCGCCCGCGGCGGAGGACGGGGAATATTGCCGGCGCGTCTTTCTGGATCTGATCGGTCGAGTCCCCACGGTCACCGAATTGCGGCAGTACGAAGGCGATCGGAGCCCGCAGAAGCAGCGACGTCTGGTCCAGAGGCTGCTGAACGACGAGGCCTATCGGGCGGAACGGGTGCGGTATTGGGCGGTGCTGTGGACGAATCTCTTGATTGGTCGCGCCGGCGGCGAATCGCGGGAGGGGTTCGTCAGTCGCGCGGGGATGGCCGCCTATCTGGAGGAAGCCTTTGCGGAAAACCGGCCGTACGATCGCATGGTTTATGAGTTGATCGCGGCCACGGGCGCGAATCGTCCGGATGCTCCGGGATTCAACGGCGCCGTCAACTTTCTGACGGGAAAGCTGGAAGATCGCGCGACGCAGGCGACGGCGCAAACGGCACGCCTCTTTCTCGGCCTGCAGGTGCAGTGCACACAATGCCACAACCATCCGTTCAATGATTGGAAGCAGAGCCAATTCTGGGGACTGAGTTCCTTCTTCCGACAGGCGGTCGTCCTGCGCCGATTCGAGCCGGGCGCTCGGGACCTCCGATTCGTCGAACTGGCCGATCAGGACTTTGCAGGCGAAGATCGACCACGCGAGCCGGAGACGGCGCGCGTGTACTACGAGCTGCGCAACGGCAAGCTCGAGGCCGCCTTTCCGGTGTTTGTCGACGGAACCGAGATCAGTCACAGTGGCTACCTCGAGGAGGTCAACCGGCGTGAACAATTGGCCCGATTGGTGACGCAGTCGGAATATTTGCCTCAGGCACTCGTGAATCGCCTTTGGGCTCACTTCCTCGGGTACGGATTCACGAAGCCGGTTGATGATCTTGGACCGCACAATCCACCGACGCATCCCGAGTTGTTTGCCTATCTAGCGGAACAATTCAAACAGCACAGCTTCGATCTGAAGCAGTTGATGGAGTGGATCGTCCTGAGTGAGCCGTATGGACGATCGAGTCGAATTCAGCGGCAGAACGAGGAAGACGATCCGACGCGCGGCCAGCCACCGCGATTCAGCCACTTCTACGTTCGTCAGATGACGGCCGAACAACTGTACTCGTCGTTGCTCGTGGCGAGTCGGGCCGATTCTTTGCAGGGCGATGCGGACCAACAGGCGCGAGCCCGCGAGCAGTGGCTGCGCCAGTTTACGCTCGTGTTGGGGACCGACGAAGGGGACGATGCAACGACGTTTGACGGGACCATTACGCAGACCTTGATGATGTTCAATGGTTCGTTGATGAAGCAGGCGACGAGTCTGGATCAGGGCAGCTTCCTGGCAAGTGTGCTGTCCGATTCGCGTCTTCGTCCTGTCCAGAAAGTGCAGGAGCTGTTTCTCGCGGCCTTCGCGCGACGACCGACCAGCCGAGAGCTGCGGATGGCGCAGCAGTTGCTAGCCTCAGCACCCGATGATGCAACGGTGTGGCAGGATTTCTGGTGGGCGCTACTGAACAGTAACGAGTTTCTTTTGATTCGCTAAGCGATGAGGAGCTTTCCGTGCGTTCGATGAATCCCCTCGGCCAACGAAGCGTGCCTGCGGGTATGAGCCGGCGTCATTTCCTGCAACACTTGGCGGGAGCGACGACCATGGCCTTGCCGGCGTTATCTCTGACAAACAGTTTGCAGCTTCACGCGGGCGAACTGCAGCGGCGGGAGAAGGCTGCCATCTTATTGTGGATGGGGGGCGGTCCTTCGACGATTGACCTTTGGGATCTGAAGCCGGGAGCGGCGACCGGTGGACCGTTCCGCCCGATTCGCACCTCGGGTGACGTAGAGATCTGCGAGCATCTGCCACGGCTCGCTCAGCAGATGCATCACTTGGCGATCGTTCGCTCGATGAGCACGCAAGAGGCGGATCATGGGCGCGGCCGCTATTACATGCACACGGGTTTTGTTCCCAATCCGAATATCGAACACCCCGGATACGGATCGGTCATTGCGCACGAACTATTGGACACGCGATCGGACCTCGACCTGCCCGCATTCGTTTCTGTCGGGGGAGGCAGCGTCGGACCCGGATTTCTGGGAATGGCCTGGGCTCCGTTTGTGGTGGAGTCGAGCGGTGAGATTCGCAACCTGCAACTGGGGGTGGAGCCGCCGCGGTTTGAGCGACGCATGGCAGCACTCCGATTGCTCGAACAGAGTTTCGTCGATCAGCAGCGCGGGCCCGCGGCCGGCGATCACGCCAAGATCCTGGACAAGACGGTTCGGTTGATGACGAGTCAACAGTTGAATGCGTTTCAGGTCCGCTCGGAACCCGAGAACGTGCAGCAGCGGTATGGAAAGAATGGATTCGGCCGCGGTTGCCTCATGGCCCGTCGCCTGGTGGAGGCGGGAGTGCCCTTTGTAGAAGTCGATCTGGGCGGATGGGATAACCACAGCAACATTTTTCCCACGCTCCAGAACGAGAAACTCCCGACGCTGGATCAGGCGATGAGTGCCCTGGTGGAAGACCTGGAGCAGCGCGGGCGACTGCAGGATACGGTGGTCATCTGGATGGGTGAATTCGGCCGCACGCCGCGGATCAACGGCAATACGGGACGCGACCACTGGGCCCGGGCCTGGAGTGTTGTGCTGGGTGGCGGAGGCCTGCGAGGTGGAATCGCGGTGGGACAGACGAACGCGGATGGGACCCAGGTCGAGACCGAGCCGTACAGTTCGCAAGACCTCATGGCGACGGTCTGCCAGGCCCTCGGAATCTCCCTGGAGACGACGTTCACCAGTCGTAACGGCCGGCCGATGAAGATCGCCAATGGAGGCCGTGTGATTCGGGAGTTGTGGGCGTAGGCGTTGTGTTCCTGGGTCCGGTGATGCCCCGAAGACGCGCGTCTGTAAGTGGCACATTTCGTCGGTTCGTAGCCGAATTCGTGAGAATTCGGAAGCATTGTTGGGGGCCCGCCGCTCGAGAGCTCCGAATTCTCACGAATTCGGCTACGTGCAACTTCAAATCACGCCGGTCCCGTGGCAGCTCCCTGGGGGCAGGAATCCTCGCCGAGATCACGACCGGTTCCCCGCTGGCGACACGCGACGGTCGCTTTCTCCGGCGAAACTTGTGACCAATAGGGCTCGGTTCGTTACAATAAAGGCGTCTTCTCTGGATCGGCCCTCGGGGGGCGCCGTCGCGTGCCCGGGAACGAAGACGGAACGGAATTTGCCCATTAATCCCGGTACGGGTCGCGGATCGGTTATTCGGCGGAGGACCTTCCGCGCCGCGAGTTGAGTACTTTCACCCAACCGGTACGTTCTGTCTTATGTCCACGACCCGTGACCTGTCGACGACTCCGGATGCCGCCAGCCAGGATGCGGCTGAGCGACTGATTGCGGAGCACCAGGCTGGCATCTGGCGGTACTTGCGCGCGTTAGGTTGCGATGTGGCCGAGGCGGACGACTTGACGCAGGACACCTTTTTGGCGGTCCTGCAGCGTCCCTTCAAGAAATACAGTGCCGCTGCGACTGCTGCCTATCTTCGAAGGGTTGCATACAACCGCTTTATCAGTGCGCGTCGGCGATCCGGACGTGTAGTACTGGTGGAGCAGATCGAGGAAATCGATCGGGCTTGGGGTCGCCTGGTTTCCGACGACCAGGGAGAGGCCTTGCTGGAGGCGCTAAAGGGCTGTCTGGAAGATCTGACGCAGCGGGCGCGGATGGCGTTGGAGATGCGCTTTCGCGATCGATCTTCGCGTTTGGAGATCGCTGCTGCGTTGGAGATTACGGAGCACGGCGCTAAGAACTTGATGCAACGGGCAAAGAAACAGTTGCGGAACTGTATCGAAGGAAAACTTACATGACGCATCCGCGTCGCCATCCATCGCCGCCGCAGAATGATCCGCTGCTCGATTCGCTGCTCGAGGAAGTCCTGGGCGGCAAGGCGCCTCCCGATCTGCGCGATCAGATCTTGCGCCGGAACGCTCCGCCCAAGTCGGAGAACGCGCCGGAGACTTCCGGGCAACCAGTGTCCACACCGGTGCTGGCACCACCAGTCCACGACTGGTCGCAGGGCAGCTTTGGCTCGCCGGCGAGCCTTGCCGATCGTCGAGGTCGCCGGCGGACCGTGCGGCGATGGACCTCGCGCATCCTGAACGCCGCTCTGTTGACTGCCTGTGCCTTGCTCCTGCTGGTGGCTTGGCAGAACAAAGACCGTTGGAAGGCGGATCGCTTGGACGATTCGGCGCTCGCGCGCCGCACGGATGTTGTGGAATCGGATGTTCAATCATCGCCTTCGCGAGAATTGACTCCAAGCACGCAGCCCGATGAGATCGCGTCCGGTGAGCAAACGCAGTCTCCGTCACGGGAGCCGCTGGTCGCTGCCGACGCGCTCGACGAAGTCCCGACCGTGCAATTCGGCCAGTCGATTCCAGCGCGTGAAGAGGATCCGTTCGAAGCCGACTTGCCCGAAGCGAGCGTCGTGGAGCGGATCGACGAATACCTCCAGCGAGCGTGGGATTTGGCGCAAGTGCAACCCGCGCCGCTCATTTCCGACCAGCAGTGGTGCCAACGCGTTTACGTGCATCTTTTGGGTAGAAGTCCCAGTGACGAGGAGTTGGCGAGCTTTCTGCAACTCGACCCGCCCCTTCGTCGGCAGCAATTGGTCGACCGACTGCTGACAGATCGACGTTATCGGGAAGAGTATGCGGGGCACTGGGCTTCTCAGTGGTCCCAAAAGCTGATTGGTTCGGCGCTGGATGATGGGCCGTCGACGGCATCCTTTCGCGCAGGGTTGGAACGCTATCTGCGCCCAGCATTGCTCCAGAATACATCCTGTGATCAGATCGCGGGTCAGTTGCTGACCGCAACAGGATCGAATTCCGTTAATGAACAGGACTACAACCCGGCGACGAACTACTTGCTTGCGCTGATGGATGGTCGCGGCATCCGAACGACCGAAGAGGTTTGTCGAGTGATGCTGGGACAGCGTGCTTCGTGTGCGCAGTGTCACGACGATCCGCATAACAATCTGGACCAGGATCAGTTTTGGCAGCTGACCGCTTGTTTTCGCCAGCTGCATCTCCAGTCGCTCGGTGCCGGACGATTGCGGTTGAGTGATCGAGACTTCGGCGGAGATCGAGCGGACGGAAAGCAGATTCCCGGAGCGGTTGCCTACCAGCGAGCAGATGGGACTTGGCGGCATGTCCCGGCCGTGCTGCCGGATGGAGAGCCGTTGGCGGCGAGCGGTCGTGTCGACGACGCGCATTATCGACGCGAGCTTGCCGAATGGCTGGTCTCCACCAAGCAGTTTTCGCGGGCGATCGTCAATCGGTTTTGGGCGGAGTTCTTTCAGTATGGGTTTACCTTTCCCGTCGACGATATGGGGCGCCACAATCCGGTCGCACATCCCGAATTGCTCGATCTCTTGGCGGATGAGTTTGCCTCCCGCGGTTGCGATCTCAATCAGCTTCTCCGCTGGATTGTGCTGAGCGATGCGTTTTCTCGCTCCGATGTCTTAACGGAGGCGAATGCACAAGACATGCCGCTCGCCGGTGCACCTCCCTTATTCAGCCACGTTTATTACCGACCGAGTTCCTTTGTCGATCCAGTCCAGGCGATTGCCCAGTTGATCCAGGGACGGATCGATGCGTCCGCGCGTGCAGCGGCGGAACGATTGGACGACGCGATCGTCGCGCAGGTTCGGCCCACGCTCACGCCAGACTCCGAGGCGGCGCCGTCGGGTCGCGATGGACAGCCGTCTGCGCAAATCGGGCAGCAGCTGACGATCGGACAATTGCGGCTCGTTCGGGCCATCGCCGCAAGCCAGCTCTCAGTGGAACAGCGAGTCGAACACCTCTTCCAGATCGCGTTTGGACGAGCCCCTCGTCCGGATGAAGCCCGGCGCGCCAGGGAGATTTACGAAGCGGAGGAATCCGAGCCGCTGCAGAGCCTGGAAAGCCTGCTTTGGGCACTCGTCAACACGAACGAGTTCGTCCGCAACCATTGAC
>CAZFWV010000360.1:0-6929 GCA_964522605.1 uncultured Pirellulaceae bacterium
GCCCCCCTGTCGCCTGGTTCTCCCGCGGGAGTCAGATCGTTGGAAAAAGCCATTGAAAAAGCGGATGTCTTGATCGAAGCCCTCGGCTGGATCCGCAAATTCCGCAACAAGACGACCGTGGTGAAGCTCGGCGGAAGCCTGCTCGAAGACGAAGATGGACTGCGCCATATCCTGATCGACCTGGTGTTCATGGAAACGGTCGGGATGCTGCCCGTGGTGGTTCACGGGGGTGGGGCCGCGATCTCCCGAGCGATGGACGCCGCAGGCATCCAACCGCGATTCATTCAGGGTCGTCGATACACGGATGAAGCAACGCGGGAAATCGTCAAGCGCGTCTTGGCGCGGGATACGTGCGAAGGTCTCGCCCGCCGAATTGAAGAACTCGGCGGCTCGGCGCAGCACCTGAATTTCGAAACCACGAATGTCCTCTACGGCGAGCGAATTCAATTGACCGGCCCCGACAACACGACCGTCGACCTGGGTCTTGTGGGCCGGGTCACGGAGGTGGACCACGAGACGATTAGCGCGGTCTGCCGCCGCGGACAAATCCCGGTCATCCCGTCTTTCTGCTTGGAGCGATCGACTGGAGAATGGTTGAATGTCAATGCGGACACCGCAGCGACAGCGGTCGCCCAGGCGCTCAACGCCGAGAAACTGGTCTACTTGAGCGACGTGAATGGCGTGCGGCGAGATAAGAATGACCCGTCAAGCCACGTCCACTCACTGCGAGCCAGTGAAGCGCGGGAGTTGATTCGCAGCGGTCAGATCGCCTCGGGTATGATTCCGAAGGTGGAGGCGTGCCTTGAAACGCTGGAACATGGCGTGAAGAAAGTCCACATCGTCGACGGCGGACTCCGTCATTCGCTGTTGCTCGAGATCTACACAACCAGTGGGGTAGGAACGGAGCTAACAAACGACTGAGCACGGACGAGATCCGACCGGGATGCGGCCAGGGAGAAAATGATCCGATCGGACTGCCGGCCAATTCACCTCGAGTTGAAACCCAGCGCAGGGCGCGAAGGAGCGGGCCTTTGGTTCTGCCGCCCAAGTCCGGACGAACCAGATGGACCCCTCGGTTGTCTTTCCTTTTTTCGTGAGCGAGACGATTTCATCCACCACCTTTTTCCTGGGGTCCGACAGAGTTCACCGTCATGAGTACACAAGAAGTGTTGAGTTCATCGGAAACGATGGAGTTGTTTCAAAAATACGTGATCCCGAATTACCGGCGGTACCCAGTCTGCCTGGTGCGCGGCGAAGGATCTTACGTCTGGGACGCGGAAGGCCGACGTTACCTCGATTTGTTTCCGGGCTGGGGCTGTAATCTGCTCGGTCATTGCCCTGCCCCCATCGTCTCGGCGGTGCAAGAACAGGTTGCCACGTTGATTCACGTTCCCAACACGTGGCATATGGAAGCACAGGGGCGCTGGGCCCAGTTGTTGTCGGAACGAAGCTTCCAGGGACAGGCGTTCTTCTGCAATTCCGGCACGGAGGCGAACGAAGCGGCAATCAAGCTGGCACGGTTGCATACGCCGCCCGATCGATACCGGATCATTACCTTTGAAGGCGGTTTTCACGGACGGACTCTCGGTGCCACTTCGGCGACCGCCCAGCCGAAGTACCACGCGGGTCTGGGCCCCCTGATGGCTGGATTCGTCTACGCGCCATTCGGCGATTTGGACGCCGTCCGCGGACTGATCGATGCGCAGACGTGTGCGATTCTGGTTGAGCCGATTCAGGGAGAGGGTGGAGTCCGAATCGCCCCGGCCGGCTTTCTGGCCGGACTGCGTGAACTGTGTGACGAACACGGACTGCTGCTGATGTTTGACGAAGTTCAGACCGGCTGCGGCCGCACGGGTCACTGGTTTGCCTACCAACATTTCGGGGTCACACCAGACGTCATCACCCTGGCCAAGGCGCTCTGTGGCGGCATCGCCGGCGGCGCGCTGCTGACAACTCCCGAAATCGCTCCGAGTCTCCGCCCCGGAATGCACGCCGCGACCTTCGGTGGTAATCCGATCGCCGCACGTGCTGGAATCGCCGCGGTGGAAATGATTGAACGGGAGCAGTTGCTGGAACACGGTCTGGCGATGAGCCAATTGTTCCAGCAGCGTCTGGAAGAACTGGGGGAAACGTGCAACCTGATTCAGGAGGTGCGCGTCTGCGGTTTGATGATCGGTATTGAACTGGCAGTCGAAGGCGAACCGATCGTAAAAGCCTGTCTCGACCGTCAGTTGCTGATCAACTGCACGCAGGGGACCGTCCTGCGGTTGCTTCCGGCACTCAACGTAACGGCAGAACAAGTCCACGAAGGATTGGACATTCTGACGGACGTCCTGCAAAACTACTCCGTTTAGCAAGCGAGATTTTCGATGCGCCATCTCTTGACCCTGGACGATGTCAACCGCGACGAAATCGAGGATATTCTGGCGCTCGCCACGGAACTGAAAGACCAGTTGCAGCGCGGCGTTCGCACACCGATTCTGGCCCACCGAGTCCTGGGGCTCGTGTTCTCGAAACCCTCCTTGCGGACTCGGGTGAGTTTCGAGGCCGGCATGGCTCACCTCGGCGGCACGAGCCTCTATCTTGGACAAGATGTCGGCTGGCAGACGCGCGAATCGGTGGCCGACTTTGGCCGAGTAATCAGCCAGTACGTCGATCTGCTCGTTTGCCGTGAACATGCCCACCGAACGGTCGATGAGTTGGCGCGACACGCATCGTGCCCCGTAATCAATGGCCTGACCGATACGGCCCACCCGTGTCAGGCGCTGGCGGATCTGTTCACACTGCGCGAACTGAAAGGAACCCAACGACCGTTGAAGCTGGCGTTCGTCGGCGATGGGAACAACGTTTCTCGAAGTCTCGCGATCGCCTGCTGCAAATTGGGCGTCACGTTCGCGCTGGCCGCCCCCCGTCATTATCAACTCGAATCCTCCTTGATCGACCGCTTACAACGCGAATACCCCGAGTGTTCGCTGCAGCAAACCGAAGATCCCAAGGAAGCACTGCAGCATGCATCCGCCGTCTATACCGATGTCTGGTCGAGCATGGGATTCGAATCGGAAGCGGAGCGGCGCAATCGGGATTTCGCCAGCTACCAGATTAATGCCAAGATCATGTCATTGGCGCCGGCCGATGCCGTCTTCATGCATTGCTTACCAGCTCATCGAGGTCAAGAAGTGACCGATGATGTGATCGATGGGCCCCAGAGTGTCGTCGTCCAGCAAGCTGCCAACCGAATGCATCTACAGAAAGGCCTCATGGTCTGGCTTGTCGAGAAAAACCGAACGGAAGGTGACGCGTGAACCGGCGGGATGATCGAGCCGCGAATGCCTTGCGTCCCCTGCGTGCGCAACGCAACTACGTGCAAACCGCCGACGGAAGCGTCCTGCTGACCGCCGGCCAAACAGTTGTACTCTGCACCGCCTGCGTTGACCCGCGCGTCCCACCGTGGCTGGAAGGACAAGGCAAAGGCTGGATCACCGCGGAGTATAATATGCTGCCCGGAAGCACGCGGCCGCGGAAGGCACGCGAGCGAGGGGGAAAGGTCGATGGACGCACAACGGAAATCCAGCGATTGATCGGACGCAGTCTGCGCGCCGTCGTTGATCTGCAATCCCTGGGTCCGCGGACGATCACCATCGATTGTGATGTGCTGCAGGCCGATGGAGGAACACGCACCACCAGTATCAACGGAGCGTTTCTCGCCCTGGTGGACGCAATCCGCTCGCTGTCCGATCAACCGGACCCGCCTCGCCAGCCCCTGCGCGATAGCGTCGCCGCCATCAGTGTCGGCTTAGTCGACGGACACCCACTCCTCGACCTGGATTATCCCGAGGACCTGACGGCTGCCGTCGACATGAACGTCGTCATGACCGGCCGCGGTCAGTTCGTGGAAATCCAGGGCACCGGCGAAGAGGCCACCTTCTCGCAGCAAGAGTTGGCCGATTTACTCGCACTCGCCCGACAGGGGATCGACCAGGTGACCCGGTTCCAGCAGAGCCAGTTGGGAGCGGATTGGCCGATCGCCCCGCGCCACGACGAACTTCACTGACCCCCCGAAAAGCACCACAGACTACCCATTTTCCCCTAGACAATTACTCCGGAGTCGCCGGCCGTTGGCCCATATTCTTGCTTCTTGCGATTATCCATAGGATGCACGAAGCACGAGTGCGAGAGGAAGAGAAGCCGCGGATCACGCGGAGGAAACGGATGACCGCGGATCGGGCAGTCGACGCGTGAGGCTGACACCGCCTTCGGTCACGTGGAGCATTTGTTTTCCCTCTGCGGAGCAATCTGGTACGATATTAGCGAAGCGACCTGAGGCGAAGTGGCAGGCGATTTGACGCATGCACAAAAGCCGGTTTTACAACGTGGAAGATCATGGCGACTGGCTCGTCGCCCGAATTGTCGACCCGTATCTGCAGGGTGATGCGCTTGCCGAGTGTCTCAAGCTCGAACTGTTGCAGGTCGTCGAAGCCAACTCCCCAAAACTGGTTGTCCTGGATTTCCAGAACGTAAAACTGGTTTCTTCGTTAGCCGTTTCATCTCTTCTGACCGTGAATCAACGACTCGCTTCGATGGGAGTGCATTTGAAAATGTGCTCCATGAACGAATCGCTGAGGCAACTGTTTCGCACGCTTCGGCTGGACGGCTCACTCTTCAAAATCTATTCGTCGCTGGATGAAGCCACTCGAGGGCCGATGGGGTCACCGACGTATCAAGATATCTGTGGCCGACCAACGCCTTTCGATCCCGACGACTCGAGCCTTTGATCGGACGAATTCCGAATTTTCGCAGCGTGTTTCAACCTTTGAACGGTTCGCCGCGGTCGAAACCTGAACTCTCGCCCGATTGGAATAATTCACAGTAATAGGCTGGAGAATCGCTTGAAACCGAGGCCAAACGCAGTACGCTGAGAGCTAATCCAACTTGGAAGGGATGAGTTCGGCTAATGAAGGCAACGTAACACCGTGACTCTCGCGAGATGAACGCCGGTCTTCGGCTCGCGACAGTCATCCATTCAAGGAAAAAGGCATCCACCAACCCGCGTTATGGCCGCATGAAAACTGTCGTCGCGAGGGTTCGTGGATGCTTTTTTTGTCGACCGCGTTCAAACCTTCCAAGCCCCATGGCATCATCTTTGAGGAGCTACTGCATGAGATGCAAAATGGTAATGAATTATGCTGTTCTGGCCATCGCCATAACAGCATTGAGTTGCACGAATGTTCGTGCGCAGTTGATTGTGGCCGGTGATGCACTGGTCAACCTGGACGCCACGAGTCTCGCCGCAGGTCCGATCACAACCTGGACCAACGCGGGAACGCTTGGTGACTTTACCGCCGTCGGCGCCCCCTCGGTCCAAAGCGTCAACGGTGCCAATGCCGTGGTCTTCGACGGGGTCGCAGATTACTTTGATGGGCCGCTTTCGGTGGCCGGAATCGAAGGCGCCAGCGATGTGTCGATCGAAGCGTGGGTGTTGAATCCAGCGATCCTCGGGGAAGAAACCATCCTGGCTTGGGGAGCGCGTGGTGGCCCGGATGGCAGCAACATGTCATTCAACTATGGTACGAATCCGTTCTATGGTGCCGTCGGGCACTGGGGCGCGCCGGACCTCGGTTGGAACATCGCGCCGGTTCAAAACGAGTGGCACCATCTGGTGTACACCTACGACGGAACCGAACAGCGGGTGTATGCGGATGGGGTCTTGAGGAATACGGAGACGGTTGCACTCAATGTCCAAGCGGGTCGGCCGATTCGACTGGCGTCTCAGACCGATGCCGGCGGCGCTGCCACGGGTGCGCTTCGAGGAAGCCTCGCGCTGGGCAACGTTCGCATCCATGATGGCGTCCTGACGGAAGCCGATGTGCTCAATAACTATGAGTTCGAGAAGGATCTTTTCCCGGCACCACCGGTCGTGCCACCGGTCGCGGAAAAATTGCCCTTGGGTGGTGGCCCCGCCCATCGCTACAGTTTCACGAGTGACGGCAGTGATTCCGTCGGGGGTGCGAATGGAACGCTCGTCAACCAGACGGGCGCCGCCGCTTTCGCCGGCGGACAACTCGTCCTGGGCAACGATGGCAGCCAGAACTCGAATGCCAACAACGGACAGTCCAACGGCGATTACTTTGAAATCCCCAACGGGACGGTCTCCGGATTGGGCACGAGCGCCACGATTGAGACCTGGACAACCTGGAGCGGCGCCTTTGGAACGCCGTGGCAACGGATCTTCGACTTGGGAACCAGCGATGGCGGCGAAGGATTATCCGGAGGTGGTGCAAACAGCAGCTACATCTTCGCGACGCCACGATCCGGGGATTCCACGCTGCGGACCGGACTCCGCAACGGCCCGACCGCGTTGGAATTGGTCGCTGACGACAACGCGATTATGGCGGAGAATGCCGAAACGCACGTCGCAGTCGTCATCGATGGCGAACAAGATTCCATGTCGCTGTACGTCAATGGCGAGTTTGTGGCATCGAACCAGGCTCACCTGACACTGGCCGATTTGAACGACAACAACAACTGGCTCGGACGAGCACAGTGGCCCGACACGATGTATGTCGGCAGCTACAACGAGTTCCGGCTCTACGATTACGCCCTGTCGGCGGACCAATTGCTGGGCAACTTTGGAGCCGGACCCGATGTCGTCAATGTCGTTCCGGAACCCAGCGGTCTGGTTCTCCTGCTTCTGGGCTTTTTGGGTCTGTGCCATCGACGTCGCAAGTAGACATGGTTGGAAGCACGCCGTAGCACACGGCGAACCCCAAGAAGAACGGTCAGCGAAGCCCTTGTTCGCTGGCCGTTTTTTTTGCGCAGCGGGAGGTCGTTTTTTCCGTGGGCGG
This sequence comes from uncultured Pirellulaceae bacterium, assembly GCA_964522605.1. Lineage (GTDB taxonomy): Bacteria > Planctomycetota > Planctomycetia > Pirellulales > Pirellulaceae > CAVZLD01. The sequence continues at coordinate 6,843 of CAZFWV010000360.1, forward strand.
CTTCGCGCGCGTTTTGAAGTCGCACACTTTGTTAGAGCGCATTTCAAAACCTGTCTTTCTCGAGGGGTGGCTGGCGGCAGAGCGCAG
>CAZFWV010000361.1:0-6889 GCA_964522605.1 uncultured Pirellulaceae bacterium
GGATAAAACTCGGCCGCGGTAAGCTGCGCGGTGAGCAACGCCAAGACGAGCACAACAACTACGTTTTTCATCTCGAACCCTTCGTCGTGATACTCCTGGTGAAATCCTCGTCGGTGAGTCTGCGGTCTGAGGCTCCCCGCATCGGACGAACGTACAGGCTGGAACTCACAGAGTCAAGGATTCTCGGCCGGATTGCCGTGGTTTTCGGAACATCGCCGCAACTGGATGTTCAGCTTCTGAATCACGAGAGCTCACAGACCTACGCTGTATCCTGTCATCGTTGGCGATTCTTGAAGTTGCCCGTAGCCGAATTCGTGAGAATTCGGAGATCTCTAGCAGGGTGGACCCAGCGACAAAGCCCCCGAATTCTCACGAATCCGGCTACGAACTAACGAAATGTGCAACTTCAAAACTGGCGATTCGCCTGTCTCTTGAGTTCTTCCAGCGAAATGATCGGCTTGCGCGCTGCATCGGGGATTGCGGGGCGATTCGAAGTCGCGCCGGGTAACGCATAGAAAAAGCTGACCGCGGAATACCCGAGCAAGTCCCAGGGATTCCTTTGGTCGACCCCCGGTGAGGCTTCCATGTCGAACACCAAGCGTTCCTGGAACGGAATGGCGTCTAGACTGCGAATGCGCGTGCAGATATTGAAACCTTGCGTCCGAGGTGCATCGGTTGACCCAACGCGAACATTTGCCAAAAACGGATGGGAGAATTGGTCTTCTTTCGTCGGGACAACGCCTCCAGCCCAGCCGTAGTAGTCCTCTGTACCGGTGCCAAAGTGGTCGGGGAACTTCTGCGCATAAGACTCGTCGACGTAGATCTTCTCGTCCCCCTCGCCCCACCAACCTGTGGTTGGATTGAAGACCGTCCAGGAATCTCCGACAAACACGCCCTGGCCTCGAATGTCAATGAAGTTCCAATCGACGAATTTATTGCCCGGCAGTATCTCGTCACCGCGCCAGCGAGCAAAGAAATACATCGATCTTGGGTCCCATTCCCAGGGACTGGTGTGCGCGATCAGATTCACATTCACGGGTTGGGAACCGAGATTCTCGAGACACACCCGCGTCTTCTCTTGGTACGGCATCACCCAGCGACAGATGAACTTACCGTCGGATGTCACCGTACGGGTCCACGTCTGAAAAGGAACGATCTGCTCTGCGCTACTGAAAAAATCGCCGATTGGACACCATACGGTCTGCACACCATCGAAGCTGATTTTGAGAACCGTGGATCGCAGCAACTGGGGGTTCGTCCTGATTTCGTCTGGGTCCAAATGAATCTCGAGTTGCCGGATGGCCGCATTGTTGTTTGTTGGCTCAACCGTTGCCGATTCACCGGCGCGTAACGTGGCAGCGGTCTGGAACTGGAGAACCTTCCCTTCTTCGACGGTCGGCGGCTTCAAGAGTCTTTGTTCGACGGCGGACAATGCCGAAGCAGAAACAGCGTCCGGATCACGGCGATACGTCTGGACGGAAGTCCCCGGCGGATAGGCACGATAATTCACGATGTAGTAAAAGGGCTTGTCGTCCAGAGTGATTTTGCACTGTTTCGCGAATGGAATCGGCAGATACAGATTCCCTGCCCTGGCCGTGAAACCTGCCAAGGGCGATGGCACGACAAACGCGTTTTGCGGCGACGGCTTCGGTCCGTACGTGTCGGGCCATTCGTTCCGCGTCAATAACTCGATGAACACGCAATCGATCGTGGGGGTGGCTTCGCCGTCTAGATAGATCCGAATCCTGGGCCCCACGCGATTATCCAGGCCGTAATAGAAGAATGGGGTCCAGAATTTCACCAGGCATCCCGGACCTTCGTGTTCCATGATTACCCATTCGGTCCGTCCATCGTTCACTTCCGTACGGAGGAATCCAACGCCATCGGAGTCAGCGAACCAACCGTCGACTCCCTGTTCGGGCTGATCACGAGCCACCGACTTGCGATTGTAACTGCTGGCCTGAAGCTGCCGGTACGCCAACTCCGGATATCGAGCCAAGGCATTCAGGTCGGTCATCTCCTGCAGAAGTGACTCGCAAGAGATCAATGGAGTTCGCCGTTCGACTGCCGCCGTCGACGCAATCGCATCTTTGGGCAGCGATTGATTCCACTCAAGCACCCGCTGTTTCAATCTCTCGGCGATGCGCGGATTCCTCTCAACCAGGTTGGTTTCTTCACGCACATCCCGATCCAGATTGAAGAGTTGAGTGTTCGAGCCGTCGACGTTCGTCAAGAGCTTCCATGCGCCGTCGCGAACTGCGAGGTCTGGGTTGGGTGAATCCTCAGGACCTGGTCGATCGGGTGGACGTCGCCAGAACAGGGGACTGCTCCGTTGCGCATCCGAGATACCGAGCAATGCCGCGAGTAGATCTTCGCCGTCGCACTGATAGTTTTCGGGGGGCGAAAGGTGTGCCAGCGTAATCAGCGACGCAACCAGGTCGATACTCGAAACAATGGTCGATGAGTTGGTTGTCCCCTCCACTCCATCTTCCATCAGACCCGGCGCCCACACGATCAACGGACTACGAATACCTCCTTCGAACAGATTCCCTTTACTGCCACGCAGAGGCGTGCTACTCCCGGCACCGGGCTCAGGGCCGTTATCGCTGGCAACCAGAATCATTGTGTTCTCGCGGAGTTGCGGATCGCTGCGGATCTGTTCGAACAACGGCCCCAGTTGTTCATCCATGGTCTTGAGCACGGCGTGATATCGCGCGCGTTTCGACGGTTCACTTCGCTGGCTGGCGGGTGGATAGAACGGCGAGTGGACGTCATCTGGCCAAACGTTTATGTAGAAGCGTTTTCCTGCTTCTGCCGCTTCGTCGATGAATTCGATCGCCCGGTCCGAAAATCGCTTGGTGATCACCGATCGATCTTCCCATTCGATCGGACCGCGCCCCAGGCTTGCACTTCCCAAGTCGTGTCGACGTGGCGGTTGATCATTTCCGCCGTAACAAAGGGGAAGCACGCGCGGTCCGAGACCCTCGAAGTTGGTCAGCGACGCATCAAACCCATATTCGGTAATCAGCGGAGCCTCGCCGACGTCCCGCTGGCCTCCCATGTGCCACTTGCCAAAATGTCCCACATGGTATCCGGCGTCCGCAAACAAGCGGGGCAAGGTCACCACACTCGGATCAAGCCAATCCACGATGCCTCGCTTCCGGTTGGCTTCGCGTTCGGCAAGAAATGAAGTGATGCGATGCCGCGCCGGATAATTGCCCGTTGTCAGTGCCGTACGAGACGGCGAGCAAATGGGCGAATTGACGTAGAAGTTCGTGAATCGCAATCCTTCACTTGCCAACTGATCGATGTTGGGGGTCGAGACCGCCTTCCCCCCGAAGCACGACAAATCGCTCCACCCCATGTCGTCGATGAACACGACCAGGACATTGGGGGCTGGCTTTCCGGCGCGGTGCAATTCGGGCATCCCATACACACGCCGCTCATCTTTCTGCTCTTCCATCCATGCCATCAATGTGGATCGCATCCGTTCGAGTGAATCCTGCCACTGAGGGTCGCCCGCCAGATTCTTCGTCTCCTGCGGATCGGCCGCCAGGTCATACAATTCCTCCGCCGGTCGCTGTCGATAGCGCTGAATCTTGTGCGCCGCGTCGGGGCTGGATTTTGCCTTCTCGACCCAACTGGGCCAGTAGGGCGAGTCGCGCTGGACCTTCGTAATATGAGACGCGAACACAAACTCCGGATGCAGATTCAGAATGTATTTGAAGCGTGAGTCGCGGACGCTGCGCGATGGATAGACGTTGTAATTGCCGTCGCCACTGTGTGTGGTGAAGATCTGACCACGATGAGTGGTCCGTTCACCGGTAAGCACGGGCAGGAACGATCGACCGTCCAGGTGGTCGGGCGCGCTGCCGCCTGCTGCTTCGATCAGTGTCGGCAGCAGATCGACCCACGACACCATCGCATCCGTCCGCACTCCGGCAGCGATGTGCTCCGGCCACACGGCAACCATCGGCGTTCGAATGCCGTCATCGTATAAGTTCCACTTGCCGAAGGGCCACTGCGCGCCATGATCGCTCGTGTGGACGAACAGAGTATTGGCTCCCAGCTTCCGGTATGCAGCGTCAAATACCTGTCCAAACTCGTCATCCATGATGCGAACTGCCTGGTAGTACATCGCCCGGGCATGACGTGTTTCCTGGGTCTCCACATGGGTATCCGGAATCCGGATCGCTTCGGCGTCGATACTCGTGGGCTCGGGCCACGGAACGTGTGGCCAGTTGGTTCCCACGAACAGGCACAGCGGCCGGTCATCCTGGCGTGCCTCGAGCCACTTGATCGCTTCGCCAACCGCCACGTCGTCGTGGTATGTGTAATGCCGCGCCAGATCGAATCCATATTCCGGCGTTTGTGTGTAGTGGCCGACTTTCCCGAAGGCAACGACCTCGTATCCCAAATCGTGAAAATACGCGGGCAGCTTCTTGATCTGATCTCGCGGTCGCGAATGATTACGTTCCGCTCCATTTCGCGCGGGCATTAACCCGGTCAACAACGCCGCTCGACTGGGAGCACACGAGGGTGATGCGACATACGCCTGGTCGAACGTCATGCCGCGCTCGGCAATCCGCTCCATGTTAGGCGTAACCATGTCGGTGGAACCGTAGAGCGATGAATCGCTGAGCGTGTGGTCATCCGACAGAAAGACTACGATATGGGGGCGACTTCCTGCCGCTGCGGTTGCCGACAGGATGACAGCCAGACATGTGGAAATACATCCAGAAAGGAAATTGGAACCAGCGACACGCGGAATGTGATTGCTCATGGAACCTCCGCCGTAATCTACGAGAGAAAACGACACCATGATACCCGTTCGCAGGGCGGAAACCAAAAGGGGGCTGAATTCTTGCATTCTCGCCCAGAAGGCGGCCTATGGGTGTCGTCGAATCCGAAGGATTGTACGTGTTTAGCCTGCATGCATTGGACAAAGTTCGCTTCGTAGCCGAATTCGTGAGAATTCGGATCGCACCTACGAGCCTCCGAAGTCTCACGACTTCGGCTACATACGGGAAAATTCAGTGATAAATCGCAGTGCACGCGGGCTAAGAACATACGAAGGATTCTTCAACTATGCCGCAACTTTGTTGCAGACTTCCGACCAAGCATTAAGCTAAAGGCAGTTGCCCGAGACGATTGTGAACCGCTTGCACCATGGGGACAATCGAGCCCGTCGATCAGGATTCTGTAAACTTGAGGCGGCGCGACGATCACGATGCGTTCGGTGATTTGCTCAAGGAGCCACGATGTGAGACGTATGATTTGGACACTTGCCATCATCGGACTGTTAGTCCACTCGGCCGCTGCGGAAAACTGGCCTCGTTTTCGTGGCCCAACGGGGCAAGGCATCTCGCAAGAGATAAACCTGCCGACTCACTGGACGGAAGACACGAATGTCGCCTGGAAAGTCCGCGTTGCTGGGCTCGGCTGGTCCTCGCCCATCGTCTGGAATGACTTCGTCTTCGTCACGTCGGCAACCAATGAGGGCGCCGACTGTCATGTCATGGCGATCAACCGAAGGACCGGGGAAACGATCTGGGACACGATCGTGCTGCAGCAAGCGCCCGAGCGCAAAGAAGGAAAGAACTCATACGCCACACCAACGCCTGTCACCGACGGCGAGCGAGTCTATGCAGTGTTCGGCGATGGGAGCATCGTCGCCGTTGGCTTTGACGGCAAGCTACGATGGACCAATCGCGAGGTCAGGCATTACAGCCGTCACGGACTGGGTGCGTCGCCGATCCTCTTCAAAGATCGGCTGATCATGACCTACGACGGCAGCAACCGGGTCGCCGTACCCGGTGACTGGCCTAACAATTCGGACGAAGAACGGCTGGGCTGGCAAATCCCCTGGGACCAAGCACAGATTGTTGCTCTGGACATCTCCACAGGAAAGCGAATCTGGACCGCTCGACGAGGAAAATCGCGAGTCGCCCACGCAACGCCCAATCTGCTCGAGCAGGAGGGAGAATTCCAGCTTGTGAGCACGGCGGGCGATGTGATCCAAGCGTTTGATCTGGATCGCGGCGAAAGACTGTGGACGGTCTACAGCAAGGGGGAGGGCGTTGTGCCGAGTCCGGTGATTGGAGATGGACTCGTTTTCACCTCTTCGGGATTCGAGGAAACGACGATTCGGACCGTCAAGGCAGACGGACGCGGGGACGTCACCGCAACGCATATCGCCTGGGAACAGCGATCGGGCGCGCCAACGCAGCCATCCATGCTGTTTGTTGCTCCGCATCTCTACGCGGTCAGTGATAACGGCGTCGTCTCGTGTTACGAGGCGCGCAGTGGCGAGATCGTTTGGAAGCAACGCGTGGGAGGCAACCACTGCGCCTCGCCCGTCTACGCGGATGGCAAGATCTACACACTCTCGGAGGAAGGTGAGACGGTTGTGTTCGAGACAGGACCGCAGTTCCAGCTGATCGCGCGGAATGCGTTGAACGAACGTTGCCAAGCCTCGATCGCAATCTCGCACGGGAATCTCTTCATTCGCACGGCCCAGCATTTGTACTGCATCGGCCAAGCCCCCCAATAGACTCGCCGAATCAGCATGCATCGGCCGGGCCGGTGGTATGACAAAGGCTCCGAAATCGAAAAGGGGCCGGAAGAGATTACAAGCACGAAGCGCAAGCGAGTGTGTATTCCCAGCAGGCCCGGGGCTCGCTCGCGCTTTTTGAAGTTGCACGTAGCCGAATTCGTGAGAATTCGGAGGCTGTGCGAATGGGTCCCCCCTACGAGATCCCTCCGAATTCTCACGAATTCGGCTACGAACGAACGAAATGTAAAACTTCAAAACTCGCGCTTCATGCTCGCAAAAAACGGCGGAGCCTGATTGGTTCGCACCAGCATCGCTGGTGGTTTCTGCAGTCGA
>CAZFWV010000362.1:0-6864 GCA_964522605.1 uncultured Pirellulaceae bacterium
AGTGGAGACGATCGGGCTCGAACCGACAACCCCCGGCTTGCAAAGCCGGTGCTCTCCCAATTGAGCTACGTCCCCTTTCGAGGGTTTTTCCCCTTCTGCCGCGTCACCCGACAGAGTGATTTTGTGTGTCCTGTCCATGACGTGCAGGCACCTAGCATAGCATCCACGATCCATCCGCATAAGTTCAATCCCGCGACAGGCGCCCCGTCCCTGTGGTGGTTGGGATCAATCGCTGGAAATCGCGCTTCTGGACGCTCCAGCCGACGCCGGGATCCGCCACAGCGGTCGAACGCATGTTGCTCCAAAACGGAGTGCCGCCAATGGCTCACGGCCTATGGATCTGTACGACGTCAATTTAGGTCCGCGTTGCCGAAGGAACGGCGCAGAAACACGGCTCAGAAGCAACTTCCTCGTTTCACCGAGCGGGCGTCGCCCCGCGGGGAGGGGGAATCTTCCGCGGCCCGCTGGGCACGCGGTGAAACGAGAGGATCGAGATGCCGAAGTTGTTTCTGAGTCATTCTGAGTCATCCCTAAGTGGTTTTCATGAAGCAACTTATGGCTGTGCTTCGTCGGGGCGGGGACTTCTTTGACGTCGCCTTCTGGATACCGAGAGTACCATATTGGTGATTCTTGCCGACGATTGCACTCAGATTGCAGGAGGACGTGATGGGCTGTTTCGAAACAACGATCCGCAGCGCGATCATCTTCGCGACGATGGCTCCAGGATTGTGCGTTCGAGGTGAGAGGCTGGAGGTCGACTTCCGTCACGCGCCACCGGAATGGCAAGCGTCGATCTGCCTTCCGGATGATCCCCACAAGACGCTTGTCGATCGCAGCGGCGAGTTGCTTTATCACTACGGTCAGGGGGGACGGGAATTTGGCACGCGAGTGTCCGTGTCGGTTGCGGAAGACGCTCAATGGATCCGTCAGAAATTGCACTCGGCACGAGTTCCCATCGTGCAGACAATGCGCGATGCCGCTGGCCTTCGGATCGTAGAGGAGGCGTTCGCCGTCACCGATCTGCCTGACCTGGACGGAAAGCTGACGCCCCAGGCAATCCTCACGATCGAAGATGCAACGTTTGGTGGTCCGTCACGCAATGACCTCATCCTGGTGGAGATCACTAACACGTCGGATGAAATCAAGACGATTCGACCAACGCTTGTCGTGGATACCTCACTGCAATTCGAGGAACGTCTTGCAGAACAAAAGTTGGTCGTTCAAGGTCACGACACGATCACCGCGTCGCGGAAGATGCTGGACGTCCAGAAGGTCGACGAGACTCGTCGCATGGTCCGCTTGGAGGAGCTTGCGATTGAATCCGGAGAGCGAGCCGTGTTCTTCGTCGTTTTCAGCAGCGGCGGACCGCTCGTGATTGAGCCCAAAACTCTCGATCAGGCGATCACGTACCGTGAACGAGCGGTTCGGTATTGGCAGACGCTTCCTTTACCTTGGGATCGCATTCAAGTACCTGATGCTCCCATCCAGTCGCTGATCGAAGCGTCCATTCGCAACATCTGGCAGGCGCGTGAGATGAAGAATGGATTGCCTGCCTTCCAGGTGGGGCCGACCTGCTATCGAGGTTTGTGGATCGTGGACGGCGCGTTCCTGCTCGAGTCGGCGACGATGCTGGGAGCTGGTGAGCAAGCTCGTAATGGCGTCAAGTACACGCTCACGTTTCAACAGGAAGATGGCCGCTTTGAAATCATTCCGGGTTACCACAAAGAAAACGGCATCGTGATCTGGACGTGCCTGCGGCATGCGCAGCTGACGCAAGACAAGCGTTGGCTGGCATCCGTCTGGCCCACAATCGAGAAGGCAATGAACTACATTGCCCGCCTCCGCGATCAGTCTTTAGAGAACGATGAAACCTTGGACGATGGTCTCATCCCACCAGGTTTTCCCGACGGAGGGCTCGGCCCACAGTACTGTTATGAATTCACCAATACCTACTGGAATCTGGTGGGCGTGCGGGCAGCCATTCAGGCGGCGAAGTGGCTCGGGAAAGACGAGCAGGCTGCCCGCTGGCAGGCGATGTACGATGACTTTTACCGTACTTTCCGCCAGATTGCGAACCGCGATCTGCGCGTCGACGCGCACGGCAATGCGTATCTGCCAACCTATATGGGCGAGGCCGGCACAACGATCCTTCCGCAAAAGGCTCAGTGGGCGTTCTGCCATGCTGTGTATCCGGGGCAGCTCTTTGAGCAGGACGATCCGTTCGTCGCCGGGAATCTCTCGATGCTGCGAGCAACCGAGCGAGAGGGTATGGTCTTTGGCACGGGCTGGGATAGTGCGGGGCTGTGGAATTACTTCGCGTCGTTCTACGGACACGCTTGGTTGTGGCTCGGTGACGGTCCGAAAGCGGCAGAGACGCTGTATGCCTTTGCCAATCATGCCGCGCCAATACTGGCCTGGCGTGAAGAACAGTCGCTCACAGGCGAAGAATACCGCAAAGTCGGAGACATGCCACACAATTGGGCAAGCGCTGAGTTCATTCGATTGGCCGTCCACCTGCTCGCACTGGACCGGGGCGATGAACTTCACTTGCTTGAGGGTCTGCCGACCGAGTGGACAGGCCCCGGGATGAACACGCGACTGCGCGGCATCGCAACCCCCTTCGGGCCGCTGACGATGGAACTGAGGATCGCGGACGATGGCCAAACAGCTCAGCTTCGCGTCGAGGCATTGTCCGATCCGTCATGCAGCGAAGTCGTCGTGCATCTGGGGCACTGGGCAGCGAGCGATACGGATGCCATGATCCGTCTGGACCCGCGGAAAGATAACCAGTGCCAGATTGCCATTCACCCAGACCCAGACTGAACACCGTCCAAGACCTCACGATCTTGGCGAGTGAATCCCTGGTCTCAGAAGGCTCCAAGCCAACGCGGCCATGAACGCGCGGCACTGAGCCGGCGGGTCGCACACCGCAGATGCCGAGGGATGACGCAAGTATAACTTCGGCATCTCGGTCCTCTCGTTTCACCGTGCGCCCAGCGGGCCGCGGAAGATTGCTCCTACCCGCCGGGCGACGCCCGCACGGTTAAACGAGGAACTTATTCTTGAGCCGTCCCTAGCTGTCGGACTGCGTACGATCGTCTGTCTGGCGGATGTCGTAGCAGGACAAGGTCTCGTGAAAACGCAGATACAGTCGGCCGTCACAGATGACCGGATGGGCCCAGACGTCTTTGCCCTCGGCGAATTGAAAGCTGCCGACGGTTTCGAAGCCGTCGTCGGTTGGCTTCTGCAAGGTCATCAGGCCGCGCTCGGTCAGACAGTAGAAGTGGCCATCCGCGAAAATGAGCGAACCGCCCGCCAGTTCCGACAGGACACGCTGCTCACCCGTTGCGGCATCGACCTCCACCCAGCCGCGTGCTTCACCGCGACTCGACGCGGCGTAGACCTGACCCGCAATACAGATCGAGCTTCCGTGACTGATTGAGAGCTGTTTGGTCCAAGTTCGCTCGGCCGTGGTTCCCGCCAGTCGAACTCCAAAAATTCCGCCAAAGCCACGGCTGACGTTGGTCAGCACGACCTCGTTCTTGCCCAGCACGGGGATTGTCGAAACGGTGTTCTTGGGATCCAGTTGCGCCACTTTCCAGCAGAGCTCACCGGTTGCCGCATCGACAGCGAAGGCGTTCTTGATCGCGCTGTTGATCAGCAGGTTTCGACCGTCGATGCGGACCAGAATCGGCGACGCGTAGGACGGCTCTTCCTCTTCTAATGCAGGTGTTGCCCACACGGTCTCGCCCGTCTGTTTGTTCAGCGCGACGACCAGACCTTTCGCGCCACACGGAGTGGCAAACACCAGGTCCCCGAACACCAACAGCGATTCACTCAGACCCCAGGTGATGTTCTTGCCCTCGAACCGCTCGAGCACATTGACCACCCATTGTTCCGCGCCCGTCTTGGCATCCAAGCACACGAGACGGCCGTGGGCGTTCATGTGATACAGTTTTCCTTCGTCATACGTACACGCGGACCGGGCGCCCGGATAGGATTGTTTCCACGCGGCCCCATTCTTGACTTGCCAACGCAGCTCGCCATCGGGCGAAAATGCTCGGATGACGAGATCCTCTTCCTCGTCCCCCGTGATGTAGACCGTATCGTCAACGACGATGGGCGCCGAATACCCGCGTCCGATGTCCGACACGGTCCACAGGCATGCTGGTCCCTCCTCCGGCCAAGAACTTCGCAGACCGGTCTCGTCACTGATCCCATCGCGGCGGGGACCGCGCCACTGCGGCCAATCTTCGCTGTCGCTGCCGAGCAGCACGGGAGCTTGCTCTTGCGCGGACGCAACCCAGGGGAGAAAGAACGTCGCCAGTACGAACGACAGAATGAATGTGCGAGGGGATCGGATCGCGTGCATGTTTTTTCCTCCGGGAAATTTTCCAGCTGATCTGCCGTTTTCTTGACGTTCTTGAGGTTTTCAAGCCGTCATTTGGGAGGGCGAGGTTGCTGCCGAGCCGGCCTCCGTCGCCTCCGTGGCTCGGCGGAAGCCTCGCCTTCCCGGTCTCGGCGTGCGTTCTCGTGTGATTGGAAACCACCGCTACTCTAGGGGAGTCCGAGGAGTGTGGCAATTGGTGACGACGGGAACGCTTTGGGTACAATCCGAAGTACCAGGCGATCAACAACCTCCCCCGGACGGTAACCATGCATCGACGTGATCTCTCGCGACGCGCGTTTCTGAAAGCTGTGGCGACTTGGGCCGGAACGGCGACTCTTGGGGGCGGATGGTCCGCCACCCACGCGGCGGCGGGTTCGGCCGGCCTGATGGCCTACGTCGGGACGTTCAGTTCACCGCTGCGCGATGTTTTGCCGACGCAAGTCGATCTGCCACCGGGCAACGGGCGCGGGATTCACCTGTTTCGGGTGGATCGCGAAACGGGCGCCATGCAGCCGGACGGCGTCGTCGAGATGGGAACGAGTCCGAGTTGTTTGGCCCGCAATGTCGCGGGGACTCGATTGTATTCCGCGAACGAAACGGCACGCATCGGTCCCGATGGGGTCGGCACCGTCAGTTCGTTCGCAGTCGATCCGACGAGCGGTCAACTGCGGCTGCTGAATACGGTTCCCTCCGGAGGAGCCGGACCGACGTACGTGAGTCTGCATCCGTCCGAACGGTTTTTGCTGGTGGCCAACTATTTCGGCGGCTCCGTGGCCGTCGTGCCGATCCGCCCGGACGGCAGTCTCGACGAAGTCGTTGACCTCAAGATCGATGAGGGCCAGCTCGGGCCCACCCGCGCGACGAATGCGCCGCCCGGTAGTTTTGCGATCAGTGGGCATGATCGCACGCATGCGCACATGATCCAGTCCGACCCCTCCGGACGTTTTGTCCTACACGTCGACTTGGGCCTGGACCGCATCTTCGTCTGGCAGTTCGATGCACGAACAGGACGGCTGACCGCCAATGAACCGCCGTCGTTTGCACTGCCTGCTGGCGACGGGCCGCGCCATTTCTTCTTTCATCCGAATGGTCGCTGGCTCTATTCGATCCAAGAAGAGGCGTCGACGGTCGCGTTGTTCGACTACGACTCCGACACGGGCCGGTTGGCTGTTCGAGAAACGGTTTCCACGTTGCCCGAAGGGTTCGCGGGATCCAATTTTTGCTCCGAGATCCTTGTTTCCGCCGATGGGCGATTCGTGTACGCGGGCAATCGCTTGCACGACAGCATCGCGATCTTCTCGATCGACTCGGACGGTGGTTTGACCTATCTCGGCGAAGAATGGACCCGTGGCAACTATCCGCGCAGCTTCAGCATCGACCCGTCGAGCCGATTCCTTTATTGCTGCAACCAGCGGAGCGATCACGTGACCGTGTTTGCGATCCATGCCGAGACGGGCCGACTGCAGTTCACGGGGCATTACGTCCCGGTCGGAAATCCTTCGGTCGTGCTGTTTGTCGACCTCGCCGAGCGTGGTTGAGCCCCGTGCGGAAAAAAAGAAACCCGCGAAGCATCCTTCGCGGGTTACCCCCCCGTAGCAACCGCCGTTGGGGACGGTTGCTCGATTCTTGGGTCGCTCCACCGAGCGTCGCTCAGTAGTTGCAACCGATTCCTGTATCGACGTTGCCCACCATGTGCAGGTGATTGTGGTCGATGTAGATGACTTCAATCGAGTCTTCGTCGGTCAGGGTGTGAGGCACTGGCCAGCCAATCCGCTTCACCTCGGTGAAGTAGATCTTGCACTTGTAGTGAGCATGATGCAGTTGAGCCGGTCCAATCAGCGGGTAGAACCGCGGTGGATCGACGTAGTCGGCGATCAGATCCTTGCGAATCACGACGTTATTCCGCTGCACCTCATGCAAGAACGGGAATCCGCCTTCGACCGGATGGCTCCGTTCCAGAACCCGCATGATCTCATCGTCGCTCGGCGGATCGAGGGCCTGGACCGGTCCTCCCGCCGTGATCGGACCGAGAATCGGGACGCGCTCGTATCGTTCGTGTTCCCAAAACTCATCTTCTTCCTGATCCTGGAAAAACGGGCTGACCGGGATCGGGACCACCGAGATGCCCATGTGGGGCCCCCAGTGCATGCAGCCGCCGCTCGCCAAGACCGCCGACAACACGAGCCCGCTTGCGATCGATTTCAGCCACTTGCTCGACATGATTATTCCTCGAAATTAGGCGTCACCGCGGTGCCACCGACCGTCTTGGTCCTCGGTCGGTTCCTCGCACATCGGGAAGCGGACAACCTGCTTGTCCTGGTAGGATACTTATCGCGTTAATTTGTGCCGAACTTGCGGATTTTTTCGGTTCTGACGGGAATTCGGCGGAGGTTCTGGATCGGAGGCTGGAGGCTGGAGGCTGGAGACTGGAGACTGGAGACTGGAGACTGGAGACTGGAGACTGGAGGCTGGAG
>CAZFWV010000363.1:0-6837 GCA_964522605.1 uncultured Pirellulaceae bacterium
TGTCTGGGTCAGAGCGGGGCCCCTCAATTGGCCACTCGTGGAACTGCCGGCGGTGCGGAAGACCGCCGGCGATTGGGCCGACCCCAACCTGCTCGCGGTTGCATCGACCGCGGCAGATTCCCCGATTGCCAACTCGCGCAAATCCTTTGAAACTTGTTCCGTTTTGGCGAACTGTGAAGGAAGCTCGCGAATCTGCGGAGGTGCCCACGACCGACCGCAGGTAGGTCGCACCCTTTCCTGAGGGCGGGCTGTCCAACTTCGGCGCCTGGCCAAATCTTGAACGGCGGGCGGCAAATTCAGCCTCTGTACTGCGAACAGTGAAAATGTTGTTCCCTCGGCACCTCGGCAAGAAATCGAGCGACCAACGGAAGCGACCCTTCCCCGGGTGCGGAAGCACCTCGTTGGTTTGCGGCCCTGCCGCGCTGCACCTTGGCGGTATCACTTTTTGAACACCCGGCAGCTCCAAAGTCGCGGTAGATTTGCACTGCGTTGCGCGCATCGGCCGCTGCCGCCGGAGGGCCAAATTAGAGCAGGCCGAGACGTGTCGATGAACTCGAATTCGACATCCGTGGTTAGCAGCTAGGAGCGTCAGCAAAGCACTGAGGATCGACACCGTGGATACCGGTTCTGGGACGGATTGAGTTGCGGATCGTGGTCCTTGCTCGTAGCCGCCGTCCTGAAGGGCCGCCACGAGGTCGGAGGCGTCGAAATCTCCGTCCGCATTCCAATCCCCAGTTGCCCAGGTCGAGTTCCCTGCAATCAGATCCTCGTACTCGCCAGCGATGAGGACGCGCACAAGGTCCCCGCTGTTGAACTCACCATCCAAATTGGCATCGCCGAACCATGTTTGCTTCAGGTCCGTCACCCAGTAACGCAGGTCTTCGTCGTCAACTTGCCCGGACCAATCGACGTCGAACGCGAGGTCTTGGTTGTCCGTCACGATCGTCGCTACGAGGCCATCAAGATCTGACAGGTCAAGCATTTCGTTGCTGTCGAAGTCTCCACGTAGTCCGAGGTCAATCAGAAAAGCTTCCTGTTGTCCGTCCGGATTGAAGGCTTGGCCTGCTAGATGACGACCATCGCTGGTAATGTCATACACTCCGTTGAGGACCCATCCCTCCAGTTCGTCGTCCATTCCGTAATGACTTACGAGTAAGTCCTGTAGCAGGACCATCTGTTGAGTCTTCTCCGTCCAGATTCCGGCTCGAATAACTTGGCGAAGGTACTCAAGTTCTGGTGCGGTTGCGCCGTTGCTAGGAAGATAAATCCGTCCTGCGACGATGCTCCCGTCTCCGCTGACATCCATCGCGGTACTTCCCCATTCGTCGGACGTCGGCGCGATCACCTGCGGGTCTGAAAGACCATCCCAATACAACGCTCGGCGGGACTGTGCTCCGTTTCCAAAGGATTCGCCCACGACAGTACTCCCCGACGCCGAGACAGACCACGCGGTCCAACCGGTTGTGGCACCTTGCGGATGCGGCAGGCTCCTGATGCCCTCGTCCGTGGTCCAAACTTCATCGATTCCCACAACGACAGATCCATCCGCGGAGACCGCACGAATCTCTTCCATGGGCAGTTCGTCAAGTATGCCGTCGGACCATCGAAGGGCTCTTCGTGGTCCGAATCGCTCTTCCCAATATTCACCAACGATCGTGCTACCGTCTTCGGAGATCCCTCGGGCCCAATAGGCGAAGGCAGGTCGATCCATCGGAAGCACGCTGCTTTCGCCATTCTGAAACGTCATGATTTCGTAAAGATCGATCGGACGTTCCTCCCAATGGCGAGTCCAGACAATCGTTTCGCCATCGCCGGAAATTGCGGAATAGAACGCGCCCGTGGAAACGACTTCACCGCCAGCGGACTTGGTCCAACGCACTAATTCTTCCTGTTCCGAAGCGATGGCAACCACCGATCCGTCTGCCGAGACCGCGACTCTTCGGGCGAATCGATTGCCGTCAAAACCGTGGCCTAACGGGTAGAAAGTTGCGGCGGCTGCTGAGCCGACGTGACCGGCAAACAGAATGACCAGAACCGACCGCGTCATGAATTTCGCGGTGAGAATCATCGAGGGCCCCAGCTTTTCAAGTCTGTTCGAGTCGCACTCTGTGATGCTGCGTCGCAGACGGTATGTGTTTTCAAATCGTTTCACAGTCTCACTTCTCTCGTTGTCTAGTTGTCGATGTGGACGTTGTCTCAGCGATCGATGGTCAAGTTGCATTCCATGAAACCCGTTGTTATTCGGACGGCGACGGTTGGCTCTCGTTAGATTCAGGGTTGTGTTGTTCTTCATCGTCGATGATTCTTAGGTTCGCAAGTGTTTGCTTGGTCTCGTCAAGCAGCGCGACGAGTTCGACACTCGGATGCTCCGTCACATTCGTCGCTTTGTTGGCTTGTTCGAACCATTGATCTGCGAGCTCTCGATTGCCTAGCTGAGCATGCGACATAGCAAGATAAAGCCAGTCGTACTCGCAACCGTATTCTCGAGCCTTGGCAGACGCCTCAAAGAACCGCAATGCGGCCTTGTATCTTTTGGCGTCGAACCAGGAACGGGCCGTAGCGCGCGACGCGAGGGCGATGTCGGGGTAGGCGCGCAAGTCATGCTCTTTTCGAAGCGGCTCGTTCGAGTCAAGTCGTACGATACCTTCAGCGTCCAGTGTCGAGCGAAACCAAAGATAGTCATCGATGCCCGGTTGCAGCCCGCTGCGAAACGTTCTGGCGTGGGGATTGTGCTCGATGGTTTCACGCCAGATGAGAATGGCATAATCGCGTGCGGGCTTTGCATCTTTCGAATTCTGGGACAGCAAAAGTTGATAAATGAGCGCCCACGTATTCGCTTCGGCGACCTGATGCTTGACGACGCTGGGGCGATCGAGCGAGAGGACAAAATTGGACAGCATGCACTGCCCCAAGAGATCCTCAGCTTGAAACGTTCTTCCCTCGGCAAGCACCACGCGTGCCAGTTGCAAGCTCGCGCGGTTGTAGCCGTAGAAGGCGTTCGGATCCCAGTGTCCGTCGTCCAGGAACAGAGGCTGTGGCATCATCGACTGACTCGGATCCATTCGGCTCTTGGATAAGAGGCGACGAAGTTCAATGGCTTCCTCCAGATGCTGTTCGGCCGGATCCAATCGTCCTGTGGATTCATCAATCTGCGCAGACAACTCCAACAGTTCCGCCTGCAGCAGGTTCGGCGTCACGCCATCGCTAATCCGACTCCGTAACTTGCGACACAACAGCAGCCCTTCCGCAACTTGTTCCGCCGCATCGGCTTCACGTTCTTGCGCAAGGAGGATGCGGCCCAACAAGAGCCGATTCGTGATCTTGCCGACGTGTGTGTCCATTTCCTTGTTGTTGGCGAGTTGCAGCTCTTCACGCGCCTTCCTCGAGAACGTCTCGGCGTCTTTCAGTTCACCTGCGCGGTAGAGATACTCGGCGTATCCGTGTTGCAGATCGATCGAGGCCTCTCGATAATCGTTCGCATCGACGGCGGAGTCTCGCAAGACACGCAACTGATCGAAGCCAGCATCAAAGTCGGCCTTAGCACCCGTCAGGTCGCCGCCGTCGAGCTGAATGGCGGCACGAAGGTGAAGACGTCGCAACAAAGAGATTCTCACCTCGCTCCTCGCGCCGTCCTTCCCATTCAGCGCGGCTCGACTCGCTTTGATGGCTTCGTTGAGTGCCTCGATTGCTTGGGCATCCTGATCCAAGAATTGCGAGATTCGGGCGATCCGTTCGTACGCTTCGGCGGCCTGCAACAGATCTCGTTCGTCTCTTTTGGGAAGCTCGGTCACGCGATGATAGAAGTCCTGCGCTCGTTGCAGGAACTCGTGCTGGAGGTTGCTCGGGGACGAACCGTCGCTGAGCCACTGAGTCGAAAAATTGACGTACATGTCGTCAACTGCCGCAACCGCGAACTGCAGGTTCTGATCCGCACGTTCCCGTTGCTTTACGGCGGTCGCCAGCGCCGCGGCGGTTTGGTTATTCTTGTTCCAAAGAAGGGCCCCCGCGGAAGCCAGGGTGAACGTGACAAGCGTGATGGCCACACTCAATACGCGGTGCCGATGAAGCCATTTTCTCAGTTGATAAACTGACGATGGAGGATGGGCGATGACGGTCTCACCAGCAAGATAATTTCGGACATCCTCCCCCAAGCTCGCTGCGGATTGATAACGCCGCCTTCGGTCTTTCTCCAGCGACTTCATGACGATCCAATCCAGATCACCGCGTGCCGTTGATATCAGCTTTTGCATCGGTGTCGTGCGGCGTTCGGATACCGTAGAGCGTGTGCGTGCGTCTAACGTGCTCAGACGTTTGCTGGGTCGCAGCGGCTCGTCTTCGCGAAGCATGCGACACATTTCGTCGAACGGAAGTTGTTTCAACTGTTCTTTGTCGACCGGAGTTGTTCCCGTCACAAGTTCGTAGAGCATGACACCTAGTGAGTAGACGTCGCTACGTGTATCTACATCGAGGCCGCTGAACTCTGCCTGCTCGGGACTCATGTAGAGAGGCGTTCCGATCATCTGGGAGTAGCCCGTATGCAGCGTCCGATCACTTAACGCTCCACCTGTTGCCTTCGCAACGCCAAAGTCAATAATCTTCGGGACATAATCGACATCGTGCAGTTCGACCAGCACGTTCGACGGTTTGAGATCCCGATGGATAACTCCCTTCTGATGAGCATGCTCCACAGCTTGGCACACCGACAAGAACAGCTTGAGGCGTTCATCGAGCGTCAGTTGGTGCTGGTCACAGAACTCGTTAATGGCGATCCCTTTGACTAACTCCATCACGAAGTACGGATGCCCCTCCTCGGTCGTCCCTGCCTCCAGCACTTTGGCGATGTGGGGGTGATTCATCATGGCCAGGGTTTGACGTTCTGCTTCGAAGCGAGCAATCACTTGCTTGCTGTCCATTCCCGGCTTGATGATTTTCACCGCGACGGTTCGTCGAATCGGATCTTCTTGAGCCGCCATGTAGACGACGCCCATGCCGCCGTCGCCGATCTTCTCCAACAACTTGTAATGCCGAATCGTGGGCAGGACTTCCGGCGAATCGCCCACGGATCCTGCGAGCGCGGAAGCCTGGTCGTTGTCCAACAAAGCGTCAGGCTCCACACCGACGCGGCCTGCGAGTTCCTCAAACAGCTCCGCTTTGCCACTCTGCTCGAGCTCGATCATGCGCATAATGCGTTCGCGGCGGTCCGGATCATGCGGACAGACTTCCTTTAACCGCGCAAGCCGATCCTCGTCTGTCGCACACGCCAGAACTTGCAGGAACAACTGCCGGTCGGTCAATTCACAGAACTGAGAGGGTGAGTGAGACATGAATTCTCAATTGGACAAAGCGAAAGGAATGTGTCGAAGTACCGTTGGATGGTGACTTCGGTATCCACGTTGACGATGCCTCCCTCTTTCAGAAAGTTTTTGAGAAAGGGCGCGGATCCCGTGATCATGCAAACGTCTTCTTGGTCGTTGATGCTGCACGAATGCCAATCCCGATCAGGACGCTAAAACCAGTTTCAAAGCCTGAGCCGAAGGCGCTGGCCTCGCGCCAATTCTCCATGCGACTCGGCAAATCGTGGCCCGCGGCTAGCGCCGTCGGCTCACAAACTCGGTCCGTAACGGTTTTGAAACCACTTGTAGGTTGTCGAGCCATGTCGTTCAGTTTCCTGATGAAGTAACGTTGTGTTTTGCAGGCTGTCGCGAAGCAGAGGGTCTTTTTAGCCATTCAGTCTCATTGACGTCGCTGGTGCGTTTGATGGAGCGACTTGGGGTCGCGTCTGTACTTCAATGCCGAATCCGCATCGAAAACGTCCACGGAATTCGCAATATTTTTCAGAAAAACTTGCTTCGGGACGCTGGCTTCACGACCTGCGGGCATTCAAGAACGGCAGTGGTCAAGGTCGCTGGCACGAATCGACGTGTCTAACATCCTTAACACCACAGAGTTCCAGCTCCGCAGCGGAAACGCAGTGCGGCAGGGCCGCAACCCACCGGCGTGCTACCGCAACCGGGTACTGGGCGCTTCCGTTGGTCGCTCAATTTCTTGCCGGGAGAACAACATTTTCACCGTTCGCAGTGCGGTGAGAAGTTAGTTTGAGAGTCGGAGCGTGAACCAACTGCGAACAAACTTCCAGATATTGTAGGCGGCCGACCGCGACACGCCGAGCACTTCGCCCGCCTCGGCCACGGAAAGACCGGCAAAGATCCGAAGCTTGGCCATTTCACCGGCTTGAGGATCTTCGTCCAGCAGTTCCTGAAGTCGTGCGTCGAGGTCCAATAGCAAGTCAGCATCGATCGAGTTGGAGGCGGCTAGTTCGAACAGATCGGCGTCGACTCGCTTGCGGTCGCCCCCGCGTTTGAGTTGCCGACGCTTCATCGCCGAGTCGATCAGAATCCTGCGCATCACCTCCGCGGCGGCCGAAAAGAAATGTCCGCGCGAGTCCCAGTGCTGAGCCTTTTCATGATCGACAAGTCGCACATAGGCTTCGTGCACCAGGGCGGTGGCCGAAAGCGTATGGTCGGGCCGTTCTCTCGCCATGCGAGCCGCCGCCAGTT
Organism: uncultured Pirellulaceae bacterium; assembly: GCA_964522605.1. GTDB lineage: Bacteria > Planctomycetota > Planctomycetia > Pirellulales > Pirellulaceae > CAVZLD01. Next base: position 6,558 of record CAZFWV010000363.1, read on the forward strand.
TTCTCAACTCGTCATAGACCACAGACAGGAGGTCCGACGACGCAGAGCGATCGCCCGATTCGATCTTGGAGAGAATCAGCGTGACGTCATCCATGCTGCGATTATAGTCCAAACGGCGGCTAATCCGCCGCCGTCGCCCGGGCGGCTTACCTCCACTCGGACCGCCAGACCGGTACGCCTTTGGTTTAGCTCGATGAACGATACCTTGGAACACCTGCAGTTTAGCTATCTTAACGGGCGGTTCCTGCGTCGGTCTGATTCACCTCGTGCAAATTCGACG
>CAZFWV010000364.1:0-6831 GCA_964522605.1 uncultured Pirellulaceae bacterium
ACCTGACCAGTTGTGAAGACCTTCATTACAGGTTCTCCATTGCTCCACGTTGACTGAAACTACGCCATGTCGGCGACCGAGTCGCCTTCACGGCAAATGGCCCCCAATTCCTGTCCGAATCCCTCCTCGCGTCCGTCGATTGACGCGAAGCGGACCCGCACCGATTGTCTGGGTCGGGGCCGTACGCTACACAAGTTCGCTTCTGCGTGGCGTTGGCTCAGTTCCTTCTGGTCCGCGCCGGTCACACAATTCGCTGGCATTCGGTCACGCATTTTCCTGGTCGCGGTCCGTCGCGCCGTGGAGTTGCGTGTGAGTACCGAGCAAGCTTTAGCGAAGGCAAGTGTGGGAAGAGAACATGCGCACGCGGTCCACGCACAATCGGTTTGTTCGAATTGTCCGTAGACCTGATGAGGCAGGAACGCCTTTGGCAGGTCACCCCCCTTTTTGGAAGGCAAGTTGCCGGACCCCGCTGACCTTGCGGATCGGGGATCCATTCGCGGCCGCACGCCTTCCGAAAGTAAGTTTCGATTCGCGGAGGGGTAGGACTTTAGAAACTTTCACCAGTCATGTCGGACCCGCCGCATAGGTCAGCCGTAACAAAGCTGCTGGCCGCTGCAGATGTATCGGTGGTCCCGACACAACTCGTGGAATCCCAATGGGTTGGACCGGCTGTGTCGTCTGGCCGGCTCGATCCGCGACCGGAACAGGGGGCCAAAGGAAAGTTGATCTGTCGGCCGAAAAGATTTCGCTCCGACGGTGGATTCGCTCGTAAGGGCTTGTCAAGCTGCGCCGCGCTCGTCGTCCTCCTCGGCAGAATCGGTAAGAGAGTCAGTCTGTAACGCCTCGCGACGGATCTCACCATCCTCCGACACGTCATCGAACTGGACCGAGACCCGTTTCGAGATGCCCGACTCCTGCATCGTCACTCCGTACAGCGTGGTGGCGGCGGTCATCGTTTTCTTGGAGTGGGTGACAATCACGAACTTGGTCCAGGCCAAGAACTCGTTCAATACGTCGACAAAGCGCCCGATGTTCGCCTCGTCCAGCGGTCCGTCGACTTCGTCGAGTACGCAAAATGGACTGGGGCGGTACTGGAAGATCGCTAGCAGCAGCGTGACGGCCGTCAGTGCCCGTTCACCACCGCTCAAGAGTGAAATGCCGAGCGAGTGCTTGCCGGGTGGCGTGGCGACGATATCGACTCCGGCCTCGAGCAGGTCGACACCTTCCTCTAAGACGATGTTGGCCTCGCCACCCCCGAACACGCGGCGGAACAGACTTTGGAAATTCGTGCGAATGGCTTCGAGGCTTTCCGTGAACAGCCGACGGCTGTCGGCATTAATCCGCTGGATGATTCGGTCGAGTGATTCTTTGGCCTGAACGAGGTCTTGATACTGGCTATCGAGCGACTGGTAGCGTTCTTCAAGGGACTCGATTTCTTCGAGGGCGGCCATGTTGACGGCACCCAAGTTGCCAATTCGGCGACGCAGATCGGCGATTTCGCGATCCACTTCTTCCCGCTGACGCTGTTCTTCTTCGGTGGTCGGCAACTCCTCGAGCTCGGCCAGTTCAATCCCGTAGTCTTCCCGCACCCGCTGCGCCAAGCTATCTCGCTCCAGTCGCGCTCGATTTGCTTCGAGCTCTCGTTGATGACGATCCTGTTCCAGCTGCTGCCACTGCTGACGAAGTCGGGCCAGGCGTTCCTGACGCGCCGAACGCTGCTGATTGATCTCGTCGAGTCGACACCGGCGCTCGAACACCGATCGTTCCTGCGTTTCCGCGCTCAGATGAAGTTCGGCGAGCAACGAGGTCGCATGGAGGATCGTGTGGGTCGCCTGCTGAGAACGATCCTGGGCAGCTTGCCGGTGGGATTGGGATTCGCCGAGTGCCCGAATCCGTTCTCGATGGTCCTCCTGGCAGCGCTGGACTTGTCGCCGGAGGTCCGAAACTCGTTGCTCACTCTTGGCCAGTTCGACCTTATCGCGAGTCACCTGCAGCAGCTGCTGCTGACTGAATGCCTCGAGCTGTTGCGTCTGCTGATCGTACTGTGTCAGGGCAGCAACTAGTTCGTCAATCCGTTGGTCAACGACCTTTCGCTCCTCGCGCAGAGCATGCAATCCGGACTCGGTAACTTGCCGACGGGTCTGAACCTCTTCCCATTCGTGCTTGAGACCCTCGACCGTGGCCTCAAGACTCTGGACTCGATCTCGTGCCGTGCCGCTCTTGAGTCGTGCTTCCATCAATTCGGAGGCGGTCCGCTCGTATTGCGCCGCGTGTTCATCGACTTGACGCTCTGCGGCGGCAATGTCGTCTTTGATTCGCGTCACTTCCGTTTCTGCCCGCATCATTTCCTGCTCTAACTGCAGGATCTCCTGCTGCAGGGCGCGCAGTTCGCTCCGTCGCGAGACAAGCCCGAGCACGCTTTGGCGGGGACCCGCGAGGATCCGTCCCCGCGCTTCCACGAGCTCACCACTGCGGGTGACAAAACGCGGTGGTGTCGGTAGCTCACGCTGCAAGCGGAGGGCGTCGGCGAGTGTTTCGACACACCAAGTGTTTCCCAGCAACTGTTGAATCAGAGTACGGAACGGCGGATCGCATTCCACGAACTCATCCGCCCGGCCCAGGACGGCGCGGCGACCATGCAAGTTCACGGCGGAGGTGTCCGACGGACTCGATTCCTCTCTCAGTTCCAGCAGACCGACCCGGCCTTTCGGATGGATTTCGCCTGTGGCCAGGGCTTCGGCCAGAGCGGAACCCTGCACGACCAGATACTGAGTCAAGTCGCCCAGAGCAGCGTCAATCAGCGGAGCCATTCGGACGTCGACGCGAACTAAGTCGGCAACCATTCCGCGGACGGTTGCGAGGGGGCCCAGAGGACTGTCGTGGGCACGCGCGAGCAGATCTTTGACGCCACTGCCCAATCCTTCTTTCCGCCGCTCCAAATCCTGCAATACCTTGGCCCGCTCTGTCGCGACCGCGTGCCGGCGCTGGAGATCGACCAACTGTTGCCGCTGCTGACTCAGGTCTTGTTCATTCGAGTGCAGCATTCGGCGTGCGCTTTGTAATCGCTCACGCGAATCGCTTTCCTCCTGGTCGAGCCGCGTCTCCAGTTGTACGAGCTGTTCTCGCCGCGTGTTGGCCTCGTGCAGCTGCTGCTCGGCATCCTGCTGTTGTTGTTGGCCCCGCTGAGCCGCCGCATCCGCCGCCTGGATTTCGACTTCCAGTGCGGCCATCTGACGGTCCAGTTCACTCCCCTGCTTTAACTGGACGGTGTGTTCTTCTTGACGTAGCTCGCGGCTCCGACGTAACGAAGCCAATTGATCGGTCGTAGCCCCGAGTTCACGCTCGCTGCGCAGCAACCGGCCTCGCATTTCATGATCGGACTGTTCGACTTCGATCAGCTGCCGTTCCAACTGTTCTCGCTGCTGCTGGAGTTCACGGACGCGAGTTTCCATCGACAGGCACTGACGCCGGTGACGCTGAATCTCCTGCTCCAGATCCGCCTGACGCAAATGTTCGTGCTGAACGGTTGTCAGGTGACCGGCAATTTCTTGCCGCAGACCACTGATCGAGGTTTCCGCGTCGTGAAGTGCTTCGCTCAGTCTCTGTCCTTCGTCGTCCAGCTCGCGTGCCTGCCGATCGGCCGAATCCAATTCGGCCTGCACTTCCGACGCCTGTTCCTCCAGCATCTGGAGCTGTTCTTCTTGCTCCCGCAGACGATCGGTGTAGACCCGCCAATCGACCAATCCGACCTGTGTGCGGAGCTGTCGCAGTCGCTCGGTGAATTCCCGGTATCGTTGGGCCTTCGTCGCCTGGCTGCGGACACTGCGCAATCGACTTTCGACCTCTTCGACGATATCTGCCAGTCGAGTGAGATTCTGTTCGACACGTTCCAGTCGCCGTTGAGTTTCCAGTTTCTTGGCTTTGAAGCGACTGATTCCTGCGGCCTCTTCAAAGATCGCTCGCCGCTCTCGCGGAGAGGCCTGCAGCAGGGTATCGACCTTGCCCTGTTCGATCAGGCTGTAGGCATCCGTCCCGACGCCCGTACCCCGAAACAGGTCCTTCAAGTCACGCAAGCGACAAGGATTGCCGTTAATCAGATACTCCCCCTCGCCACTCCGGTAAACACGCCGGGTAACGCGCACTTCGGGGGTATCCAGCGGTAACGCAGCATCCGCATTATCAAAGACGATGGTGACCTCGGCGGCATTCGCCGGGCGTCGTCCACCTGAACCGGCTCCCGATCCTTTGAAGATGACGTCCGCCATCTCGCGACCGCGGAGGCTTTTGGCGCTCTGTTCGCCCAAGACCCATTTCATCGCGTCGACGACATTCGACTTACCTGAGCCGTTGGGGCCAACGACGACGGTAATGCCGGGCGGAAACTCGAATCGAGTTTTGTCCGCAAAGCTCTTGAAGCCGAAGAGTTCGAGTGCCTTGAGCATAATTGATCGCAAACAGGGGCCCGATCGCGCAGTGCGGCAGGGCCGCAACCGAACGAGGTGCTACCGCGCCTGCGGATTCGTCGCTCCCGTTGGTTGCTCGATTTCTTGCCGGGAAAACAATATTCTCACGGTTGGCCGTGCTGGGAAATCCGCGATCTGGTCGGCAGCGCCGTGCGCTGGCTGCAGGAACCTAGGGTTTTATAGTTGACCTGTTCCCCGGGCAGAGGGGGGGTGGAAAGTTCACCGGGCGAGCCCGGCCGACTCAGCTCCCTCCGCCGTTGGACGAAGATCGCACCCGAAGAGGCGGTCGCGCGAGCGCCGACATCCGGCTGCATTCTATCACAGGGTCACTTCCGAGGGCATGCCTGCCGGTTCCTCACTCGCCGGCTCGGGATCGTCCTCCGCAGACCACACCTCCGGATCGGGTTCCGAATCGGTGGTCTCCGCCTCGTCCAAATAGTATTGGCGTCCCTGTCGGGGGAGCGCTTCAAAGGCCACTCGGGTCTTGAGGCTGCCCCGGTCCTGTGCTTGGGTAATGGCTGAAACGACGTCGGTATACGAGGCTCCCAGCACGACCATCGTGCGGATCACATCGGTCAGACGGCTGGTGCAGTATTGAAACGTATCGCCCTGTCCCAGCGTGAATCGGCTGACCTTCATTCGATCGGCCCCCTCCGATTTGATCATGATCTGCGGACCGGCGAAGATCACGGTCGGAGATTCCAGGCGAATTTCGGTGCCGAACAAGACAATTTCTGGACGTTCGGTCCGCCGCACGTGGACCATCGGTTCCCCGCTCGAGGCGATTTCGTGGAGCGCCAACGTGTCCTCTAGGATTTCTCCGCGGATGACGGGATCGCGGGGATTGGAATCGAGAATGGCCTTGAAGGCTCCATAACGCGTCTCGGCGCTTCGCTCATGCAGCAGCGTCGCCAAGGCATCGCGGGCATCCGTGTCGACCAAAGTGGCCAGCGCCGTCAGCGCGTTCCATCGCAGGGCGGATTCGTCGCGCGCGGCTTCGAGTAGGTGGGGCACTCCCTCCTTCTTACCGATATAGGCCAAGGCCTCGGCGGCGGCGAAGCGAACCAGCGGATCGGCGGACTCCAGCCCGCGCAACAGCACCGGGACCGCTTCGGTCCCAATTGCTTCCAGGTCCAGGGCTGCCTGCAACGAGGTCTCGCTCTGCTGCAGCTGCAACTCCAGGTCGGACATCCGCTCGACCCGCTCCCGCGGGTTCTCATTCAAGGGAATCGACTGAATCACGCGGAGAAAGCGGTAGAGATTGTGTCGATAATTCGAGTGGACGACTAAGTCGATGTAGCTGTCACGCTTCGGATTGGCGACGCCACGTTTGTTCCCCCGATCGAACGTGTGAAAACGCGTGTTGATTGCCTGACCGATCATCGCGCTCGTCCGGACGCTGTGATGTTCGGATTTGAGCACTAATCCCAGGGGGCGAGCCTGTGCGATCACCGCACCTCCGAGCACTCGACCGCGTGCCTCGGCGAGCGGATCGCTGTCGCCTTCCAACAGCGAATTCACAACGACGGCGCCTTCTGCATAGGCCTGGACATTTCCTTGACGGATCTGGTTGCCCAGCACGGCCATCTCTTGAAGACGAGACTGCATCAGCCAGCCGTTCCGCAGACTCTCGGTCTCGCTCCGCGTCGGAACCATGACCTCAATGTCAACCCGGTCTCCTTTTCGTGCGGCCGGAGGCAGCTGGGCGCGAATCAATACGAGCGACGTTGATTTGAGCGACAGCAGCTCGTTCGGCTTCTCAACCCCCCGTCGTCGCATGTCGTCGGCCAGGATCTGTCGTTGGCTGTTGGCCGGTGGATCACTTCCCGTGTTGTTCAGATTGGTGACCAGCGCGATCCCCTCGACCACCATTGGCCGGAGGCCCCAAGGTCGCGCGACGTCCCGAATCTGACGTAACTTGGGGGAAGCATCTACCAGAGGCTCCGCTTCCGGCGTCTGGGAGCGAACCACCGGGGAAGTGCAACCGCTCCACGTTGGTGATAGCGCGCTCAGTGCGATGAGCAGCAGAGATCGAGTCTGCCACGATGACGGCATCCTGCCCATTTTGGCTCCCGACTTTCACCTAAGAGGTCCGCTGGCAGAAGCCTGCGCCGCCCCATCGAACTTGATAGGAGGTCGTCACAGGCTGCGCGACACATCCTGCGCCACGCCAATCGAACAACCCGGCGGAACGGTATTCAGTTCTCGGCCCCCGGTCAAGGTCAGACCACCCGTCCCCAAGCTGTCATGCTGTCAGGTGCACGTCAGCTCTAGCGGAATCGGGCTGCGGTCGCAGAAGTCAACTGGTGAATCGTGGGGTCGAGTTTTCGGGCGGACGGCCCGGGGGAGAGGAGCCGGCGATTGACGA
>CAZFWV010000365.1:0-6828 GCA_964522605.1 uncultured Pirellulaceae bacterium
GGAATGGCAAGGAACACCTCCGTCGATTCTATACACAAATGGTCTTCTCGTGGAACGTGAAAGCTGCGGCGACACCACGGCTCACGGAAACGCGGCATAACGGCTGCGCGGGTTCGAGGAACCCATAATCTGTCTGGCGAGGCGGGCGGTCTGGATCACGCGCAGCTTATGCGTGCCGCGGGCAAACTTCTCGTGCTCATCGTGGCTTCCAGCTGAAAGGTAATCAGCGACCCGTCGACCAGGATCACACGCGCGCGGGCGACCACCTCTGCTCCGATCGGCGTCACCGCGGTGTGCTCGATGCAGACCGCGACACCGACGGTACTTTCACCGGATTCCAATCGCCGCAGCACCGCGTTGCGCGCCGCATGTTCGAGGAACCACACCAGCCAGTGCGTACTGAGGATTGGCGGCATTCCGTCGTTCGATCTCCTTTCATTTCTCGACTCTTGTCTGATCATACAGCTTCTGCACAGCTTTCAATCGTGCTAAAATCGAGGAGTTCAATCTTCTTCGCAAGGTTTTCTATGGCTGGCATACTGACCGTCATCTTGACTGGGATCTTAGTGGTCATTCTGTGCACTGAGCTTCTCGTGCGTAATCTGCCCGAATCCATTAGGGCATCGATGGAGGCCAACTGCAGGCGGCTTGACGGTTCGTTGTCTCGAAACCGGCAGCGTATCGAACGCAAGGCAACGAACGAATTGCGGCGTAACTTGGCAATCGCGTTTCTGTTCGTCCTCACACCCGTCAGCTGTCTCATCTACTGGACACACGCAAACATCATCCCATTCTCAATTGGACGTGACGCGCTGATCAGCTTTCGCGTGTCAGAGGAGAAGTGGAAGGAATCCCTCGAAACCAGTGGAGTCGAAGCAGATTCTCCTGTTTCGAAGCGGACGAGTTCCTGCAGATGCTGGGATTGTTCACTTACAAAACCGACTTCACTTCCCAGCCGTGTACCGTGAGCGCTAGATCACCAGTTTGTCATTCAGCCGACTGCCGATCGAGCGCCAGCAGCCAAGTTCGCCGTCTCCAAATCGTTCTGCCACCAGTCGGAGCCACAGCATGAGTGATTACCAGATCATTGACACCCATGCCGACAACATCGGCGGTTGCAGCCACTGTGGTAACAAAAACAGCAACAACCTTGGACATCGTCGGAAAACAGATTGGCTCAGGGAGCGCTATGCGGAAGGCCTAAGATACAAGGTACTCCGCTCAGAGAAGTTCGGCGATGTTGGAATGATCGAGTACGCCCTCGGCAATCATGCGTGGCGACCGGTGGAGGCAGAGGGTTACCTGGTCATTCATTGTTTGTGGGTCTACGGCCGACACAAGGGGAAAGGGCTTGGATCTCTGCTGTTACAGAGTTGTCTCGACGACGCGAAGAAGAGCCAGTGCCGAGGCGTCGCCGTGGTGACCAGTTCCGATAGTCTCATGGCCGCAAGTGATTTGTTTCTCAAAGCGGGTTTCGTTTTGGTGGACCGCACGATCGGCAGCAGCGAGGCATCCACAGCCTCCTATGAACTACTCGTCACGAAATTCAAGAAGAACGCCCCTGATCCTCGGTTCGTCGTCGAAAGAAAGCAACTCTTCAAGCGGTACAGGAAGGGCCTGACGATCCTGGCTGCCGATCAGTGCCCCTATGCGGTAAAGTCGGTGGAAAGGATTGCGGAGGCGTCGAGGAGGTTGGGGCTTGACCCGAAAGTGGTTCGACTCGAGAACGCCGAGGCGTCTCGGGAGCTTCCGACGCCCTATGGCGTCTTCAGCATCATTTACGATGGCAAGCTCATCGCGCACCGCCCCATCAGCGCGACGAGATTCATGAGCATCATGCGTAGGAATACAGAACAACATGTTGATCCGGAGAAACGGTGAAGGTCGTCGAAAATGGCAAGTCCATCGGCCGCGCCCCGATCAACATCGTTGTATGGCTTGTCGGAGTTGGGGAGGGCCACTACCGCGCCTCAACGGGGATGATCCTCACCGGGGGATTCTCCAGTTGGCTCACTCGTTGCTCAAGAACACGAACATGACGAGCCAGGTCTTTGACTGCAGTCCGCAGTTCGTCGTCCGTGAGTATTTCGATCTCGGCGTTTTCACTTTTCCGCACGTTCGACATCCGCGACTTCTGCCAGCGTGTGTCCTCCAGACGATGCGGCTCTGAGGCCCGGTCAGTATTTTTGCGTACTCCCTTCTTCCTATTGTCGCCCGACGATAACTTTGTTGAGCATTTCCTCGCGGCAGACGTGGTAGCGGAAGATACGCCAGGCAGTCGTTCCAGCATCGCAAAGTACCGTTGCATATCCCTGGGAACCGCCCCACACCTCGCAAGGCGACTGATGGCATTCAGCCGACACTTCACCAGAAGCAATGGCCGAAGCACGTCGACCACACCAACACAAGAACTGATCGCATTCGAACCCGCAACGCGTGCTTGGCGATTGCTGCCGGACGCGGCACCTACGAGAATTTATCCATCGCTCCGCAATTCGCAAAGAGGCCGCGTGACATATCGAGAGTGCGCTTTCGGTCGAATCATTCTCGCTCACAAAGTCGCATCTCGTCATCTTTGCTCCATCTTTTCCAGAACCTCCGCCATCTGGCGTGACAGTTGTTCAATTCGCTCCTCCAGACTCGCAATTCGTCGCTCCAGTGCGGCAGCATCAATTGGCATTGCTTGATCGCTAGGAGCGTTCGAGATCGATGCGCTTTCTTGGGCTCGTTCCGCATCTAATTCCTTCGCGAGACTCACCATTTCATCCGGCGGGAGTTCCACGAACACGAAATACTGCATTGAAGATGTGTTGAGATCTGCATCCGTTGCGGCAATTCGAATTGGGATCGCAACAGGAACCCCCTTATTGCGGCCTCCCACGAGCCAGGCCGCCGGTTCCAACGCCGACGCAACGTAGTTTCTCAGCGTTTCCACATGTTTTTCGCCACCATTGCGGCGCATCAATTCATTTTTCACACACCGAGTCGCATTCGTCGCAATCCACTCCTGATCAAGCGTAACGCTGCCACGTGTTGTATCGACCGACATCCCGTCGTAGGGTGATAAAAGCGAATAGCGGATGGGCGCCCGTCCTCCGATCGTCGAGTGTTCGAGAGTCGTCGGGGCTTCAGTATCGATCACCAGCGTACATTGTTTGGGGACGAGCTTCAGTGGAACTGTGACATCAGACTCAAGTTCGTCGGGAACAATCCAACGATGCAACTCGCGATTAATCACCACATATGCTTCTCGTCCCACGGTGTGCATCCAAGGAATATGGGCCTCGCCCGTCTCGCCTGGCTGGAACTCCCGTCTTACAAGCACCTGACGCTTCTCGACTTGACCTGACGTTGCGCGCAGCGCGATCTCAAGTTGACCTTGTGAGATCTGCGTGGAGCCAGGCGATTGGCCATGAGAGATCAATACTTCGAGATCGACGCGAGTTCCGTCCGCGAAGACTTCTGAGTCAACGTCATTCTGCTGCCCCGCCGCTAAGTTGAGGGTCGACCTGAGGCGGTCTTCGCGGGCGATCCCCATGCTGCGCTGCCGGTTTGGTCGCCAATGCTCTTCCTCGCCGGGCATGCGAATAATGGCTTCATTCGGGGAAACAATCAACGCTGGCTTGAGTTTCGTGTCAATGAGCACGCCTTGAGCATACAGCCCATCATCGGACATGAAACATTCCACGCCCTGGCCGGGATCGCTCCGATGCGGTGGAAACAAGTGAGTACGCTGGAATGTGTTGGCGCTATAGAGTTCAGCTCCCATCGTTGTGAGAAGTAGCAGGTGATCACCAAAGTCGCCCATCTCCTGGATTTCCGCCCTAGCAGCGATCGTTGCGATGGGCGTCAAGTCGGACATCCTCAACACTTCACAACGCGTCGGAGCCTGACTTAAGCGGAGAATCACATGTTCGCCCATCACCATTCCGTCCGCGATCGAACGGGCAATCTGTCGCTCGGCCAGGACCTTTCCCGTAGACGGTTCGAGAACGGCGATACGATCGTTTGCACCAGGCTCGCCAGATCGCCGAAATGCACCGCGAAGCGATCGGGGAACGTTCTGCTCCCATGCGACGAGTCTCGATCGATCACGCGTGATGGTAAATTCGCTTGGCCTGAACGGCAGTGTGATTCCAGAGTGTTCAATGGTGAATTCGTACTCGCACAACGTCGTCAGCTTGTCACAACGCAACGCAACGACCATCGTCTCTTTACCGACCTGATCTCTGGAAGGAGCCCAAATGAGTCGATTCCCGTCGACTTCGATACCAGCGGGCAGCGTTTCGTAGGATAAGACAATTCGGCTGTCTGGAACCGTGATGTCGAATGTGTATTCATCGCCAACTAATAGCTGCCGCGGCCCCTTCAACGAGGCCATCATCAACGGCTCATTTGGCAGGTTGAAATCTGAAAGTGGAACAATCCGTAATTGCTGACGGTATCCGAGTACGACCTGTTCGCGCATCTCATCCACAAATGCACGAAACCGTTTTTCCAGACGTTTGGCGTCTCCCTGATCATCGATCCCTCGGGGTAGTCGCCCTTCGTCTTGCGGCACGTTCCAATCTAGCTTAACGGGATCTCCTACCCGTCTGAATGTGTTATACGAGACGATCGCCAGGAATGCGGGCGCCCTCTGCAAATCGGGCGAGTTGTTCGCATTTTGGCCGTTGGCCACAATCGGTCCACCCACAATCCAGGGCTTCGTGTTAGAAAAGCAAAATGGCTGGACATCAAGTGTCGCGACCGGCTTCTCCAGGAAGCGACTAAAGATTGCTGGGCCCTCCGCTGTGAATCGTCCAAAAGCGTCGGGTAAGAATCGGTTCGAAGGCCTATGAATACGGAACCAGCGAGTGAACACAGGCGATTCTTCTCTGAAGGTGCTTGTCAACTTCCTGGATTCAAATCCGGATGGCCAACCCGAGCCACGAGTGTATGCAACGCCGCCGTCTGCTGAGATTGCACATTCCATCGAATCGGCGATCACATCCAGGTGAACCTGCATGGAACGCAGATTAACAACACCAGCCGTGGAGTTAGAACCGCTCCCGTAGTTGAAATACAGAAAGGGGTCTTCCGGATTGGTCGAGCAGGTAACGTCCGTTACGCCCAGCTGCGACAAGGCAATCCTGCTGCTTAGCGCACCGGAGCTTGGATCGATGAGGTACATTGCCGGGTCCTGTGAACACACCACCGCAAAGGTCTTCAGTTCACCGAATTGCTTATAACAGACGGAGCACGGTGTCGTCCCCACGGACGTAACCTGTACGGGCGATACCTGCTTCGGCTGACCGCCAATCGCGCGGTACAATTCGACTCGACTCGCTTCCGCGTTGAGTGCGAGGATATTCCCCGTTTCTGGATCCAAGGCGTAGTCGGCATAGTCCACCGGCAGGTCAAGGGTGATTGTCTCCGCGCGCATTGACGTGTCACCACCGATGAGCGCAACGAGGATCGCCACGAAAGTCAGGAGAAGAATCAAACGTTCCATGCCTAGGTTCCCTAAAATGATCGAGAACTAATGTGGCCTATAACCACAGGGAATTTCCATTCACCACAAAATGGCCTCGAGGGCCACTTCTCTTCAATCTGATAATCGGCATTGGCTTTGTTCCGTAAGTGATTCTCGAACAGGAACGCAAGATCGAAAACCGAGATTGGGCAAAAGACCCATCACCAGCAGTAACCACGCAACTGGCTCTGGCACGACGGCCACGTCCGTCCTCGGCCCCTGCTCATAGCCGCCATCCTGTAGGGCCGCGTCGTAGATGTCATTGCTGTTAAAGAGGAGATTACCATCCCAGTCCCCTTCAGCCCATCCGGCTGTCACTTCTGCTCCAAACTTGCCGGCGCGAAAGACGTACACAAAATCGGAACTGTTGAACTCGCCGTTGAGATCTGCGTCGCCGAACCACGTCCGTTTGAGGTCCTTGATCCAGACTCGTTGGTCCTGCCAATCGATGATTCCGTCATCGTTCAGATCGAATGCCACATCCGGAAGCCACCATGGTCGGGGCCAAGTGCCGTGAATTGTGTTGACAAGAAGGTCGATGTCAGTCGCATCGAGAACGTCGGTAGCGTCAAGATCGCCGACGGGGGACATCACCCTCGTTAATCCCGCAGCGATCGGATCGAAATCCGGTGGGAAGGCTGTCCACTGGTTGTAGATCGTTGTCGAGTCGAAGGCAGCTGAAAAGATTGTGCCCGACGAGATGGGCGCCATGCCATCGGCTACGACTTCATCCCGGAAGTACGCGTTTCTGAGATTGGCTCCCGTTAAGTTCGCGTCGGTCAGTGTGGCCGACTCCAAGACCGCGTTCGCGAGATTTGCCCGAGTCAGATTCGCACCTGTAAGTATCGCCAACGACAGTCCTGTACGCTCGAGATTCGCCCCGGCCAAGTTGGCACTTGTTAGGTTCGTTTGTCGGAGACCTGCGTTTTTCAAGTCGGAACCCGTCAGTTGTGCGTTGGTGAGATCGGCGTACTCGAAATTGGCGCCCTGTAGATTGGCATTTGTCAGGTTCGCATCGATGAGGATGGCGGAAAAAAAGTTAGCATCCGACAGGTCCTGACCCGCAAGATCGACTTCGGTCAAATCGACACTTGCGAGTCCAACACCGTGCAGGTTCCGGTCCTGGTAGCTCTGAGTTGAATACAACTGCCCAGCCGTAATGCTGGCGGACCCTCCGTAGTTGAAGTCCGTTCCATGGATCGTGGATCCCGTGAAATCAGCGCCTGTGAGCGTAGCCGAAGAGAGGACCGCGTCGGAGAGATCCTGACCAGCGAAATCCCAGCCGGTGAGATCATTTGCACTAAGATCTAAAC
>CAZFWV010000366.1:0-6815 GCA_964522605.1 uncultured Pirellulaceae bacterium
ATATCCCGCTCGAAGAGGCTCTTGCCGGTGGATGCCGCGCCGAGGACATTGAATTGCCGCCCGCGGTACCTGATGAATGGATGCGGGAGGCTTTCGAATCGGATGGCCCCTCCGAGACGCCTGCAGCACAGGAACGCATCTGGTCGGCCGACACCCGCTCGAGCAGCCATGCCGAAAGACTCTGGTCGTTTTGATCCGGTCTTTCCTTCCGCAATCCGACATCATCACTCGGCAGGCTTCAATCGTGTTCCCACGCTCACTTCCACGGGACAAGCCAAAGCTATCGCCGTGGCTCTTTCCTCCTGCTATTTGAGCGAAGTCGTCAGCGATGCGAGGACGGCAAACAACTCTTCGGGCTCGAGCGGTTTTGAGACGTATCCATCCATTCCCGCAGCGAGGCATTTTTCGCGTGCTCCGCTGAGCGCGTGGGCCGTCAGCGCGATAATCGGTGTGTGCCGCCCGAGTTCCTCCTCGAATTCCCGAATTCTCTCGGTAGCGGTCAGTCCATCCATTTCCGGCATCTCGACGTCCATAAAGACGGCGTCGAACGTTTGCTGCTGCCAGACATCGATCGCTTCGCGGCCATTACTGACGACCACGACTTCGTGTCCCCCCAGTTCCAGGAGTCCCGCGGCGACCGCTTGATTGACGGGACTATCGTCTGCGACCAAAAGTCGCAAGCGCGGTCCAGAGATTGCACGCGGTGCTACATCAGGATCTTCTTCCCGAGCTTGCAAGGCGGCGCGAATCACAGCGATCAACTCATCCGTCTTCGCCGGTTTGGTCAGAGCATGCGAAAGCCCCAGTTCCTCGCACTTCTGCGCTGGATCGGCATTCCCCGCCGGCAGCAGCACCACAACAGCCTGCTCATCCAATCGTTCCAAACGGGACAAGGATTCGAGCAGCGAATCCGCGGCGCGTGTGTCACTGGGAACGTCGATCAACAACACCGAACCGTCGGACCCACGGCAATCGGAATCGGCTGGAGCTGGAATTTGTTCGATCGTCTCGACTTTGATGCCTCGGTGTGCAAGCATTTCGCGATAGGTTGCCGACGATTTTGCACTGGTCGACAGCAAGAGAACGCTGCCGACCAAGTCCACCGTTGCGTCCGCCGTGGAAACGGGCGGATGTGGCGCGGGACGAAGCGGCACGCGCACGTAGAACCGGCTACCCTTTCCAGGTTCACTTTCGACCCAGATCCGACCTCCCATCAAGCGGGCGAGTTCCGCACAGATCGAAAGTCCTAGACCGGTTCCACCGTATCGGCGCGTCATCGAGCTGTCACTTTGGCGGAACGCTTCGAAGATCTTCTGCTGTCGATCGATCGGAATACCAATCCCGGTGTCTTCGACCAACAGCTGCAGGGCGGTCTCGCCATCCGGCGATTCTTCGTAGGTCACGCGAACATAGACCTCACCTTCGTCGGTGAACTTGATCGCGTTGCCAACCAGGTTAATCACGATTTGCCGCAGTCGCCCGGGGTCACCCATCAATTGTGGCGGCAGCGTCGGATCGACCGAGCAGACCAGCTCCAGACCTTTTTGCGCGGCACTGACGGACAGCAGTCGGACAGCTTCTACAACGACGTCGGCGACGGAAAGCGGGATGGATTCCAGCTCTAAACGCTGGGCTTCGATCTTGGAGAAATCCAGGATGTCGTTGATCAGGGCCAGCAGAGAGTTGGCCGAGTCTTTGACGACCGTCAGGTAGTTCTGCTGACGGCGGGACAAATCGGTATTCAGCGCCAGCTCCGTCATTCCCAGGATTCCATTCATGGGAGTACGGATCTCATGACTGACGGCGGCCAAGAAGCGACTCTTCGCCCGATTTGCCGCTTCGGCATCTTGTTTCGCCACCATCAATTCCTGTTGGGCGGTGAGCAGCTCTTGGGTCAGTCTTCCGAGTTCGCGGTTGGAGCGCGCGAGTTCCTGGGCGCGTGATTCGGCAGCCGCGGTGCGTTCCGCGACGCGCCGCTCCAGGGTTTCGTTCAGAATTTGCAGCTGAGTAAAGCCTTCTGCATTTTCCAGCGCCGCACCGGCAACAGTGGCAATGAAGTCGGCGAGCCGCTGCTCGACGGGTCCGAAGAGTCCTCGCAGTTGCTGATGAGTCACGTATAAGCAGGCCGTAGCGACGCCGCGGACGTACAGCGGCACACAAAGCGCGGACCGTTCCCCGGAAGCCGCCGCGTCCGATCCATCATCGTCGGTCTCTTCACTGAACGCGACCGCGCGCTGGGCCTGGATCGCTTCGCGCAGCCGACCGTCATTCCAGATGCCGGGCAAGCTTCCCGCGACTGGTAAGAACGGTGCATCTTCCGCTTCTCCATCGCGCTGCAGGACAAGACAGTGTTCGGCACGCAACAGTCGCAGAACGGCCGACCGCGCTTGTTCGTAGATGGCTTCGCGCGAGAGAGCCGAAGCGATTCGTCGCCCCCAGTCGAGCACGCTGTCGAAGCGATCGGACAGGGATAGCGTCGGTGGCATGGAGGCCGGCGTCAAATCGGGGGAATTGCCAGAATAGGCGTGCAGCTCGCCCAGCAGATTCTGGGCTGCCGCCCGGGACTCGGCAGCGTCCGGCCAGCCCAGCTCCTGCCCGAGTTGCGAGATCATGAGCAGTGTTTGCGCATGTTCCCAGCGAGCCTGCTGTGCTTTTGCCAATCGCAGACTTCGCTTCAGAAGGCGTCGTGCCTCGTGCGATGCACCGCGCATTGCGCGCAACGCAGCCAATTCGCGCAGCGCGTGGGGCAAGTCGTTTCGGCACAGTCTGCGTTCTCGAATGGCGCGCCGAACGACCGCTTCGGCGCGCCGGAGTAATGCATCGCGCCGGCCGGGAGTGTGGTCTCGCAATTGAAGTGCCTGCAACCGCAGGATCATCGCCAGCCACGGCCGGTAGGGAATCGTGTAGGCATTCCGGATTCCGGCTGCGTCGACTTGGTCGATCGCCTGCTGCAGAATCTCGGCGGCTGCCGAGAAATCACCTTTTCGCGCCAGGCAGACTCCTTTGGCAAACAGCACCTGAGCGCGACCCTGGACGTCACGTCGCGGGCGATGGACCTCCTGCTCCAGAATCTCTTCCGGGACCGTACCCCGTGTCGCCCGCGCCCACACGTCCAGGATGATGGCCGATGCCTGCTCGTCCCCGAGATCGATTCCCGAGCGGTAGTTGAGTTGCGCTTCCTGCAGCGCTGCATCGGCGTCCCCCAACCGGTACAGCGAGGCCGCGATCTGATACCGCGCGATATGGACTTGCCAATAATCGCCCGTCCGTTCCAACAGCCGAATCGCTTCCCGACATTTTTCGATGCATTCGTGGAATCGGGACCCCGCGTAGAGCACGACACCCTGGTAGTGATATGACTGACCTTGGCCCCACAGATCGCCGAGCTGGCGACGGATCTCCAGCGATTTCAGCGCATATTTTTCGGCTCGCTTCAGGAAGCCAAGCAGAGTCAAGCCGGGTGCGTGCTCCGCATACGACTGCGCCAGTTCGGCCGATGGTTGGTATCGTTCGGCCAGGTTCATCCCGCGCAGGTGGGCCCACATTACGTGAAACTTGCTGCGGCAGTACCAGCTGCCGTGAGCCAGATTGCTGAGCAGCTTGAGCACGAGCCGATCTTGATCGCTCGGTTGTCGCCGAACACGCTGCAAAAATAACGAGGGAAGCGCGGTGTGCAGCGCCTGGATCAACCCTTCCCAGAACACCAGGGTGACACGGGTGGGCCAGCCGCGGGGCACATTGCGGCCCAGCAATCGCAGCGCCATCTCGAACGATTCAATCGCCCGCTCCATATCCCCACGTCGAAAGGCCAGCTCGCCCAGCCGACCAAGAATCTGCGCCTTGGCCAACGTTCCGTCGGCAATTTGCTCGGCCTCCTCCAGCTTCGCACCCGCCGCGTCGTATCGGCCACGCAGAATCAAGACTTCGCCGAGTCCTTGAGCGATCCGATATCGCGTCGCAGCCGAACCGACGGTGGCCCCACGTTCCGCGATCAAGTATTGTTGCTCCGCGGTGTCAAAGGCGTACTGAGCACGCGCTTGCTCAGCGGCCTGCAGCGCATAGGGCAATGCAGAGCGTGAATCGCCGGCGGCATCGAAGTGATACGCCACGTCCGCAGCCCGATCCGGTTCATGCTGCTGCAAATAGCGTGCAACGAGTCGATGTAGCCACTGACGATCTTGTTCCGGATGCCGATCCAATAACGTCGAGCGAATCTTGTCGTGTACAAAAACACAGCGCGACCCATCGGGACGAACCCAAATCAGATGGCGCTGGCGGGCAATCTGGAGTGCCGCAATCGCCTGCTTGGGTGACTGACTGGCCAGAGAAGCAGCGATATCGAGTTCGAACTCCTTACCCAACACGGCGCCGGTGGAGAGCAGGTGCAACGTCTCCGGCGGAAGAAGTTCCAGTCGACGGGCCAGGAAGGTTGCCGCGCGCTGACACGATTGCACCTCACCTAAAACGGGGGACGTCAGCCGCCACCCGGAAGGCTCCCGCTCCAAATTGCCCGACTCAACCAGACCTCGCAGGATGGCCGAAGCCATGAAGGGACTGTTGTCGGCCAGGCGTGCAACTTCTTCGACGACTTCCGAGGGGAGCGGTCCCGCCATCGACTCCAGCAGCTGCTGGATCTCATCCGCCGCAAACGTGGAGAGCCCCAGGTGCAACGTCGCCTCCATCCGACGCAACCAATGATCGGCCGAGACCTCCTCCGAGCGGAATGCCGCAATCAACAACACATGCTGCTCCGTCTTTGGCGCGCGCATCTGCGCGGCCCAGCGGTGCAAGAGTCGATAGGTCAGTTCGTCGGCCCACTGACAGTCATCCAGCACGATCAAGACAGGGCGCTGTCGTGTACCAAGCGCACTGAGAAAACTCATCAATGCGTTGAGTGTGCGGACTTCACCGGCGGCTTCCGGTCCGGAGGTGTAGGCGGCGGGCTGCCCGAGTTCGCCGGCCAGTCGAGGAAGCGCGGCACAAACAGCCGCTGCCTGATCGCCCAATTGTCGACGAACGCGCGGCAGGAACTCGGAATCGGAGCGCGCCATGACCAGGAAACCGTCGACTAGTCCATTCAGCAGCGAAAAGGGCTGGCGCGCGACATCGTTCGTACCTTCACCCCAGAAGATACTGAGTCCCCGCCCCGCGGCGCGCTGCGTAATCTCCGTCAACAGTCGCGTCTTACCACCTCCCGATTCACCCTCCAACAGCGCCAGCCCGGGGTGTCCGTTCTGGGCTTCTTCGATCTGACGATCCAACTGCGCAAGTTCTCGCTGTCGCCCGACAAAGGCGGGCTCAGAAAGTGTCTTGCGATCGTCACTCGTTCCCACGACGACCAGCGGATCCGCATCGCCGCGGGCCAATCCTTCCTGGATCGCTTGCAGATCTGTCAGCACGGCCGTTGCCGTCTGATAGCGGTCTTGCGGATCCTTCCGCAGCAGATGTTGGATGACTTCTTCCAGCGCGCGGGGCACCGCGATTCCCAGCGTGCGCAATCGCGGCGGACGGGCCGTCATGTGTTCAAACAGGATCGTCCCGATTTCGTTGCCGGTAAACGGTGGCCGTCCCGCCAGACAGTGAAACAGCGTCACTCCTGCCGAATAGAGGTCCGCCGTTTCGGTCACTTCCTGATCGATCGAACCCGCCTGTTCGGGTGAAATGTAATGGGCGGCCTCCAGAATATCGACTGCGTCGACTCCGCTGGGCGCGAGACTGACGGGCGGCAGTCCAAAATCGAGTAATCGCACCGTGGTGAGCGGCAGTTCCTCGCTCACAATCAATTGCGAAGGGCGCACGGCACGATGGAGCAAGCCTTGAGCGTGCAGGTCGCGCAAGGCAGAAAAAATGACCAGTCCGATGTGGATCGATTCGGCCACCGTCAACCGCCGTCGCCGCAGATACTCCTCAAGCGAGACGCCCGAAATAAACGGGGACGCGAGGATCAAGTGATTCGTTCCGCGTCCGACGAAGCTGGGAGATACCAACCACTCACTCTGCAGCTGCCGCCGGACCACCGACTCATACTCAAACTGCATGAGCGCCCCTGGCGGAACTTGACTGATGGGAATCGTTTTGACAACGACGTCTTCGCCCGTTTGTCGATCTGTTGCCAGATAACTGCGTGAGTTGATTCGCTCATGCAGCTCAAAACGCGGATCAACCGCGGGCAAATCATCTGCCGTTGCGGGGCGCAAGTTGAGACGGTTAGATTCCACGAATTACTCTCGTCACTGGCCACTCAATCCAGCGGCAACTGAGCATCTTGGGCAAGGCCTGACGGCGTAGGCGGCAACCTGTACTGTGGCGCAAGGCGAACGCCACCGGAACCGAGCGGACAGCGTATAGACCACCCAAAAAGTGTAGCTTGATCCGCTACAACGAATCGGGAGAAGTTTCGTCAGCGCGATCGATCGTAGGAATTGGATCACCGGGCCGGACTGTAAGGAGAAGTCCGATCGTATCTGCGACGGAAATCAAAAAACGACCTCCCAAGTGCACTTTACCTATCGTCAGATTTCTCTTGCTCTGAGAAACTTGGTCCTGCGCCGCACATCGTTGAATAGGCACCTTGATTCTGCGTGCAGACTAGATCGACCCGGGGCGGGTAGCACCCCGGGGGCACGGATTTTTCGCTTTCTGGTTCGGGGTGTTTTCATGATCCGGCGAATTGACCGCTTCTTTGAGGACCACGTGGCGAGTTTCACCAAGATCCTGCAGGATTTCGCGGAGCTCATTTCACCAGAGGAAGAACCCACCAGTGACGAACTGACCGCGGAGCTGACCGACCGCATCAACGAATCACTCGTTGAATG
>CAZFWV010000367.1:0-3007 GCA_964522605.1 uncultured Pirellulaceae bacterium
TGCCTGAGGGAGTAGGCTGGAGGCTGGAGACTGGAGGCTGCAGGGAAAGTAGAAAGTAGAAAGTAGAGAATAGAGAATAGAGAATAGAGAATAGAGTAGCATACTGGGCTTGAAACAATCGCCCGCGAGCTGGAATACTCTATTCTCTACTCTCCCTGCTCCCGCCTCCAGCCTCCCGCCTCCAGTCTCCAGTCTCCAGCCTCCCGCCTCCCGCCTCCCCCCTCACACCCAAGTCCAAATCAGCGTTGCGATCGCAATCCATAGGGCGTTCCACCAGGTTGTGCGGCGACCGGCGCGATGTTCCCAGATGAGTGTTGCCGCGACAGCGAGTAGCACGGCGATGCGGCTGATGCGCTTCCATACGTGTAGGACTTGCGGTGGGGTCCAATCGGGCCAGGGCCAGTGATCGAGGTAGGAGAGCAGCAGGACGATCAAGGGGATCGCATAGATGGCGACCAACAACATGAAGAACCGCTTCCAGGGCGTGGAAAGGCGTCGGCTGAGTGTCGGGATCAGCAGCACGCTGCAGATGCCGGCTGCCATGACAACTTCGGGACGTAAGGGACTTGTGCGCGGCAACCAGCGAACAACAAAATCGAGCGCCAACACGATCCCCATGCAGAACAGGATCCACTCACCAGGTTGCACGACGGTTGGGGTGGACTGCAGCCATCGGGCGAGAATGTTCAGCACCATCGCCCAGCAGAGGCCTGCCCAAGCGGAGATCGTAATCCACAGCAGCCATTGACTGATTCCCTGAGGCGTGCGTCCCATCAGGAATTGACGTGCCAGGCCGAAATACACGGTGCAGCAGGTCAGCCACAGCAGCAACAAGAGGAGCGATGATTGTGGCGAGCCAATCGCACGGGGAGGAACCGATGTTTGGGGCGACGGTTGCTCTTTGATTTTGCAAACGTCCTTTCGACCGTCCGAGCTAATTCTCACACGTGAGCGGCGTACTGCTCCGCGTATTCGAGCACCCAGACGTCGATCAAGTTCAAAAACGTCTCGGCATCAACCTCGTGAATCATCTCGAAATGCCGACGATCGAAAACCTCTTTGTTGCGGATGGTTCCCTTCGCCACCAATTCGACCACATGGCTGGGTGAATAGGGCCGGATGGTCATCTCGAGTCGGCTGAAGAAATTTGTCCGACGTCCTTCTCGTCGACCCCCCAGATCGTCGCGGCTGCAGGCTCCCCCCCAGCCTCGCTCGCCGTACATCGTCTCGTATTGAAACCCCGGAAAATGGTTGGGCAACTGCCGCATACACTGCTCAATCCGCTCCGAGAACTGAAGCCGGTAGCGCGTGTGCAGCTGACGCAACTCCTCCTCGCTCATCGCCTTCGCCCGTTCGGCCTGCAGCCGCTCGGCATTCCGGCGATGCCCCCGCTCGACGGCTTTCGACAGTCGCTGTTCGAAGCTATTCATGCTATTTTCGAGGTAACGAGGAAGGTTAACGTCTGTTGACGATCGAGGGTCCCCAGACGCAGGGTGGGCAGGTCATCCCATCCGAACATGTTGGCAGCTTGGCACTTATGGAAAAGTGTCTGGGGTAAAGGTCAATCTACGGCAAGCCGTCGCAACGTGTCAAAGGGTCTTCAAGATCGTTGACATTCGACTTTCGCAGTAGTTACTCTGAGATTATAGGCCGTTTTCGTGCATTTCTATTGATCCGGCAGAATCTATGAAGGCCGGCAGGCCCCGCTCGATCTTCCGCCACTTGTCGGTGGGGGGCGTGGGAGCTGCAGCTTGTGGAGTGGCATTGTGCGTCGAACAATCAGGTTCGCAGGACGTGGTTTTTTCTGGGCGATCATCGCTTTGCTGCTGGGACGAGTGAACCCAGGTTGGGCTGCAGAGGCCGCAGGGGCGTGGCCGTACCGATCTGCGGGTACGGCGATCACCGATCCGCGTGAAGTTCGCCGTTTGCGACAGGGTGTCAACGAGATTCTGCGGTCGTCCGGCGCGCCTTCGACCGCTCAGCAAGATGCACTGAACGAGTACTATGGCAAGGTCATTTTTGCCGGGATGACACGCCCCGAGGCGCTGGATGAACCCAATCGGTTCCCGGATTGGCGGCTCGAGATCGTGCGCGACCTGAGTGGCTTGGCCTTGAATCGCGCGGCCCACGATTTCCTGCGCGACCGTGTCTTCTATTTCTGCCGACAATTAGCTGCGGGCGAATTCCATCCGGCGTGCCGCTACAACGCATTGTTGATCCTCGGAGAGCTGAACGAGAGCGAAATGCGGCGTGAGGGGTTGCAGACCATTCCCGCGGTGCCTTACGCGCCGGCGCGGCAGGTTCTGCTGCAATTTCTGACCAACGACCAGCCGGATGCACTGCAAGTTGCCGCGCTGATCGGATTGGAGCAGCATGCCCGACTGTTGGCGGCCGCCGGACAACTTGACGCGGCCATGGTTCGGCCGTTGGTTGACATACTTCGTACGCAACAGCCCGCAATTGGCTCGTCGCTGGATGCCCTGCACTACAAGCAGCGGTTGTGCATCGAAACGTTAGGACAGATTGGGCAGAGCGGTGCGGCTCCCGTGCTGGAGCCCTTTGTCACGAATGAAAACTTGCCGCTGTCGTTGCGATGTGCGACGGCGAAAGCACTGGGTCAGCTCGACTTTCGTGCTCCTGGCGACGCCAACGCCGCGAACTTGCTGAAAGGACTGGGCCAGGTTGCCGTCTCAGCATGTCGGGAAGAAATGCAACGGATGCAACAGGAAATCCCTCAAGACGAAGAGGGCTCCAGAACAGGGCGTGCGTTTGAATCGACGACCGCTGCGGAAACCGAAGAGGATCCCGTCGTGCGGCTGTCGCGGAGTAATCTCAAGTACAACCTGCTCTGTGTCCGCCAGGGTCTTCTGAGCGTCGAGCGGATTGCGACGGCCGAGGAGCAAAAGACAGCGACGGCGATGAGGGCCGAGGTGGAATCGATTCTGTCGGGCCTCGATCAACGCTCGGAGGCGATGACCGCTCAGGACTTCATTCAGGCAATCGGTCC
>CAZFWV010000367.1:3107-6782 GCA_964522605.1 uncultured Pirellulaceae bacterium
TAGCCGCCAAACAGGATGCCGGCGAACGCGAGATCACCCGCGGCGGTATAGCGGAAGAACGGAATGGCATTCACGTAGCACTGCCATAAACCCATTCCGGTGCGCGGATACCAGGGTGTCACATACCAAGTCGCCAGGTTCGTCGCGAGGAAAAATAGAAGAGAGCAGGCCAGGCTGCAGGTGACGAGACCCGCCAGGGATTTGGCGACCGCTCCAGGATTTCCTTCGAGCCGGAGCGAGCGACGTAATGGAGTTCGCAAAAGGACAGGCATCGTCAACAGGCCGTAGACCGTCAGCATCAACAACGGCTGGTAACCGCCAATCAGAAGATCGCTCACCGACATGACGGTCAAGGGAACAAGGGCCGCCAGCCAGGCATTGCGGAAGTAGTATCCGGCGAATAGCGCGACCGCCGCGACGGGAGCAAAATTGGGGATGTCGCGCATCGTAACGCGGACTCCTACTGTCGCGACGACCAGAACCAGCGCCACCATCCACTGCTCGAACGTTGCTCGCTTCACTTTCGTGCCACTCCTGTTGGGGTCGGGAAACTGCCGTATGAACAAGATTCTACCGGTAGGTTTCGAACTTCCACAAGACCGTGTCCCCCGCCTCGAGTGGGCAGATCCCGCAACTGCGGGTCCCCGGTTTTTTGTTGACTCGGTAGATCCAATTCTGGCCACTGCCGCCTTGGTTGGCCAAATCGTCAATCTGGGTTACCAGGGCGGTGGCCGCTCGACCACGATATTCCAGCTGAATCCCGTGTTTGTGATCGCGAGCCAGCAGCAGCGCGTCGAGCACGGTCATCTCCTCTTTCCAGGGCAATTGCGTGAAATGCTTCTGCGCTCCATCGCCGTAGTCCACAATCAGGCGGACTGAATCGGGCGGAGAATCCTCGAGCGATTCGGCAGCTCCGGCCACCCATGGAACGATCAGCACGAAGCACCAGGCAATCCCAGTCGCAATCAAAACTCGTCGAATCATCGCGTTTCCCTTCTGCTGCGGGAGCCGGTTTCTGCCGCCCTATCGCTTGCGGGTCTCGAAGTTGCAGTTTCTAAGCTTGCGACTGGGGAGCTGTTCTCGGATGATGGTTGGTTTCAAGTCGCGAATCAAGGAGTCGAGAGCACATTTCAAGGCCGGAAGGGAAAATCGGGAGGACGAGGCGAATTTTTCGAAGTCGGACTGTTTCGGCCGGGGTTTCCGCGCCCACTCCGAACGCGGAATAGTGCAACTTCAAAAGGCGCCTGCCGGGTCGGGAGCCGTCGTCCTTTGGGCTCGGCACCAGCTTCGCCCTTCCGAATCACGGTTTTGAACGCTCTCTAGCAGTGGTTTCCGAGGAAGGGCGGGCGAACGAGTCTGCTCCGTTGTGACCGGGCGAGCGATGGCTGAAGAATCCGCGATCCGAGTATCGTTTCCCGAGCAGGACATCGGCCTGCTGACGATTGACGACCCCGTACGTACCGTGAATCTTCTGTCGCGATCGGTTCGACACGAGTTGGCCGAGCATCTGACGTCTCTGGAAGGGCGGGACCTGGCCGGGTTGATCCTGATCTCGGGCAAGCCGACCTGCTTCCTCGCGGGTGCGGATCTGGCGGAAGTTGCTGCCGAGCGAGATTGGTCGCGGGAGCAAAAAATCGAGTCGATTCGCAACACACAGCGGCTGTTTCAGCGATTTTCCACGTTCTCGGGCGTGACCGTTGCTGCGATCCGAGGTGTCTGTTTAGGCGGTGGAGCGGAGCTCGCCCTGTGGTGCGATCGGCGGATTGTGGCCAACGAGGGACAAACCGAGATCGGGTTTCCAGAAGTCCAGCTGGGGTTGCACCCCGGCTGGGGTGGTACGGCTCGAGCACCACGCATCGTCGGTCTGCCCCATGCCGTCGAGCTGATTACTCAGGGCCAACGGGTCGGTGCCGTGCAGGCCGTCGCGATGGGTCTCGCTGATGAACTTGCTACTCCCGATCAGCTCCTGCCCGCCGCAATCGCTCGAATTCGTCGCGAGCGGAGCAGTGGTCAGTATCTGATCGAGCGGAAGCGGCGATGTGGTCCGGTCGAAATGCCGGCTGCCGAGCGGGAGTTTCTGCTGAGAACAACGGAGGCGAACCTGCGCACTCCGTCCGGCGGTCGGAATCCGGCAGCGCTCGCCGCCCTGGAACTGCTCGGCTCGACGACGCAGCTTGACCTTGAATCCGCCTGCTGCCGTGAGGCTGAGGGAGTTGCCCGGTTGCTCGGGTCTCCTGCGCATGCCGCGCTGTCCAATGTCCACGAGATCAAGAGACGCAATAAAAAAGAAGTCGGAGCCCGCTCGCTGAAGCAGCCGACACAGCCAGTTCAGGCCGTCGCTGTCATCGGCGCCGGCATCATGGGTTCGGGAATCGCCGCGGTGAGTCTGCAGCAGCAGATACCGGTTACGCTGTACGATGCGGATCCCGAGGCGTTATCGCGCGGCATTGAACAGACGCTCCAGGAAGTGTGTCGTGACCCGGCGACCAAGCAGCCGAGTGTCGACCGCACGGCTCGCTTTGCACCTCTGCTGCGGGGCTCTCGTTCGGAAGCCGACCTGGCGGGCTGCGACGTTGTGATCGAGGCGATCGTTGAGACGCCGGAAGTGAAGAAACAAGTCTACCGTCGGATTGAACCGCGGCTGTCCCCCCACGCCATCCTGGGCTCCAACACCTCAACGATCCGCATCTCCGAACTCGCCAAGGCACTTCAGCAACCGGAGCGTCTGTGCGGGATGCACTTCTTCAATCCGGTTCGCATGATGCAGCTGGTCGAGGTCATTCGGGGCGAGCAGACGAGTGACGAGACGGTTGCCAAGGCGGTTGCGTTCGCCAGGCAACTGGGGAAGTTTGCGATCGTGGTCCAAGATCGACCAGGATTCCTCGTCAACCGATTGCTTGGCCGCTACTTGAACGAGGCACTCGAGCTGCTGGCGGAGGGAACTTCTCTGGCCACGATTGAGCGGGCGGCAACCGACTTTGGGATGCCGGTCGGGCCGCTGCACCTGTACGACATTATTGGACTCGACACGGCTTTCTATGCCGGAAAGATCATGTGGGAAGCGTTCCCGGACCGCATTAAGCCCTCGCCGATCCTGCCCGCACTCGTCAAACGAGGACGACTCGGCTGTAAGTCGGGGGCGGGGTTCTTTGCCTATCCACAGAGCAAGCGGAAGCCACAAGAAGACCCCTTGGTCGAACCGATCATCCGCACTTATCTCACACCGCGGCCGGATGCCTCGACCGATCCACCGATTGCCGATCGTCTGATCCTGCCGATGCTGCTGGAAGCCACGCGTGTGCTCCAGGAACAAGTCGTGCTCGACCCTCGCGATGTGGACCTCGGCCTGATCTGCGGAATCGGCTTTCCCGCCGTCAAAGGTGGCCTGCTCTATTGGGCCGACTCACTCGGCATCGATCGCGTCATGGAATTGCTCCAATCACTGGAACACCTCGGACCGCGCTTTGCGCCCACACCGCTCTTGCAGCAGATGGCCGAGACGGGTGCGACATTTTATTCCCAGACCGTATAGGATCGACGAAGCTGGAGGCGGTTTCCAAACTGGGAGGGCGAGACTTCTGCCGAGCCGGCGTTTGTCGCATCGCAGGCAACGAACAAATCGAAATCCTCGCTCCCTTCTCCCCCGGTTTTGCGGGGGAGAAGGGCTGGGGATGA
>CAZFWV010000368.1:0-6768 GCA_964522605.1 uncultured Pirellulaceae bacterium
GTCGCCTTCGGCTTGCCGTTAAACGAAGACACGGTCCCGCCGCGGCGAGGACGTTTGTTCCACTCGTGTCTGACCGCCCTAAGATCACGTGCGCGGGGCCACGATTTGCGGGAGCCGCTCGAGCGAGTTCGTCGAGTTGCCGGCGGGTTGCGGCAGGTCGAACGTGTTGACATCGGTGGGACGCATGGAATCGGGGCTTGGTTCCGGCAAGGATTCCGGCAGCGGCTCCGGCGTCGCTGGTTCGATTTCCTGTTCGAGGGACTCGGGGACTGTGTCCGGCGGTGCCTCGCCATTTGGCTGCGTCAGCCGCCAATACTCGCGTGGAATCGTGGGGGGCAGTTCCAGTGCAGGACAGATGTCTTGCGATCGGATCTCGCCGAGAAGGTCGTCCAGGGGGCGGTCGACCCAGCGTCCTTCTTCGTCGAGCTCCATGATTCCCAGTGTCTGCGTCAAGATCATCCGGTTTGCGTAATAGCGCAGCCAGACGCTCATGAAATTGTTCTGGGCGGCGCTCAAATCCGACAGAGCAGTCAACAGATTCTGGACAGCCGTCGGACCGAACGTCGGTGGGGGAGCCCCGGGTGCGGGAACCGGCAGTGGGGCACTCAGTTGCGCCTGTGTGAATTCGACGCGTCGGATGGCGATCACGACGGCCTGACGCTGGATTTCGAGATTGTCGTACAGTTGGTCAAGCTGCCGCAACTGACTGCGCATCGAGCCGATCAGTCCGTCATCGAATTGAACCAATCTGCGTCGGTCGCGTGCATATTCGATCAACTGTTGTCGATAGTTGTTCCGCTCGATCACTCGCGTCAGCGGGGCATCCCATTCGAGGCTGGCACTCATTCGGCCCGTCGGACCTTCGAATCGAAGTGGATTATCACCGGTCGTCCGCACATCGCCGTCCAGACGCACGTCGAGAACCGATTGGAGAGCGTTGGCGTTGAACTCGATCAATCTCCAGGAATCAACCAGCGCAGCCCGGTTGTTCATATAGTCGTAGCGGAGATTACGCGCCACGTTGACCGCGGTGGGAACGTCGATTCGGACCGGTTCGAGGACGACCGACTCCAGACGCGCTCGAGCTTGAGCCAGGCTGACTGCCTGAATGTGGTTCCCAATCGCTCGATTCCAGGCAACCAGTTGGTCGACGGCTGCAGCACGCGTGGCTTCCTGTCGCGACTCGTTCTGCAGAGTTTGCAGTTCCTCGATCAACAGTTGAAGCTGGCCAGGGAACTTCTGGAATTCCTCCGCCAATGTTGCGCGATCGCGATCGAAACGAACCTGCTCGGCAGCGTCCAGGTGTTTCTTTCGCTCGTCGGCGACGTCCTGCATGCGCCGCATGTCGCTTTCGGCGGACGCATTGAGCTGTTGGGCGCTCATCAGCATCGTCGCCGCTTCATTCAGCAGAGCGTCGAGTTCCTCGGAATCGGGTTCCCGAGGCAAGCCGCCCAGACGACTCTGGAAATCCGCCAATTGATCCTGGAGACCGATCACCCGCCGATCGATGAGTTCGAACTGTCTCACGAACGAATCGTCCAGTTCCACTTCAACATCCGGCGGCAGTCCGAGCGCTTCCTGCTTGTAGCTGTCAAGCTGGTCTTGGAATGAAGTTCGTTCTTGGCCCAACGTCGCGCGCAGCGTTTGGATACTCTGCCGAAAGTTGTCGACCTGTGTGAGATCGATCAGGCCGGCGCGCAGGTTGGCTTCCAACAACGTCAGCGTCCGCTGTTGCAGACTCAGACTATACTCATCGTTGCGAATCTGCTGGGCGCGCTGCAGCAAGCCGACGAAGCCGCCCACGTTCCCGGCTCCACCGCCTGCCAGACCGGTGGCGGAGGCAGCGCCTCCACCGCCGGCGATTCCCCCTCCACCAAAAAAACCAAACCCGGATGCGTCGGCGATTCCCCCTTGGCCGCCGGCACCGGTTCCCGTAAAGGACGTCAGTCCAGTGCCACCAAACCCGCCGCCCGGTCGACGAACGGATCCTCCGGTGAAGTTGCCCACGATGACCGACGTGTAGAACCCCTGTCGGAAAAGTTGGAAGTTGCGCAGGTTCGCCAGCATAGCACGCTGCGTGCGCGTCAATCGCTCCAGGGCGATCGTTCGACCACCACCGCGGAGGAGCGGTTGAACGAGTGCAAAGTCGACGATCGAGAAGTTACTGTTTGTGTCTGGGCCGGCGAATTGCCACGTCATCTGATTCGCAAGCCCGACCAGCAGTGTTCCGGCCGTGGCGAATTGACGAGTTAGATCGAGATTCGGTTCGACGTTCAACAGGTTCAGCTCGCCTCCCGCTCGGTCTCGACCGAGATGATCAAATCGAGTATCCACTCCACCGTAGAATTGCGTCTCAAAGGCGAATCGCTCGGTGCTCACATCGACGGCCGTCAGATATAGTTCCTCCAACTGGCCTTGATAGTTGGGCGAATGCATGTAGGCCAGTCGTAAGGCAGTGTCCATGTTCAGGACGATCTCGCCCTGCTCGGTGAGCGGTACGTATTCGCCGAGCCGCTGACGCCAATATGGATTGTCGAGCTGATTGGTTACTCCATTGTCGAGCCAGTGCTTGTAACCCTTCATACCCCACACACACTGCATGAACTCGTGCGATGGGGGATCGTCGGCGGGCATCGGCGGACAATCGATGTTCTCAGGAACGTAGTTGCGGCTTCGCGGATCTGGATCGATGGAAAACTCCGGTTGCTGCCACCGCGGATCACACGAGCTTTCCGCAATCGTGTCGTACACATCGCGGTCGACTTGCAGGCGGTATTTTTCTCGAGAGCAACCGACCAACACGGAACACAGTCCGAGAATGAGCAGCAAACCACGGCACAGCGGACGCTCCTTCATCCTCATCGTATTCCTGTTCTTTGTGCAATCGAGACGACGATGCGAAGAAGAGACGAAATGAGCACGGCGACTCGGCATCGACGAGTCTTCCCTTGTCCATCGTCGGCAGCAGGCGGCCGCCCGTTTGAGGGGTTTTTGTAACCGCGCGTATCAGCATAGCGCTGCACGGCTAGCACTACCACAGCCAGCATCCTCATCCGCCGCCCTTGATGTCGATGGCGATGAGCAAAATGAGGACGCATCGGTACAGAAAGAGAATCGGCCCGGACATCGCATTTCTGTCGCTGTCCGAGCCGTCATTTGCTGATTCAGAATCGTTCTCTCGGTAATCGCGCCGTCGCTCGTGAACGATTCCAGCTCGATTCACGAGTCGCGTGGCTCAAGGCGTGATCAGAGTTCGGCGAAGGCTGCGTCAGCCAGGGACGGATCGGTCGGAGGATCCGTCTCGCCGTCGTTACACGGTCCATTTCCACGCGGTCGATCTTCCGGTGGTCCGTGTCGCCGAGGCGCATCTTCGGGAGGCGCATCACATGGTGGAACGCCGTCCGGACGCCCTTCGCCCCGCGGTACATCCTCGGGCGGCCCGTGTCGTCGTGGCACATCCGATGGGGGCACGCCGTCCGGCTGACCATCACCGCGTGGAACGTCCTCGGGAGGTCCTTTCCCGCGCGGAACGTCGGTGGGAGGAACATCGTCCGGCTGTCCGTCACCACGAGGAACATCGTCCGGTGGTCCCTTCCCGCGCGGGACGTCTTCGGGAGGCATATCGATCGGCGGATCTCCATCAGCAGGCGGATCGCCTTCTGGCGGCGTCTCCTCCGAGTTCGTCGTGCCGTTCGGCACCCACAACTCGTCCTCCGAACTCCACTCGAAGTACTGTCCATAACCGGGGCCATCACCGGACTTGTTGTTTCCGGACTTGACCCACAACTGCGTCATGGTGCTTCCCTCTTCGAGTTCAACCTGCAACGTGTAAGACATGCCTTCGAGGCAATCAATCTTCGTATCGTAAGACTCTCCGTCCAGCGTGGCCACGCGGTAGACGATGTTGGAAAGGTCCTTTGTGGAGGTGATCACGATGTCTCCCGTCGGAGCGCCTTCCACCGTAATCTCGGCGGTATCGCCTTGGCTTGGTGGGTCGTGATCTTCCGGCGGTCCTTTCCCGCGCGGCACATCCTCGGGCGGTCCATTTCCGTGATCGAAACGTTTCAGACCGTACCGACCGTGAACAAAAGCGGCCACGATGTCACCCGTGTCAAACACATCATCCTGATTCCAATCTCCCTCGTGCCAGGAAGCCTTGCGGCCGGAATTGTATTTCCCGTGCTGAAGGACTTGGACAAGATCTTCCGTGTCAAAGAGTCCGTCACAGTTTGCATCGCCCGCAAACGAGGGTGGACCGTCGCCCAAATCGACGGGGCCGATGCCGGCGGAATCCAGGCAATAACGTTTTTCGAGTGACTCCAACAGAGGACGGCGCGCTTTCATGAGTGGTCTCCTTCGTGCGATTAAGTTGCAGGGACCCCGCCAGCACTGAGTATACCCGTCCGATTCGGCCCGGTCACGCTTTGGATGACTCGTTTCGAGTCGTGAGTGACGAGCCTTACTGCACGGCGCGTACAGCGTGCGTTACACCCGACCCCGAAGCGGTGGATCGTGCTTATCCAGCGGGTAAAGCCTCGTTGCTACGCGAAAATCCGCGCGAAATGCCGGGAGCCTGGCCGCGGAGAAACGCCGAAAGACGCCAAGCTCAATCCGATCACCTCCGATGGGGCAGTCAATCTGAGGACCGTCGACTCAAGGGTTCGAGCGAGAGGAAATCACGTTGAGCATGGACCAAAGAAGGAGAGCTAACCACGGATTTGACGGAGGGAACGGATCGTTACGGACAGATCGGTCGACACCCGTTTCGTCCGTCAAATCCGTGGTCTCTCTTCGATCCGTGGTTTCGCTCGGTTTTTTTGGAACAACGAGGGCACAAACCCTGGGGCACCCGCCGTGCTGCTGTTTAGACAGTCGTACACTGTTAAGTTTTTGTGTGGCATAATTCGGCGTTTTGGTCTGATCACGCAGTGGGCCATAATACACGACTGTAAGAGCCTTTCTCAAGACTCGACGGATGGCCGCTGAATCGGCGATCGGACAGCCGACGGCGTTGCCGGGGTTCGGTCTGTTCAAGCGGTCCCGTCCGGCGAATAGTCGCGACTTCAGGTTCTTGCTAGCCGGCTTCGCCTGGACAACGATTCCGGATAAACTCCCACGGTTTTCGCTCGCTGGGAACAATGTCCAGCGGAGGGTGGAAAACCGCAAACGTTCTGATTTTGGCAATGGAAGGAACATTCTGTGCAGCCGTTGGATCTGAAGGAATTCGAGTGGAAGACCGTCGTTCGGCCTCTGCGGATCGAGGACTACGAAGCGTTGGTCGCGATGCAGGAGAAGTGTTTTCCCGGCATGCATCCCTGGGGGCGCGACCAAATCGAAAGCCAGTTGGACCGCTTTCCCGAGGGGCAGATCTGCGTGGAGATCGATGGGCAACTGGCCGCTTCGTCTAGCAGCCTGATCATCGATTACGATCCCGCCCTGGCCTGGCACGACTGGAAGTCAATTGCCGATGGAGGCTACATCCGCAACCACAAGACGAAAGGCGATACGCTGTACGGCATCGAGATCATGGTCGATCCGGAGTATCGTGGGATGAAGCTGTCGCGCCGACTGTACGATGCGAGAAAAGAACTGTGCCGTGCTCGGAATTTGGCGCGGATCATTATCGGTGGCCGCATTCCGGGGTACGCAAAGTACGCCGACGAAATGTCCGCGCGGGAGTACATCGATAATGTTGTCAAGAAGGCGGTGTTCGACCCCGTCCTGACGGCGCAGATCTCGAACGGCTTTTCCGTCCAGGGCCTGATTCCCAACTATTTTCCCACTGACAGTGATTCGCGCGGCTACGCCACGTTTCTCGAATGGAAGAACCTCGATTTCGTTCCGCAGGCGCGCCGCCGGTTTCATCACGTTGTCGAGCCGATTCGAGTCTGCGTCGTGCAGTACGAGATGCGGCAGATCATGGCCTTCGAGGATTTTGCTCGTCAATGTGAGTTCTTCCTCGATACTGCGTCGGATTATAAATGTGATTTT
Organism: uncultured Pirellulaceae bacterium; assembly: GCA_964522605.1. Classification (GTDB taxonomy): domain Bacteria; phylum Planctomycetota; class Planctomycetia; order Pirellulales; family Pirellulaceae; genus CAVZLD01. The sequence goes on from CAZFWV010000368.1 coordinate 5,992, forward strand.
GTGTTGTTCCCGGAACTCTTCACCGCCCAGCTCTTGTCCTGCGTCGAAGCGTCGCGTCCTGGCATGGCTGCGCGACGATTGTCGGAGTTCACGGCGCAGTATCTCGAGTTCTTCACGGAAATGGCCATCCGCTATGACTTGAATGTCATCGGTGGGTCGCAGTTTGTCGTTGAGCACGACAATCTCTACAACACGTCCTATTTGTTTCGGCGCGACGGTTCGATTGGCAAGCAATACAAAATTCACATCACGCCGAGCGAACGAAAGTGGTGGGGCGTCACACCGGGCAATCGGGTCGAGGTCTTCGACACCGATTGCGGCCGCATTGCCATTCAGATCTGCTATGACATCGAGTTTCCCGAACTGACGCGGATTGCCACGCAAAAAGGGGCTCAAATGATCTTCGTTCCCTACAACACGGATACGCGGCACGGATACTTGCGAGTGCGCCACTGTGCACTCGCCCGGTGCGTAGAGAATCACCTGTTCGTGGCGATTTCCGGTTGTACCGGCAACCTGCCGTTCGTGGAGAACGCCGACATCCATTACGCCCAGTCGGGGATCTTCACGCCTGCGGATGCGGAGTTTGCTCGCGACGCGGTTGCGGCGGAATGCAATCCGAATGTCGAGACGGTCATTATTCACGACCTCGACTTTGAACAGCTTCGCCGTCACCGGGAATCGGGATCTGTCCAGAACTGGAATGACCGTCGACGCGATCTGTATCGTGTTCGCTATGAGGAAGACGGCCAGTCGTTCGAGGTGTGAAACGCCAGT
>CAZFWV010000369.1:0-6762 GCA_964522605.1 uncultured Pirellulaceae bacterium
AGTCTCCAGTCTCCAGTCTCCAGTCTCCAGTCTCCAGCCTCCAGCCTCCAGCCTGTACCGCCCGTGATGCTACTGCGATGTCAGGTACGTCGCAATCCGCTTGGGATAGGGCTTACCGTGATCCAGAACCCAACGGACCGTGTCGGAGAGGGGTTCGGCATCCTGATCCATCTCGTCGATCACGTGCATCGCGAGCAGCGAGAGGAACTCTTGCTCGGACCGCGCCGAGCGGTCGAGAACCGGGAGTGCCTCGTTCGTTTGGCCCAATCTCCAGGCGGCGCGAGCCGCGGCGACTTGGACCGTTCCGGCTTCGTCGTTCAATCCGGCCGCCACGACCCGACGGACCTCCGGCGTGTCGACCGCAAGATCGGCCAAACCGCGGAGTGCCCAGTAACGGACCGCCGAATCGGCATCCTTGCTGTGGGCAATGAGGCGCGGTACCGCAGCGGCTCCCAGATTCGGCAATGCATTGACCTCGAGCAATCGTTCCAACAGCGTATCGGACCCAGGCTGCTGCAGGACCTGGTCGATCGTTCCCAATTGCTGGCCCCGCAGGTTCAGATCGGCTTCTGGGATCAAACCCGTATCGCGCGTCTCGAAAATCCACTCTCGATGGGCGTCCCGCATCTGCTGCAGAACCTGTCGGATCTCGGCCGACGTCTCGGCCTGGGAAATCAGATTACGAATCTCGTGCGGATCATTCTCGAGGTCATAAAGTTCTTCCACCGGTTTCCGGTTGGCCATGAACAGCGTCGCCGCTTCCGGCAGTTGACCCTGTGCATCCAGCCGTCGCAACTCCTGCATCGTATGCTCCTGTTCCATGTAATTGAGCACTTGTGCGTAGGGTTTGTACGGTTGGTAGTTGCGAATGTAGCGGAAGCGAGGCCCGCGAACCGATCGGATCATGTCATATCGTTCATCCATGCGGTCGCGGATCATGAACGCAAACTGGCGAGGCGGCGTGAGATGATCGCCGAGGAACGCTCGTCCCTGGAACTGTTCGGGCATCGGCAAGCCAGCCAGATTCAAAACCGTCGGAGCGAGATCCAACAGACTGACCAGTTCTGAGTTGACCGTGCCCGGCGCTGCCTGCTGCCCTTGGCGAAAACGCGAGGGAATGCGCACAATGAGCGGCACATGAGTCCCCGAATCGTAGATCCATCGCTTCGCCCGTGGCAAACCGACACCGTGGTCCGACCAGAAAAACACAATCGTCTCTTCCGCAAGTCCATCCTCCTCGAGTTGCTGCAGAATCTCGCCGGCTTGCTTGTCCATCGACGTGACGTTGTCGAAGTAGTGCGCCCAATCGCTGCGTGTCACGGGAGTGTCGGGATAGTAGGGTGGCAGCTGCATGTCGGCCGGATCGTGCAATTCCTGGTCACTCAAATTGGCTGGCCTACGATAACCGAACACCTTGCTTTCATGTGTCGACGTGAAATTGAAAACCGCGAAGAACGGCTGCTCACGATTCGATCGGTTTCGCCAATGTGCTTTCCCACTGCACGCATCCCAACAACGCTTATGGTCTCCCTGGATGTTGTAATCCGTCTTGGAGTTGTTCGTGCAGTAGTAACCGGCATCCCGTAAGAATTGCGGAAACAAGGCGACTCGTTCGGGAAGCCGGATTGAGCTGCGCATGAACTGATTACCGAGCGTACTGGGATACATTCCCGTAATGATTGACGCGCGGCACGGAGCGCAGACGCCGGCTACCGTGAAGGCGTGCGTGTAGCGGACTCCTTCCGAGGCCAATCGATCGAGATTCGGTGTTGTCGCATGTTCGGCGCCGTAACAGCCGAGGTGCGGCCCGATGTCTTCACAGCTGATCCAGAGGATATTCGGCCGCACCGGTTCCGCCGCAAAACCGACTGCCGATGCGATGAGAAACCATGCCAGGACCGAGACACCTCGCGTCATTCGAGCACTCTCCTTTCGGCTTGAAGAACAGGCTGGAGGCGGGAGACTCTAGACTGCAGTCTCGCGTCTCCCGTCTCCAGCCTACAGCCTCCCGCCTCCCGCCTCCAGCCTGTTTCCCCTCAACGTCCGAGAAGGGCCAGGGCAACGATCAGCACCAAGACGGCCAAGCTGAGGAGTGCGAAGGCCGACCACGAGACTTCGCGCGGCGCCTGACTGCGCCGAATCCGTTCGGTCAAAGTGCGTTGAATCGGACGCACCTTCAGCGCGGCACGATCCGGACCTTCGCCTTCCGGCGGGGTCGATAACGAATCCTGGCACATTTCGCCGAGTGCACCTTGAACCGACCGCGCGTTGAACGGTCGATCCTCCGGCGATTTGGCCAGCAACTGCACAATCAAGGCTTCCAGTTGTGGCGGACAAATCACGCCGAAATCCCGCACTCGAGGCGGTGCGGCATGCAGATGCTGCTCGAATAACTGCGCGAAGTTGTCCCCCAGATAGGGCGTGCGCCCCGTCAGCATTTCGAACAGCAGACAGCCGAGCGCATACAGATCGACCTGTCCGCTGATATCGCGTTGGCCGCGCACGAGTTCCGGCGCCATGTAGGCATACGTCCCGACGGTCAATCCCGCGTCGGTCAAATCCGCCGCGCGCAGGTCGCGAGCAATCCCGAAGTCACCCAGCTTCATTTGACCGTCAGGCGTCAAGAAGACGTTGCCGGGCTTCAAATCTCGATGAATGATCCCATGGTTGTGCGCGTGCTGCAGCGCCGCGGCGATCTGCCGTCCGCACTCGGCGGTTTCCTGCCACGTCAACGGCCCGCCGCGCGCCAGCAGCGTTTTCAATGTGCCGCCCTCGATCAGCTCCATCACGTAGAACAGCTGTCCGTCGTGTCGTCCATCGCCGAAGTAGGAGAGAATATTCGGATGGTGCAGTTTGGAGAGGATCAGCATTTCGCGCTCAAAGCGTCGCACAATCTGCGGATCCGAACTCACCGCAGGGCTGAGCAACTTCAGCGCGTACGTCTTGCGACTCGGCCGATGGGTCACGCGGTAGATCGTTCCTACCGTCCCGACACCAAGCGTTTCTCCAACCTCGAAATCTTCGAACTTTTCCCGCATTTTCTCGATCGTGTGGAGCCGACAGCAGGCTCGTCAAGGTTGCGATCCGGTTTCCGCTGGTCTACGATAATGGTGGAGGGATTCTAGCCTTCGGGTGCCAGAATACCAAACTCATTTCCCTGTTCCACGCACCCCGAAACGCCCGTTCTGATGGCGAGAATAGTCGACCGGGAATGCCACAAGTCACCACGAGCGACCAGTTAATCGATCTGATCCGGCGGAGCGAGCTGGTCAGCCCCGACGAGCTGACGCGGTTTCTCGCTGAGCAGTCGACCGGGGGTGGGGGCCAGCTGCCAACCAACCCCGACACGCTGGCCGAACATTTCGTGGCCTCCAATCTGATCACCCAGTGGCAGATGGAACAGCTCTTACGCGGGAAGTATCGCGGCTTCCGGCTCGGCAAATACACGCTCAAGGGACACTTGGGAACCGGCGGGATGAGCAGCGTGTACCTGTCGGAGCACCCGATCATGCGGCGGCCCGTGGCGATCAAGGTGTTACCCAAGAGTCGGGTCGCCAAGTCGAGTTATCTGGAGCGATTTGAGCTCGAAGCACGTGCGGTGGCGGCACTGGATCATCCGAACATCGTTCGGGCGTACGACATCGACAATGAAGGCGATACGCATTACATCGTGATGGAGTACGTGGAAGGACGCGACTTGCAGCGGATGGTCGAGCAGGATGGACCGCTGGGCTACGAGCGGGCAGCCGATTACATCGCGCAGGCCGCCACAGGCTTGCAGCATGCGCACGAAGCCGGGGTCGTCCATCGCGACATCAAACCAGCCAACTGCCTCGTCGACAAGACCGGAACCGTCAAGGTCCTCGATATGGGCCTGGCGAAATTCGCAGAGGACGAGCAGTCACTCAGCGCGATCCACAAAGACAACGTGGTCGGAACGGCCGACTATCTGGCACCCGAGCAGGCGATTAACAGCAGTCGCGTCGACAGCCGCGCCGACATCTACGGCCTGGGAGGCACACTCTACTTCCTTCTGACCGGTCATCCTCCGTTTCCCGAAGGTACGTTGACGGAGCGACTCCTGAAGCACCAGAAGGAAGAACCGCGAAGCATCTATGCGACGCGGCCGGATGCCCCGGCGGCCTTGGTGGACATCTGCCGTCGAATGATGATCAAGAAGGCGGATCAACGCATCCAGACCGCCGCGGAAGTCGCCGATCAACTACGGCAGTGGCTCGTCAGTCGCGGTTACATCGAGCCGGAAAAGGCGCGCGCCAGCGAGACCGGGCGACTGATTCCGGCACGCGCCGAACGGGAGGGCGAAGGCCGCCATGACCGGTGGCAACATTTGGCCCGGCCCGCGGTCCTGCAACCATCCACCCCGGCGCCCCCCACCGGACAAACGCACCCCACGGCCCGCGATGACACACGGCGGCTAGGGCGTGAGGAAGAAGACCTGACGCTCGCTCCGCTGGATGAAGAGCCGGCCAAACGAGAGGCATCCGGTAGCAAATCGGGAGTGCGATCCGGTTCGGTCTCGGACGTGCACCTCGACGAACAGGTGCTGTCGCGAATTGAGGAAGAGATTGGCAGCCGCAGTTCAACGAGCGGCTCGCTGGTCGAACTGCTGGAAGACCGACACCTGACTTCCGTATCGACGTCGGGTCTGAAACTGCGCCGGCCCCAAGACAGGCCGGTCTGGCCGTGGATGCTGAGCGCGGGAGCGGTCCTCGTTGTCGTTGCTCTGTTGTTGGCAGTGCTGCTGCTCTGATCGCCGTCGACGGTCGGCTGCGTGCCGAGCCGAGCTTACGCGGCCGCGAGATCGCTCGCTAGCAGGGTCAGCAGATCGTCCTCCAGACCACTCTCGGTCGACGCTTCGCCAACGTCACCGTCAAACACAACGGCCGCGGCCTCCATTTCGACTTCGCCCAGCGGCCGAGACTTTGCCGCGTCACCGGACGCGACGGTCAACGTCGAATCGACCGACGACTCGCCCTCGCCCTCTTCCACCAGGACGTTCGACTCGAGTCCGGCGAGTGCGGCACCGACCCCGTCGATTGAAGGCAGCGCATCCGACTCACCTTCCGCAATATTGAGTGGTGCCGGCCCGGCCGCCACAGGAATGGCTGGTGTCAGACCATTCAGGAAATTGATGATCTGCAGCACGTCGATCGCGGAACAAACGTCGTCGCCCGTCACATCGAAGTAAGCCGGAATCGGATCTGGGGGCGTGGGCAAAACACCCGTGACCGGATCACGATACTGTGGCTCATTCAGCTCGTTGATGATCAGCAAGGCATCGATCGGGAAGACACCTCCGTCGTTGTCGACGTCGAGCTCGTTGATCGGATTCTGCCACAGCGCCAGGTCGTCACCAACATAGATCGTCACGGTCCCTTCATTGGACAGCGTTCCATCCGTTGCCTGCACCGTGTAGCGAAACGTGTCAACTCCGCTGAAGCCCACGTCCGGCGTGTAGACAACGCGTCCGGTATCCGGGTTGACCGAAGTCGTTCCATGATCTGCGTCCACCACCACTGCCACGCTGGTCGGATCCAGCGGCGCGTCTCCAGGAACATCGTTACTCAGAATATGAATATCGATCGGAGTCGCTTCCCACGTCTGGCGCAGATCGTCGACGGCGTTCGGCGGAAGGCTGTCGCGATTCGCAAAATTCACTCCAGTCACATGCTGATTGGCCGCCAGGGTGACCTGTCGGGCAGCGTTGTTGGCCGGAAGGGTCTGTTGGAAGGCGGTGGGAACGATTTGCCGCACGGAGTAATTCCCGCCGTCAAGATCGATGAACCTGTAAGCCCCTTCTGCATCCGTAATCGTCCAGGGCTCCGAGCCTTCCGAGTTAATCCGCAAGGAATCGAGTCGGCCGGTCGCTCCACCTTGTTCGACGACGGTGTAGGCTACCGCGTAGGAAATATCCGCCTGGGTTCGGCTGGCGCGGAGAGTCGCCCATTCGTTAACGAAGACAGGAGGTGAATCCACCGTGCCGAGCAGCACATTTTGGGCGTTGTAGATCTGAAGCCGTCCGGTCTCGCCGAACAAGGCCTTGCTGCCGGCGAAGTCGATCGCCACGCTTGACACGGGTGTCTCAAAATCAATCCGGAGACGCGCGTCGCTGTAGAAGATCGGATCCCCTTCGACCGCGAAGACCTGCTGACCCGTTGTCGCAAGGTTGTCCACGACCGAATTAATCAAACCGGGCGCCGGAACGTTGTCGAGTCCCGCCACACTCAGCGTCACGCCCGGCGGCAGAATTTCCTCGAAATCTTGCCCCGAATCGACGTCGTCCGGTTCGACGATCGAGCCGACAAGATCGAGCTCGCCATTTCCGTTCTGATCGAGAAACACGCGAACATCCGGCTGGCCGATTTCCGTCGGATCGATCGCCCCATTGCCGTTGCTATCATGGATGACCTCGCCGGAAATCGATGCCGCGAGGACTCTGCGATGCTCTAGGGACTCGATGACAAGTCGTCGCGAGGTCGCAGAACGTCGCCCTCGCAGGGAACGCAGAATAGGCCGGCGCACAGCGTGTTTTCTCATCATGGGTGTCTCTTCCAGGCGGCTCAAGGCAGATAGGTCCTTGAGATTCATGCTAAATCAAGGTCACCAAGCCAGCAAGCAATCCGAGCCCCAGACGCGTGGAAACCGCAGCCCCTGATCGCTACAGACGGAACTCCACGGAAGGGCTGCTTAAGAACTGAAACATTCGGGAGGCTGCAGGCTGTGGGTTGTAGGCTGCAGGCT
>CAZFWV010000370.1:0-6727 GCA_964522605.1 uncultured Pirellulaceae bacterium
CCCGAACTGGATGAACTGGTGCAGGTCGGCCTGTTCAACATTTTGGAAGAGCGGGACGTTCAGATTCGCGGATATCCGGTTCGTTTTGACATCGATGTCCTGGTGTTGTTCTCCGCGAATCCGACAACCTACAACCGCAGCGGGAAGGTGATTCCGCAATTGAAAGACCGGATCGGGTCGATCATCCACACGCACTATCCGCGCGAACGAGATTTGGGCATCGCGATCATGCAGCAGGAAGCCCAGGTGGATCTCGAAGGACCCTATCCTGTGCTCGTGCCTTATTTCATGAAGGAAATTGTCGAACAGATCACGATTCAAGCCCGGCAATCGAAATACATTGACCAGCAATCGGGAGTGAGCGCCCGGTTCTCCATCGCAAACTACCGGACGATGGTGGCGAGTGCCCGGCAGCGGGGCGTCGTGCTGGGCGAGCGACCTGCCGTACCGCGGATCAGCGACCTGGGCCATCTGTATTCCTCTTCGCTGGGGAAATTGGAACTGGATCTGATGGGCAGCAGCCAGATGTCGGAGCGTCAGGTGCTGGACCTCGTGATTGCCGAAGCCATCCGGACGGTGTTTGAGGAGTATGTCGATCGGCATGGACTCGAAGAAATCGCCGATATCTTCTCGAAGGGGGTCCGCATTGAAGTCGGAGATTTGCTGCCTTCCTCGGCGTATGCCCAGTTGTTGCGGCACGTTCCACCGGTGTGGGAAAAGGCCTTCGAGGTGAACGCGGCAGACGATCCGGCCGTTCGAGCGTCGTGCGTGGAGTTCGTTTTGGCGGGTCTCTATGCGACCGACCGGATCTCCCGCGCCCAGCAACACGGACGCATCACCTATGAGATCTGACGCACGACGATCACTGCTGGGAGGGATCATTCACACCTACCAGAAGTACGATCCCAAGCGGTTTCCCAGTCCGACCCAGCCGCCGCCCGATATGGTTTCCGGTGCACTGGAGCACTGGCTGATGTACGGTACGCGTCGGAAGTTAACGGAGGAGGAGCTCGCGCGGGCGGTGCGCATCGATCCGAGCCAGATTCCCCAACTCGGGCCGAGCCTGGATGCGCTGATTGCCTTATTGCGCGAACGGAAGCGGAAGATTCTGGCGACGTATGAAACGGATCGTGTCCGGCAGCAGGTCGACCGAAACTATCAGCAAGTCTTAGCGTCGACGACCGCGCCGCGGCCGCTGCGTTCCCGTTTCGAGCAGGCGACACAACAGGAGCAGCTCTATCTGCTGGAGCGACTCTGGTATGCTGTCGGCGATGACCAGTCTCCCTTCGCCCGTCAACTGGTGAAGCTGATCGAGCGTCTCGGCGAGAAGTATGAAATTGAGCAACTCGTTGCCCACTACGACTTCACGGGGCGGCAGCCGCTGTCGGTGCCACAGGCGATTGCGGTCAAGGAGGAATTGGAGCAGATCGATCGCCTGCTGAAGCAATTGGAGGAGGCGCGGGAGACGGCTCAGATTGGACTGATCGACCTTGACGCACTCGCTGAGTTTGCGGAGCCGGGTGATCTGGAGGCCCTGCAGGGGCTACAACAGGCGGTGCAAGATTATTTGCGCGAGCTGGCCAACCAGCAGGGGCTTGAACGCGACGGAGGGGCCTACCAGCTTACGCCCAAAGCCCTTCGTCTGTTTCAGAATCGGCTGTTGGAGCGGATCTTCAGTCAGCTTCAAGCCGCGCGAAGTGGCAGGCACTCCGGAGCAATCCAGGGCGAAGGGGCCGTCGAGTTACCGCAGACGAAGGCGTATGAATTTGGTGATTCGCTCGCCAATTTGGATCTTCCGCAGACGCTGATCAACGCGATGCTCCGTGCGGGGACGCAGATCCCCATCCGGCTGAAGGCCGAAGACATCGAAGTCCATCGAACGCGCAACACGCCGAAGTGTGCGACAGTTGTGATCATGGATATGAGTGGATCGATGCGCTACGACGGCCAATATGTGAACGTAAAGCGGATGGCGCTTGCCCTGAACGGCCTGATTCGCCGGGAATACCCGGGTGACGATCTCAAGTTCATCGAAATGTACACCTTCGCCAAGTTGCGTTCGGCGTCGGAAATCGTCGACCTGATGCCCAAGCCGGTGACGGTCTACGATCCGATCGTGCAACTTCGGGCGGACATGGGACGCCCTGAGTTAACGGAAGCGATGATCCATCCGCATTTCACGAACATTCAGCACGGACTGCAACTCGCCCGACGCCTGCTCATTGCTCAGGATACGCCGAATCGACAGATCATCCTGATTACCGATGGTCTGCCCACGGCGCATTTTGAGGCGAACTGGTTGTACATGCTCTATCCTCCCGATCCTCGAACCGAGGCGATGACATTGCGGGAAGGCACGCTGTGCCAGCGAGAAGGGATTACGATCAATCTGTTCCTGATTCCCAGCTGGTCTCAATCGGAAGAGGATATTCGCTTCGCCTATCGATTAGCCGAAGGCACGCGCGGTCGCGTCTTTTTTACGGCAGGCCGCGATCTGGATCGATACGTGGTTTGGGACTACGTTCAGCGCAAACGCGAAGTACTTGGATGATCGTCCCGTCGCATGACGAATCGTGCGACGGAGGGAAGTGACCGAACGAAGACTGGTGTGGGCGGAAGGACGTAAGTCGAAAAACGGCCTGCGGATGTTGCCTGCATTAATTTTTGCGTTACGATTAATGTCGTGACACGCGCGTTGTATGGCGACGTCCATCCGTGGTCCCGGGAACTGTCGCATCGAAATGAGATGGTCTACCCTCGAGGAACGGTTCTCCCGCTTTGTGGCGAAACCGACCTTTCAGCGCTACTGTGAAGTCCGGCAACTTGTCCTTTCAGCGCCGGACTACGATCCTTATTTCTCAGTGCTGGAGTCGATCGAGGTTGCATTCGAGGCTGAAGACTTTAGCGCCGTTCTAGCGGCTTGCGATGCGTGTGGACCGAGTTGCTGTCTCAGTCCCCGCATCCACGTTTTGACCGGTATTTCTGCGGAGGAAACCGGAGATTCCGCGCGGGCCCGACAGGAAAGGCGACAGGCCCAGGCCTGTCTGCGAGCGCTTCGCGACGGGGGAGACGGGACGGCGGAGGATCCTTTTCTGGTCACGTTTCTCAGTGACGAGTACGATCTCCTGCGAAGTCTGCAGGCGGCAAAAGTGCTCGGACAACGGTTGGTCGAGGGACCTGCGGGTCCCTGCGACGTGATCTGTTGCGATGACGGTTCCGAGTATTGGTTCGACGTCACCGACTTATTAGCTGTCGGACGACCTCGCGCGGCAACCCGATCTGCGGGCCGTTCCCGATCGTCGATTGTCCGGCCCGTTTAACGTTTCGCCTCCAAACTGTAGGCCGGGTTGTCTCATGTCGGCAATTCCGGCATGTTCGCCGACTTGTTCCAAGTCGACCTACGTTGGCCGTGGCGTTTTGAGACAAAACCTGGCCTTCTGGTGCCGGCTCGGCCGATTGTCGGGCCGGCACGTGTCTGTCGGAACTTGCTGGTTGAAGCGTCGAGTTGACCCGTGCCCCGACCGCAACTCAGAATAGATGAAGGGCCCTGTTAGCTCATCGCCATCGTCCTTTTCCTCTCGTCGACCGGCGGACACTATGCCTCGAAATCGAATGCTCCCAGAACACATCACACAGCCTGTTCTCCTCGAGCGTTGGCTGGCGGCAGAGCGCAGCGATGCCCCAGAGTGGAAGCGATGTAGATCCGGTCTGCGTTCGTCCTCGCTCGCCCTCCGAACCGTTTTGGGATGCGCAGTAAAAAAGCTCTGTCGCGGGGACGCGGCCGGCAGATGGTTTGCGCTGGTACTGGTTCTGTTCCTTTCCCCAGGGTCATCCTCGTCATCCGCTGACGCGGCGGAATTGATGGCGAAAAACGGGATGATCCTACAGGGGCAACTCGGGTATCTGTCCAGTGTCGCGGAGAATCCACTCGCTCCCGATGTTCCGGCCGGTGGCGTGGATGTGAAGCAGATCGTGTTGTTGGATGACGGACTTCGCCGAACCTATCTTTCGTGGCACCAGATCCAGGACGGGTCGTTGCGGGAAACCGATGGGACGGGCCAGGAGCGGATTCGAATTCGGCAGAATGTGGCGACGGGCTCGCGTCGCGTCGGTTCGGTTTCTGCGATTCTCGACGTGGGGCCTTTCGACGCTTGGGGCCGACGCACGTTCTCGCTGCTGACCCCGCGCGGTCGTGTCGACGTCGTTCAGGGGATCACCGAGATTACGCCACTCTACACACGCGTGGAAGGGTTGGCCGGTTCGCCAGCCATCCAGTGGGATTCGCGGATTGCCACCAGCTCGCTTCCGCGGGAAACGCTCAGTCGCTTGTTGCGGAACCAGTCCGCGTCGAATGATCCTGACGCGAGGTTAAAGGCCGTGCGGCTGCTGTTTGCTGCCGAACGGTACAACGATGCGCGAATCGAATTGGAGCAGGCGATGCGGGAGTTTCCCGAGTTGGCCGAACTCCAGGATCTGCTGACCCAACTGCGGCAATACGTGGCGCAACGGCTGATCGATGAGATTCGATTGCGGCAGAAGGCCGGTCAGCACGCCCAGGTTCAGGCTTTTCTGGCGGCCTTTCCGGATGAAGGGGTGGCGACTGAGACCTTGTTGCAGGTCAGTGAACTGCAGCGAGAATACGAACAGAAACAACTCCAGATTACTGCCCTGCATCAGACGGCGCAGCGTCTGGTTGCGGCGACTCCCGAAGGGCTGCAGCGCGAACAGGTCGAAAGAGTCCGCCAAGAAATCGAGCAGGAGTTGAACCTGAATTCGGTGGATCGACTGGCCGATATTCAGCGATTGGCCGACGATCCCAATCTGCCCGACGAAAACAAGCTGGCCCTGCTCCTCAGCGGATGGGTGGTGGGCGCAGGTTCCGCCACCCAGAACTTGGCTGAGGCGTTGAGCTTGGTGCGCGTTCGTGACTTGGTCTTTGAGTATCTCCGCGTGAACGATCCCGCTCGGCTGTCCGAGACGCTTCAACGACTCGGGCAAGAAGAAGGAGGCACTCCCAATCGAATTGCCGAAATTCTGCGCCAATTGAAGCCCACCGAACCGACGGCTCCGCAGGCGGATCAGCCGCGGGGCTTTTTCCGCTTGCCGGCGCGCGGACTCGAGGCGAACGAGACTTTTGACTACTGCGTTCAGTTGCCGGAGGGATACGATCCGTACCGTCGATATCCCACGATCGTTACGTTGCACGGGACGGGACGCTCGCCCGAGAACCAGATCGACTGGTGGGCGGGCAGTTATGACTCGCAGCGCGGTCTGCGGATGGGGCAAGCCACCCGACACGGCTACATCGTTATTGCGCCCGCCTGGCAACGGGTTGGCCAGACGCGTTACGAGTATTCGGGCCGTGAGCACGCCGCGATACTCAACAGCTTGCGCGACGCCAGCCGACGATTTTCCATCGACACGGATCGCGTGTTCCTTTCGGGGCACGGCATCGGTGGCGACGCCGCCTGGGATGTTGGACTGGCCCATCCTGATTTGTGGGCGGGGGTGATGCCGATCGTCGCGGTTGCCGATTACGGACCGAATGAACCGAAATACATCTCGCAATACTGGGAGAACGCGCGCTACGTACCGCTGTATTTCGTCGTGGGAGAGCTCGACGGCGACAAGATGTCCCAGAATGGGCGCGATTTCGATCGATATCTCACACGCCCTTTCTACGACGTCTTGATCGTGGAATACATCGGCCGTGGACAGGAGCACTTCTACGACGAAATCCACCGGCTGTTCACCTGGATGGAACTTCATCAGCGATCGTTTATCCAGTCCGAGTTTTCCTGCGTATCAATGCGTCCTTTCGATAGTTTCTTTTGGTGCTTGGAGGTTGACGGCTTTCCCGAGCGGTCGATTGTGCTTCCCCTGGCCTGGCCGGCACCGTCCGGTACCCGTCCTGCCACCACCGAATACCGCAAGTACGTAGAAAACCGCCTTGGAATCAAAACGGGGGCCGTGCAGGCGACGCTCTGGCTGTCGCCCGACTGGATTGATTTGAATCGTCCGGTAGAGATCACCATGAACGGGAGAACCCGGAATTTTCAGGTGGCCCCGAGTGTCGAAGTCCTGCTCGAAGACGCGCGTACCCGCGCGGATCGACTCCATCCGTTCTGGACGCGTTTGGAACTCGAAACAGGAAATCGCTAGTGCTTGGGCAGGCGTCGAGTCGCCTGCCGCAGCGCTCCGCGGCGTACGGAAGCGGGCGTCCGAAACGCCGCCCACGTTCGCTCCAATTCGGCCAGGCGGTTGTCCATCTGCGCATTGAAGTCAAGAAATGACTGCAGATCGACGGCCAACCGACCACCAGGAGAGTGACGCAGAAGGACCAACATCAACGGCGCATGGGCATCGGGGTTCATAAGAGCAGTTCCCTGATCGGAAGAGCTGTCCCAAGCAGGCCACATCGACGAGTCCCTCAGTCGACTTTTATCAATTTTCAGTGTGACGATGTTTGTACGATCTGACAAGGAATTGGTTCAACGATAGCTCGGTTCGAGTCCGGCCAGCAACGAGACGGGATGCTTCCGTGATGGGAACGGACCGCTGCCGGTGGTCGCTCGATTTCTTGTCAAGCTCACGCTAGAACACATTTCAAAACCGTCATTCGGGAGGGCGAGGCTGGGCTGTTGAAAATGTTTTCGACACGGAAGCATGGGCAGTTCTGGCAGGCAATGAACAAACCGAAATCCTCGCTCCCTTCTCCCCCGGCTTT
>CAZFWV010000371.1:0-1868 GCA_964522605.1 uncultured Pirellulaceae bacterium
GTCCAGGACCAAGACCAATCCGTCTCGGTCGCAATCCCATCTTGCCGAGGTCCCATCCACTGCGGCCAGTCTTCGTCGGCTTGCGCTGTGGTTGGTGGATCTGTGGACGGCACCGGCTGATCCAGCGACAATCCTTTCGCCGCCGCACTTTCCGCAATTGGTCCCGCAGGCTCACGCCCACAACCGGTCAGGAGTGGTGCAAGCAAGGCGATCTGTATCCACGACGACTTGATCACTTTCTAACCTCCGCGAAAATGGCCTACTTTCGATTTGGCCCCTGTTTTCCACCGCAATTGTATGGTTTTATCGAGGAGGGCTCTACTGTGGAATGGTCGATCGGGAATCGAAGGAATCGCGTCGGTGAACACACCAGAGAATGAATCGCTGCGCGCACTACACGCCGTGTATCGCGACGGACTGCTGTCGGATGTGCTTCCGTTCTGGATTCAGCACGCGGTCGATACGGAACATGGGGGCTTCTTGACCGCGCTGGACCGCGACGGAACCGTCCTCGATACGGACAAAGGAATCTGGCAGCAGGCCCGCTTCAGTTGGCTCTTGGCCCGACTCTACAACACGGTTGAGCCACGCACGCTGTGGCTGCAGCTTGCCCTCACGGGAATTGAGTTTCTTCAGCGCCATGGCTTTGACACCGATGGCCGCATGTGGTTCCACGTGACGCGCGATGGACGTCCGATTCGCAAACGGCGATACGCCTTCAGCGAGGCGTTCACCGTGATGGCGTACGCGGAGGTTGCGCGGGCAGCGCGGGACGAGCAGTTGCGCGATGAAGCGATCCAATTATTCGATCGCTATCGCCGGCTGGTCAGCACTCCGGGAGCGCTGCCGGCAAAGTACACGGCCGTGCGTCCCCTGAAAAGCCTCGGTGTCCCGATGATCACGCTGAACGTCTGCCAAATGCTGCGCGATTCAATCGGCTTTGAGGAGGCCAACTCGATCATCGATCGCTGCATCGCCGAGATTCGCAACGACTTCGTCAAGCCCGATCTGCAGGTCGTCATGGAAACAGTCGGACCACACGGTGAAATCAGCGATCATTTCGACGGCCGCACACTGAATCCAGGACACGCCATCGAAGCCGCCTGGTTCATCCTGCACGAGGCCAAGGTGCGAGGTGATCGTTCGCTGATTCAACTGGGATGTAACATGCTCGATTGGATGTGGCAGCGCGGCTGGGACTCCGAATTCGGCGGCATCTTTTATTTCCGCGATCTTCGGGGGCTGCCGGTTCAGGAGTACTGGCACGACATGAAATTTTGGTGGCCGCACAACGAAACCATCATTGCCACCTTGCTGGCATGGACGCTAACGGCTGATCCCAAGTATGCTCGCTGGCATCAACAGGTTCATGATTGGGCCTATACCCACTTCCCCGATGCAGAGTACGGCGAGTGGTTCGGCTATCTGCATCGCGACGGACGGCGGTCGGTCAGCCTGAAGGGCAATCTCTGGAAAGGCCCCTTCCATCTACCAAGAATGCAGTGGTACTGCTGGCGTCTACTACAAGAACACCTGGACATCGCGCAAAGGCAGGACGGCCTCAGACCACTGTAAGCGTTCGTGCGAAATCAGGGAAAGGTCGTCGGCAGGTACTCGAGGGGTGCGTGTCAGCTTCTACCGACTTGCGCTGCGGTCGGCAAAACTCAAAAGGAGAATCGTGGGGGAGTCCCTGTTGGACGGCCCGGCGGCGAAGGAACCGAAGATTGACGAACAAGGAGTTCCGATTGCTAAGGGCAGCGACCAGGGGCCCGGGGGAAAGACGTGAGCCGATGGCGCTAGCCACGGGCGTTGAGGAGGGAGTGCCGACCTCTGGCACAGCGCCCGACGCTAGCGCGTGCGGCTCACGG
>CAZFWV010000371.1:1968-6699 GCA_964522605.1 uncultured Pirellulaceae bacterium
ATCCGGTCCTTTGTCTGCGAACGATGAATGAAATCGCCGGGTGATATCTGCAGAGAACTGCCCATTAAGACCCCACCGCTTGCAGTTTACACCAAATCCTTCGAGACCTAAGTTTGCCCATCTTCGCTTAGTTGTCGCGTTCACGAGCAGGTCTCGGTGAATATACTACTTCGGCTGCGCCAGCAGCCCCTTTCCCTGCGAGCAGGAGTGTGGGCCTCCGACGGATGACGTCGGTGATCGACTACCAATGGGAGATTTCGATCGAGATGGTCTGACCGTACTGTTTTTGGCTGCCAACGCGAGTCTCATCAGTCTTGGGGACGTTAGACGGCAAGATCCGTGGAAGTACACACGCGACGGCCAAGCCGCGTGCCGCGGACATGACGTGTACGCAGCATGCGCGAACCTGAAATCGCCGGTCACTTTGACTTCTTCCGATCCTCGGTGGTACCCTAGTATAGTAGGCATTCACAGAGGAGACTTTCGCCATGGGCACCCGGGAACAGATCGACAGCTTCTATCGCTTTGCATCGGAGCAACTGGCAATCGGAGGTTCTGAGAAATCCATTGACGAGTTGTACGATCAGTGGCGATACGAGAATCTCACACCTGAAGAGCTGAGGGAAAATATCGCCGCAGTTCAGGCTGCAATCGACGATATGAACGCAGGTGATACTGGACGCGATGCTGACCAGGTGGAAGAGGAGTTGCGGGAGGAACTCAACCTGCCGGCGACCGAATGAAATTCCACGTCAAAGCTCTCCGCAAGGCGGAAGCTGATGTCCGCAGCATTGCGGAGTACCTCTACAAGCGGTCGCCACAAGGAGCCGCTGCTTGGCTGGATGCCTATCGGCAAGCCCGCACGCGTTTGGCCAGCGATGCAGACCGCTGCGGCCGGGCCGAGGAAGACGAGCATCTCGACATCGATGTCAAGCAAGTCTTGTTCAAGACGAGACGCGGCCGAATATATCGCATCCTTTTCACGATCGTTGGCAACGAAGTGCGAATCCTTCGAGTCCGTGGACCAGGCCAAGCTCCCCTTGTCGGCAAGGACGTGGACACAACGCTTTGAACGACGAGTAGAATTCTCTCATCCCGACGAGTGACAATGCAGCCTCTGTCGGCTCGCAAAACGAGTGACGATAGGGGACATTTCTCCATTCCCTGGAAGTCGGCGTGATCCAGCGAATTCGTCAAGCCCAAATGTCGGCGCGAGGTCTGCCCGGAATACGTAATCTGACAAGACGTGAAGGAATGTCCCCTTTGGTTTCGCTCGCTTTGCACGCGGTATCGGCCCGCAATGATCGGTTTGTGCGACGTAAATTAAGCTGCCCAGAAATCCCAAACGCCCTCCGCGAGGTCTGTGTCTACCATCCTGCTCGAATAATGTCCCCGTTCTTCGTTCTCGCCGCCTGAGTTCGTTTCAAGTACTCAACCGCCTCTTGCTCTGACTCCCCTCTCCTCCAAACTTGTTTGGGGAGAGGGGTCGGGGGTGATGGGCCGGGAGCGACAGTCGAACTCAGGTGGCATCATGAACGGACGCTCCCGGCCAGGACGCCGATCTCGTCGCGACGCGGAAGCAATCGCGTTTGCGCGAGACCAGCGCAGCACGATGAACGAGTTTGCGAACGCCGTGTGGCAGATCGTCCGGAATCGACAGTGCCGGAAGCAGAAGTTTCGGCGTGAGTACCCGATTCCGCCTTATACGGCCGACTTCTGCTGTGTTGCGTTGAAGCTGATCGTGGAGGTCGACGGGGAACAGCATCACACCGAAGAAGGTCGCTCACGGGATGAACGCCGCGATCGGGGTCTGGCGGAACGAGGATATGTTCTGCTGCGGATCCCGGGATACGAAGTCTTGCAGGATCCGGCTGGTGTGCGGCGTCGAATCGAGGATGCGATCGACAATCGCCTAGCGTGTTTTCGCGATTCCCGCCCCCTCACCCCCGACCCCTCTCCCCCAGCAAGCTGAGGGCGAGGGGCCAGAATAAAAAGATGAGGGTCGACCGTGGTCGAGCAAAATCGAGCAAACGATGAGGTCTGTGTCTACTGAGCTGTACTGCCAATGGAATAATGTCCCCGTTCTTCGTTCTCGCCGCCTGAGTTCGTTTCAAGTACTCAACCGCCTCTTGCTCTGACTCCCCTCTCCTCCAAACTTGTTTGGGGAGAGGGGTCGGGGGTGAGGGGCCGGAATAAACAATTGAGGGTCGACCGTGATCGAGCGAAGACACAGACTACGAATGAGCAGACGCGAATCCATCAACTCGATGTCGAAACGCATCTATGCCACGAAGGCTCGACGTGTGCCTTTGGTGTCGGGCTGGGTAAACAGCCAATCCACGGCAGCAGCGATCTGGCTGGCGTTCAGTTCCGACTTCACTTCGTATAGACCGGTCTGGAGGGCAAGGACAAGATCCGAAGTACCGAAATCGAAGTCGCCGTCCCAGTCGCCCTCGGTCCACGTGGAATTGTCTTCAATCCCATCCTCGTATTCACCTGCCTGAAGGACCTGTACAAGGTCAGCGGTGTCAAAGAACCCGTCACGGTTTGCATCGCCTGGGATTCTAGGCAGGAGATTCTCGTGCCAGAAGAATCCGTCAGCCTCCCCAGACGGCCGGTCTGACAAGCGCACGCCCTCGAAAACTGAAAGAACATCTAGATCGCCGTCCCCGTCGAAGTCGGCCGCATAGACGGATGGATTCGTGAGTCTGGCGCCAGTTTGAATTATTTGTTGCGGTCCGAACGTGCCTCGCCCGTTCACATTTTCGTACCAGGCGATCTTTCCGTCATAGCGAGACGCTGAAAGTACGTCCAGGTCTCCGTCCTTGTCTAGGTCTGCGGCATCTAAGGAACCGGCCAACGGCGCGTCCGTAGTAATCAATCGTTGCCGTCCGAACGTGCCTCGCCCGTCCCTGTTTTCGTACCAGTAGACATTGTGTTGATCAAAATTAGAGTCTTGGTATGACGCGAGCACATCGAGATCGCCATCTCCATCGAGATCGTGTGCTTGGATTACTTCGACTCCGAAGGCCGCAAGGAAATTACCTTCTCCTACATCATAAATCGTGTGCTCTGACCCGAGATCTCCCGCCCCATCGGTGTTCTCAAACCAAGCGAGATAATCGCTTGGACTCCACTGATCTGGGCCCTGACTCGTCCTTGCAACGACTACATCCACATCACCATCCCCGTCTAAATCATCGGCGGCAGGGCGACAGTTTGCACCTATGTACTCGATGATTGTCTGCGGCGGCCCAAAGCTGCCTCGCCCGTCCGTGTTTTCACGCAAGACGATCTCGGTTAGGTCGTCTTGGGAATCTTTGAGATCGTAGAGTACGTCCAGGTCACCGTCATGATCAATGTCGACCACAACCAGGTTGCGGGGTGCGCCGCGTGGATCGTTGGTGATCTCCCGTTGCGGCCCGAAATCGCCGTTTCCGTCCATGTTCTCGTACCAGACGATTCGGACGTCGCCCACACCCCTGTACATGCGAGTGATTACATCCTCATCCCCATCGTTGTCCAAGTCACCAGCGTACGGGACATAAGGGTGATCGTCCTCCATCGCGCTGATGGCATGTCGTTCACCATAATCTCCGTGTCCATCCGTGTTTTCGTACCAGACGATTATTTTGCTGTCACGGTCCTCAGGGTCCAAATAGACAGTCATAAGGATATCAAGATCGCCGTCATCATCGAAATCCGCCACGTCCCCAAACGTCGGCAGTATTCCGTCACCGATCGGTATCTCATGTGTCGCAAAGTCCACCGCCAGCAGCAAGCGGGGCTCAAAACACTCAACACACAATCGTCGCGGCGCGCAGCTAACCATCGTACAGGTCCCCTTTATCTTGGCGATTTTCCTGCAATTATTCGCGGTGCCATCGGGACGCCGGTCCTCCGAACGGGGCACTTCCGCGATCCGAACCCAGAAGAAAACGTCGGCGTGACCGAGAGCAGATACAGGCCCCCTATTCCTATTGGCCGTATTCCAGGGACCCGATACGCCGAAAAAAATCCCTTCCGGGCGAAAGAAACCTGAGAAAAACGCGACCCACCGCGACCGTTTTGAAGAATTCCTGGGGCGGTGCCCTGGTTGTTACGCACAAGTTGAGTTGAACCAAAGGCCGAGAAGAAGAACCGCGGATCCAACGGACAACACGGATTTCCGCGGATCTGTCCGTGCCGATCCGTCCCCTCCGTCGAATCCGTGGTTCCTCCTCCTCTCTTAAGGCCAACCGGAACGCGATTCGAACGAGGTCGATCGGGCTCAACTCAGCGTCTTTCCGCGTCTCTCCGCGGCCATACTCCCTGCATGGGCCCCCGATTTGTGCGTAACAACGAGGCAGTTCGAAAGATTTAGGGATCTGGCTGTGATTTTTCTTAGAATTAGAGGCGTCTCAGGCGTCTGTTTTTCGGCCTTCTAGATAGGGAGACGTAGTCCATTCCAGGTTCGGAGTCGGTCGCTGTGGTTCGTTTCGATATCGCCGAGTCACTCAGCCAATCCCGGGGGGACAGGGCCACGCTGGAGGCCCTGCTGAGTCATTACCGCAACTATCTTGCGTTGCTGGCTCGGCTACGGCTGGATCATGATCATCAGGTTCGCATCGACGCATCGGACGTTGTTCAGGAAACGCTCTTGCGAGCCGTTCGAGATTTCCATCTCTTTCGCGGCAACACCGAGGCCGAAATGATGCAGTGGCTGAGGCGCATTCTCTCCTGCACGATGAC
>CAZFWV010000372.1:0-5044 GCA_964522605.1 uncultured Pirellulaceae bacterium
GAGGCGCAAATCGCGTCCAGATCGCCATCACCGTCAAGGTCTGCCGCATAGACGGACCGGGGATCGCTCAATGAAGGTGAGATCTCTTGTTGTGGTCCAAACGTGCCAACTCCGTCCAGGTTGTTGTACCACGCTAGCGCGTTGTCGACGGACGATGCTGAGATCACGTCTGGGGCGCCGTCGTTGTCTAGATCGGCCGCAGAGACACTGACGGGCCGTTCTATGTTGCTTGCGATAATCCGCTGGGGTCCAAAGTTGCCTCGTCCATCGATGTTCTCATGCCAGATCACCCTGGAAATACGGTCCTCATTCTGTACGCCCGAGAGCACATCCAGATCGCCGTCGTTATCCAGGTCGGTGGTGTTAATCGCGTGTACCCCACTCAGATCTCCCGTGATCTCTTGAGACGAACTGAAGTCACCTTGGCCGTTTGTGTTTTCATACCAGGCGATCGTGTTGTTGCTATACGATGCGGAGATCACATCCAGGTCGCCGTCACTGTCGAGGTCGGCGGCGTGAACCTCAAAGCTATAATCTGAGTCGATCACCCTGCGACTTCCGAAGTCTCCCATGCCATCGACGTTCTCATACCAGACGATCTTGTATCCGGACATCTCCAATATGTCGGCAAGCACGTCCTGATCACCGTCCCCGTCCAAATCGCCGATCGAGACGGAAAGGACTCGTCCAGCTGGGTCTGTCGAGATCTCGCGTGCGAGCCCAAAGCTGCCCGATCCGTCTGTATTCTCGTACCAGGCGATCTTGCCCGGGCCGACGTCAGTGAAGCCTGAGATCACATCCGGATCCCCGTCGCCATCCAGGTCACCGACTTGGACATGAAGGGAGTCCGGGACAGTGGCAATCACGTGTGGCAATCCAAAAGTCCCCGCCCCATCAAGGTTTTCGTTCCAGATGATCTTGCTTTCGAAGCTGCCCAGTGGTCCCGAAGTCCGGTTGAGGACGGAGAGTACATCCAGATCGCCGTCGCGATCCAGATCCACGGCGTGTACCGCTGATATAAATTTTCCGTCGGTTGGAATCACCTGCTCCGGTCCGTAGTTGCCCAATCCGTCGAGGTTCTCGTACCACGCAACATACCCGTACGGGGGCGTCTCATGACTTCCGGATGCGCACAGGATGTCCAGGTCGTTATCCCCGTCTAGATCGGCAGCGACCGCATCCCATCGGGGATCCGAGCGGTGGACCACCTGTTGCGGACCAAAGGGGACCGGCGTCGCGATCTGAAAGCTGTGGGTGTATGCGGCACTCGAGCCGCTTCCAACCGAGGGCATGCCGCTGATCGTCAACCGATACGCGCCACTGGGAAGGCGGGTGCTTTTCATTCCCGCAATTCCGTCGAGCCGTAAACGCACGCCGCGCCCCGCGAACGGTATGTAGTAGTCGTCATGGTCAGTGACACCGGCCGCATCGGCGGATCGCGGTTGGGTGACCACCGAGATCTGGACTTCTCGGTCGTCCGAGCTGTTCGTGGGATCTCCCAGGTAGGTCAGCTGGTAGTTGCTCACATCGAGCACACTGGCTGGCTCCATCGCATGGCTGAATCGGACACCGATCGGATCGCCCACACTCAGCAAAGAAAGTGTGGGTGGATTTGCGCCAAGTGTTCCCAGCCCTTCCAGCGTGATCACGCGCGGCGGGGCTGCGGGCCCCACGGCCAGCGAGGCATTTACGCGCCCGGCGCCCAACTGGTTCTGCAGCGCAGGATTCATTGTGTCAATCGAGTCGGCCGTGGCCAGGATTTGCCCGGCAATTTCGTCGGGCCCCCAGTCCGGATGCTTGCTCTTCACCAGAGCGGCCACGCCAGAGACAACAGCAGCGGACAGGCTGGAACCACTCTCCCGTCCAAACGCCCCGCCGATCGTGCCGGCCTCTGACGGATCGTCTCGATCGATGAATGTCGTCAGCACGTCAACACCTTGCGCCGACAAATCGACGAGTGCGCCGGTCCGATGGATACCGTCCCATCCATCATCGGCATCCACCGCGGTAATCGCTAAGGCGTATGGGTCCGACGCGGGATACGAGATGCCTCCCTCTGAAATCGGAGTCACAGCGGCGACGACAAGCACACCCTGGTCGTAGGCATGGGCAATGGCATCCGACATCGCCTGACTGAAGCCTCCTCCGCCCAAGGACAGGTTGATAATGTCCGCACCATCATCGGTGTCCGGGTCACCGTCTGGATCGACGGCATACAGAACGCCGGAGACAATATCGTCGATTTGCCCCAGGCCGTCGGCATCGAGCACGCGGATCGGCATGCTGCGCGCATTCGGTGCCACGCCGACCACGCCGCCTGCCCAGCTTGAGTCCTCGAGAGCTTCTTCGGCCAGGTCCTGCAGGTTGTCGGCTTCGGCCGCGATGATGCCGGCGATTATCGTACCGTGGCCATGTTCGTCCTGCGGCGTTCCGCCAACGAACGTGGTGCCCGCAATGAGGTTCTCGTCCAGGTCCGGGTGATCGAGGTCGACGCCCGAGTCGACGACGGCCACCACGACACTCGGATCGCCCGTGGTAACATCCCAGGCATCTGGGGTGCCGATCTTCAGCAGGTGTTCCTGAAGGCCGAACTCCCAGTCTCCCGTAAAGCCCGGATCGCTGGGTGCGGATTTCATCTGCATCGTGAAGTTGGGCTCGGCATAAGAAACACCAGGCAGTTGCGAAAGTCGTCTCGCCACCTCCTCGACGTCGGCAGGCTCCGACAGCTGCCAATGCGTCACGACTCGACGGCCCTGTCCGCCCTGAGGCGGTAGGTCAAGTAGGACGCGACCGGTGTGCAGTTGCTTTTCCGCCAAGATGCGCTGGGCCCGCTCCAGTGCGGTTAGGGTGTCTTCCGCCTGAAAGACGGCAGCGATCTCGCCGTCGAAGCCGATGATCAATTCACCCGGGGCAAACGCCGGTGGTTCCTCGTTCCACCCCGGACTGGAACTGAGCATCGTGCGCAGCTCAAGTGATTCAAGATGCAGTCGGCGATAGGAGGTGTGCCTGTCTCGCAATCTTGGATTCGTTCGGATCGGTGACCGCCTGCGTCGCAATTCGAGTCTTTCGGCTCGAGTTCCCGATGGCGTGGATCGTCGACTGTTTTTCAGCATGGTTGGCGGCCTTTGCTGCTGTTTGGATCTTGCGCCGCGAGACACGTGGGAAGCACTGTGCAGCGAGAGGTGCCCCCTATCACTGACTTCCCCAAAACTCAGGGGAAGTAACGGTTTGGGGGATGGAATTCTTGAAATTCGGTGGATGTGGCGAATCCATCGACTTCAAATCGAGTATGGAAAGCAATCCACAGTTCGCCCGACCAGGGGAAGCGGGTAAGAGGGGTGCGCCGGGCAGCATCCGTCGTCGGCGCAAGACGCATGCGGAGAAGACTTTACGCGATGGTGAGGACAATCCGCGCGAAAAACCCAGAGAATTATCGATACTTTCTGGCCGTTTTGAGAAAATCAGTAGTAGAGGAATCCTCGATGCACGATGACGGGACGACCGAGCGTTTGATGCGGCGTGCCGTGAAAGGGGATCAGTCCGCGGCGGGGCAGTTGGTTGATCGCCATCGACAGCGGCTCTGGAGGATGGTCTCCTTCCGGCTTGATCCACGGGTGCGTGCGCGGGTCGATCCGTCAGATGTTGTGCAAGAGACGCTCGTCGAGGCAATTCAGAAGATGCCTCAGTATTTGCAGGAGCTTCCTGTCCCCTTCTATCCCTGGCTGCGCCAAATCGCTTGGCGGCAAATACTTCACTTACATCAGCAGCACCTATATCGACAGAAGCGTTCTGTTCTCAGGGAACAGGATCACAATGTGCCCGTGTCGGATCCTTCCCATGCCGAGTTGGCTCGGCAGTTGGTGACGACCAGTATGGGACCGAGCACGATGATGCGTCGGGCAGAACGAATTGCACGCATTCAGCAGGCGATCGACCACCTGCGACCGAACCATCGCGAGGTACTCCTACTGCGGTACGTGGAATTCCTGACGGTGCCGGAGATTGCTGCCGTGCTCAATATATCCGAAGCTGCTGTGAAGATGCGGCACATTCGTGCGCTGGAACGACTACGGGAGCACTTGGCGCGCGAAGATTCTTCGGGGGAGTGCTGAATCATGATCCATTCTGCGTCTGGCGGCCCATCCGAGTCAGTTATCGACGCGACGTTCATTGAGTTGGTCGAGCGATTGACACAGCAGCTGCAAGCCGGACAGCCGCTCGACATGGAGGTGTTAGCCCGCGAGCATCCACAGTACGCGTCGCGGCTACAGCAGATTCTGCCCGCGATGCAGGCCGCGGCCGAACTGGGCGTCGCAAACGCGATTTCGACGACCATCCAACCGGTCCTTTCCCGACCAGATGGCGATTTCCGGTGTCTCGGCGAATTCCGATTGATCCGCGAAATCGGTCGGGGCGGGATGGGGGTTGTCTACGAAGCCGAACAGATCACACTCGGCCGGCGCGTGGCACTGAAGGTAATGCCCTTTGCAGCACTTCTGGATTCTCGTCAGCTGGAACGTTTTCGGATCGAAGCCAAGGCAGCCGCCACATTGCACCACACGAACATCGTTCCACTCTATTCGGTCGGCTGCGACCGTGGTGTGCACCATTACGCTATGCAGTATATCGAGGGTGATAGTCTGGCCGCGATCCTCAGAAAAGTCCGAGAAGTGCAGTCCGACACGCAGCAGGTCTCGCCGAGGTCCCCATCCGAGATGACGGAGGGGAACGAGCGGCCTGAGGAGCATCGCGCCCAGACGGTTGACACGGCACTCATGAACGCGCTGTCGACGGAGTATTCCCACAACCGGATCCACTACCTCGAACGCATTGTCCGGCTTGCGTGCACTGCATGCGATGCCCTTGAACATGCCCATTACCATGGGATTATTCACCGCGACATCAAGCCAGCCAACCTGTTGCTGGATGTGGACGGTCATCTCTGGGTCACCGACTTCGGCTTGGCCCGTCTTGAGCAAGACGCAAGCATGACGCGAACCGGAGATGTGATGGGCACACTCCGTTACATGAGCCCGGAACAGGC
>CAZFWV010000372.1:5144-6655 GCA_964522605.1 uncultured Pirellulaceae bacterium
CGCTATCCTTCGGCGCAAGCGATGGCCGACGATCTGCAGCGATTCCTCGAGCAGAAGCCGATCATGGCCAAGCCTCCGACTCGCTTCGTTCGCGCGATCCGTTGGTCCCGCCGCAATCACTCACTTGTCCTTGCAACATCGGTTTTCCTGCTTTTCGGCATGTTGGGACTGTCCGTCGCCATGGCGTTACTCGTCCGCAGTTACGGGCAGCAGGTCGCACTGCGCCAAGCCACCGAGACTGCGTTGCACCAAAGGGACGAGGCTTTGGAGACAGCCGTGCAGTCGATCGATGACATGTACTTCGACGTAGCTGAGAAGTTGCTGGTCACGCTACCGGCGCAAACATCGCGTCGCCGTGAATTCCTGGGGAAGGCACTGGACGCCTACGAGAACGTACTGCAGCAGAATCCGACAGACCCGCGATTGAGATACTCGATCGCGAGGGTGTCTCTTGCCCTGGCAAAACTCGAATCCACAGATTCTCGTCCAAACGACCGCAAACCCTGGTTTGATCGTTCCTTCGATCTCCTGACTCAGTTGGTCGCCGAACATCCGGACGTCGAGGACTATCGAGCGAGTTTGGCTGATGCCTACATGTACTATGGTTGGCTGATGTCAAGTGACATCGAACGCCTCGAGTCACTTCTGATCAAGTCTGCAGCCTTAGCTGAGGAAAACGTACGGCGACATCCGGATAGTTGGCCTGCTCTGCGGAAGTTAGCGATCATCAACTATAACTTGGCAACCCAATGTTACTTCGTGATTGGACGTCGTCAGGATGGAATGGACTTATTAGAAAAGACAATTGCGTCGTGCCTGGAAGTCACAGTCGATGCCGATGAGGATCAGGTTGAAGCACTTCTGCAGAAACTACGACTGAGCCTTGCGGCCTCTGGCTATGCGCAGGATCGCCGGCAAGCCATGGAATATCGAAGATGTCTTGAGGAAATATGCACTTCACTGAGGCACAAGCGCGAAGCTCTCGACCCGGAACGAGCAGGGAGTGCATTCGGGTTTTATCTTTCTTTGTCAGAATATGTGTCGTACGCGGGGCAATTGACGGCTTTGGCTCTTGAGGAAGGGGAATTGTCAGCGGCGCTCGCTATGGCAGATGAAAACCTCGAGGATTTACGGCTTCTCTTGACGCAAGATCCGAAAGTAATGCACCATTGGCGGAAATACGGTCTGCATTTGTTTTTTCGGGGAGAAGTACTTTGGAGGATGGGGCGCTTTGAGGAAGCACGAGCCGATATGGCGGAGGCGATCACGCGGCTCGATGACATCACGACCATATCTGATGTGTGTCGGATGTTAGTTATTTGCCCTTTCCCAGACTTGCAGGATCCGCAACGAGTTCGTAATTACCTGAAGACGCACCTTGTTGGCATACGCAATGTGGGCGATAGCATCGCCGATGTGCTTGCTTTGTATCGCCTCAGGGAATTCGAGACGGCTCTGCGGAAGATCGACGATTACTATCCTGCTGCATCCGTAACGGAAGACCCGGCGAT
>CAZFWV010000373.1:0-6619 GCA_964522605.1 uncultured Pirellulaceae bacterium
CGCCGAACGCGGTAGCACGCCGTTTGGTTGCGGCCGAAGGCTGCGCTGCGTTTCATTCTTCTTGCTGACCTGCGGACTACGTGCAGTCCAGAAGGAAAAACCGCAGCGCGGCAGGGCCGCAACCAAAGGGGATAGGGTGGCCGGCGGCAGAGCGAAGCGATGCCCCGGCTGCGGGAAAGCTGGGGCTTCACTACGTTCAGCCGCCAGCCACCCTTCCCCTTGGCGGAATTTGCGCCGCCCGACAAGAAACTACCTGTTAGCAGTGCAGAGGGCGCAAAGGCGCAGAGGGACGCAGAGGAATTGGGTGGGGATTCTGTTGTCGGGGAAAAAGGCGGGGGTCCATGATTCAGTCGATGGATCGACCACCGTATACTTGACGTTTTGCCAGCCACGGATTCTGACTTGGAGCCGACGTCATGGTTACGATCCTGCTTGCGGTCTGCTGTGCGGCGCCCCATCCCACCGAGACATATCCCGCGACAGCGCCGCTGACCTGGGAAGGCGATCTAGCCGCGCGACTGGTTGATACGGCGGATCAGTTCCTGCTCCGCGAGCTGGAGCGTTCCGTTGATCGTCGCGCCGCTTTCTGGCACCGCGATTTCTCATCGCTCCAGGCGTACGAGCAATCCATATCACCGCAACGACAGCGTCTGGCTTACATCTTAGGAGTCCGTGATGAGCGAGTGAAATTCGATGCTCTGCAGCTCGTCGCAACGACGCAGCAAAAAGCACTCATCGGATCCGGCTCGGAATACGACGTCTTTAACGTTCGTTGGCCCGCATTTGGAGAGGTTACGGGCGAGGGCCTATTGCTGGAGCCTCGCGGACGCACTCCGCTCGCGCAGATCATCGCGTTACCGGACTGTGAAGTCCTGCCAGAAGAATTGGCCGGCCTGGTGGATGGAATTCCGGCAGGCTGTCAGTTCGCCCGCCGTTTGGCAGAATCCGGATGCCGCGTCGTGGTGCCGCTGCTGATCAATCGTCAGCGCAAGCAATTTGACTGGGGCCCACGACCCGCACCTGACGTAACGAACCGTGAAATGCTATATCGCAGCGCCTTTGAGCTGGGACGTGGATTGATCGGCTATGAAATCCAGAAAATCCTCGCAGTCGTCGACTGCTGGTCCTCGACATCTGTTTACTCCCGGGATGCGGACTCGGCCACTCAAGCGCGTCTGCCGATCGGAATCATCGGTTGGGGAGAGGGAGGGTTGCTGGCGCTCTATACGGCAGCGATTGAACCACGAATCCAGGCTGTCTGCGTCAGCGGCTACTTCGATTCTCGCCAAGACATCTGGCGTGAACCGATTGATCGCAACGTCTTCGGACTCCTCGAGCAGTTCGGTGACGCCGAGTTGGCAACGATGGTCGTTCCCCGAGCGCTAATCATCGAAGCCGCACCGGGACCAACAGCAATCATTCCCGGAAATGGCGGAGCGCCAGCTACATTAACTTCCCCCACACGGGAATCCGTCGAACGAGAAGTCGCGCGGGCACGGAAGCTGCTCGGGCCGCTTGCTGAGCAGGTCCCGATCCAAGTGCTGACCGGCGAGGACACGAAAGATTCCTATGGCTCGGAGGAAACGCTACGGGCTTTCCTTCGCAAGCTGGGTACCGAACTCTCCTTGCCCGATGCTGCCGCGAAAAGGCAACTGAATTTGGGCGGCTTCGATGCGGCGGCACGCCATCGGCGGCAAATGCGCGAACTCGACCGACACTCCCAACAGCTACTTCATCGGAGTGGAGCCGTGCGCGCCAAGTTCATGGAACGGCTCGACACGAGTTCCATCCCGGCCTATCAACGATCCGTCGGCGACTATCGAAATTACTTCGCGACTGAAGTCATCGGTCGCTTCGATTACCCGTTGTCTGCTCCCCACCCGCGGACGAGACATTTTCAGGAAACCGCAAATTGGCGTGCCTACGAGGTTGTCCTGGATGTATTCGAGAATGTCTTTGCTTATGGACTGTTGCTGGTTCCGAAGGACTTGGCGGAGGGCGAACGACGTCCCGTCGTCGTGTGTCAACACGGTCTGGAAGGACGGCCGCAGGATACAATCGGCGCTGCGGGGTCCGAGTATTACGCGGGGTTCGCCGGCCAATTAGCGGATGAAGGGTTTATTACCTTTGCACCTCAAAATCTCTATATCGGCGGGGACCGATTTCGAACGCTCCAGCGCAAGAGCTACCCACTCAAGAAAACGCTTTTTTCGATCATCACAGCCCAACATCAACAGATCGTCAATTGGCTCAAGACCCTGCCTGTTGTCGACTCAGAACGGATCGCCTTTTACGGTTTGAGTTACGGTGGTAAGACGGCGATGCGTGTTCCGGCCCTTGTGACGGACTATTGCTTGTCAATTTGTTCTGCAGACTTCAACGAATGGGTCGACAAGAACGCGTCGACAACGAATCCCCGTAGCTACGTCTGGACGGGAGAATATGAGATCTTTGAATTCGACCTGGGCAGCACGTTCAACTATGCGGAGATGGCCGCACTGATCGCGCCACGGCCGTTCATGGTCGAGCGTGGCCATTTCGACGGCGTTGCGGACGACTGGACGGTTGGCTGGGAGTTTGCCAAAGTAAGGCACCTGTACGCAGCACAACTGAAGCTCCCCGACCAGTGTGAGATTGAGTGGTTTGATGGGCCACACAAAATCAACGGCAACGGAACTTTTCGGTTTCTTCGCCGTCACCTGAGCACAGCAACTCCCTAGAAAGGAAGACTCTGATGCGAATCTGCCGTTTTCTCCACAATGGACAGCCGAAGGCAGGTTTCTACTTCGATTCCTTCGTCGTGCCATTCCAGGAGGCAGTGCAACTGCACACGGAAACGACGCAAGAGATTCTCTCCCTACCAACGAGTGATAATCTGCTCGATTTTCTTCCTCCGGACGGAGGGCGGAAAGAGGCGACTGCCAAGCTGGCTCGATTTGTCACGGAACAAGATGTTTCGCTAACGCGGCGATTACGAATTCCAATCGAACAGATTCAGTTGCTCGTCCCAGTCCCTAGACCAAACAAGCTTTTCCTGCTCGCCGGCAACTACGCACAGCATATCGAAGAAGGAGGAGGTATTGCGGCGGAACGAAAGGAAACATTTCCGTACGTCTTTATGAAACCCGCCTCCACGACATTGACCAACCCGGGTGATCCCGTCCGGATCCCGAGAATCTCACCCGACACGATCGACTGGGAACTGGAACTGGCTGTGGTGATTGGCCGAGAAGCTAAGGGAATTTCTGAGGTCGACGCGTTGTCGGTCGTCGCTGGATATACCGTCATCAATGACATCTCGAATCGTCGCTTTCGGCCAAACCCGGATAGAAAGCAGCGTGAGAAAGACGCGTTTTTCGACTGGCTGCACGGCAAGTGGTTCGACAGCTTCTGTCCCTGCGGCCCCTGCATTCTCTCGGCCGATGCTGTCGCGGATCCGCAGCGATTCGAATTGGAGCTGAAGGTCAACGATCAGGTGCGACAACATTCGAGTACCGCAAATCAGATATTTCCCGTCGCAGCTGTGATCGCATTCATCAGCAGCTTTGTCACCCTGGAACCGGGAGATCTAATCTCCACCGGGACGCCCGCCGGTGTCGGCAACACAACCCAGACCTACCTTCAGCCCGGCGATCTGCTCGAAGCGACGATCCGGACCATTGGAACGCTAAAGAACCCCGTAACCGCCGGCGAGTAATTCCCAACATCCACCCCCCTCACTCTCTCTGCGGCCCTCTGCGCCTTTGCGCTCTCTGCACTGCTAACGGCGAAAATGTTGTTCTCTCGGCAAGAAATCGAGCGACCAACGGGAGCGACTCTTACCCAGGTGCGGTAGCACCCCGTTGGGTTGCGGCCCTGCCGCACTGCGTTTCGCCTTTTTTCGAATGCAGGATCATTCGCCGAAATGGCAAATACGCAGTGCTGCCGGCGGCCGCAACCAAAGGGGGCACTGCCGCACTCGTCGTCATGGGTGTGCCACTGGCTTTGCCAGTGTCCTCTTGAGTCGAGGAAGAGCACTGGCAAAGCCAGTGGCACACAGTCCAGTTGCCGCCGAAGGCTGCGCTGCGTATCAAAAATGCCAGCAGTTAGACCAGGTAGAAACACAACTCAACCCTGCCGCATGATAGAATTCGCTCCGCCCGACAAGAAACTCACCGCTCGCAGTGCAGAGGGCGCAAAGGCGCAGAGGATCGCGGAGAAGAGGCCGAGAGGAACGAGAGAGTGGGTAAAGGAAGTGCGGCGAGATCTGCGGGGACGGAACAAAGTTCGAGTGAAAGGTGAGGATGCAAACTTCCGAATCGACCGACTCCAAACGGCTATTCACGGCCAACGAGAGGCGGATCATGGCGATTACTTCCGCCGGGCATCTGTTGTGCCATATGGGAGAACTGGCTTTTGCCGCCGTTCTGTTGGCGGTCATGGCAGAATTCCAGATCGAGGCGGATCGTGCGGCCGCCGTCGCCGTCCCCGGATTCGTGTTGTTCGGTGTGTGCGCGGTACCCGCCGGCATCTGGACTGACCGACGCGGTTCGCATCAAACCATGATCGCCTACTTCTTTCTGCTCGGACTGTCCGCATGGCTGGTTTTTGCCGCGGGATCCCTGTGGGCGCTGACGGCGGCCCTGACATGTCTCGGGGCGGCGCTGAGCATCTACCATCCTTCCGGCCTGGCAATGATTGCTCAGGGCTGTCGACACCGAGGCCGTGCGATGGGAATTAACGGAGTCGCCGGCAGTCTCGGCGTGGCAGTCGGACCGGCGATGGGATTGTACTTTGCCACACGGTACGAATGGCGCGCTACGTATGCCGTACTCGGAACAGCCGCGCTGCTTTGCGGTGTCGCCGCCTGGCTGTTGCCGATTCAATTGCAGCCGGTCGATGCCACCGACGCCAAGAAACGAACATCATCCGGCGCGTCATTGAGCGTGTTAGGGCTGCTCTTTGCTGCGATGCTTGTAAGCGGATTCAACTACCGCAGTCTGACTACCGCCTTGCCAACCTTCCTGGGACGCCCCGAATCAGCCGCCGAGCTGGATCGGCAAAACGTCGCTCCTCTCGATTCCCCCACCGATCACGGCGATACATCGGTCGACGTAAACGCAAAATCATCGAACAGTCGCGCACACTACGTCTTTATCGTTCTGGCGTTGGGAGGAATTGGTCAGATCGCCGGTGGTCTGCTCGCCGATCGTTTTCGCCCCGCCGCCGTGTACGTGCTGATTATTCTGGCGACGATTCCCTGTGCCCTTGTGATGGCTCTCGGACCGCCCACGACGACCCTCACGGCCGCGTGTCTCTTGGCGATCTTCCTGTTCGGTCAGCAACCACTCGAGAACACGATGCTGGCCGAAGCGACGCCAACCCAGTGGCGGAGCACCGTGTATGGCTTGAAATTCATCTTGGTCTTCGGCGTTGGCTCATTCGGCGCTTACACGACGGGAATTATCTGGAGATTCTGGGGACTATCCCACGTATTTGAATTGTTTGCCGTCATGGCGTTAGTCATGGCCGTGTTTGCCGCGATCTATGCCCACCGCAGTCGAACGATTTTGCTAGAACAACCGCTTGCTCCGCGGCCCTCTGCGCCTCTGCGTTAAAGGGAGGGAAACACAGTGCTGCCTTAGACCGCAACCGAAGGAGTGTTACCACACTCGGCGCAATGGGTGTGCCACTAGTGTTCTCTTGAGTCGAGGAAGAGCACTGGCAAAGCCAGTGGCACACAGTCCAGTTGTCGCCGAAGGCTGCGCTGCGTGTCAAAATGCCAGCAACTAGACCAGGTAGAAACACAACTCAACCCTGCCGCATGATAGAATTCGCTCCGCCCGAGAAGAAACTCACCGTTAGCGGTGCAGAGGCCGCAAAGACGCAGAGCTTCGCAGAAGGAGAAGAAAGAGATGAGAGACATTCGGATTGGTGCGGCACAGTTTGAACATCGGGATCACGAAAAAGCGTATAACCTGGATCGAATGCGTGAGCTGACTCGTTGTGCTGTCGAGCAAGGCGCCGAAATCGTCAGCTTTCACGAATGCTGTATTCCTGGCTATTCCTGGATTCAGCCGCTCAGTCGCCAGGCACTCCTCGATGTCGCCGAACCGGTTCCGGATGGCCCATCAACACAGGCTCTGATCCGTCTGGCACGAGAATTCAACGCGGTCCTGATGGCAGGATTACTCGAAAAGGACGATCACGGCAAGATTTACAATTGCTACATCACCGTCAGTCGCGATGGTTTCCTCTGCAAGTTCCACAAGCTGCACCCATTTGTGAACCCACATCTGAGTGCGGGTGAAGGCTTCCGCGTCCTGGAGCTGCTCGGGTGCCGTATTGGGTTTCTAATCTGTTACGACAACAACTTACCGGAAAACGTTCGAATCACGACGATGATGGGCGCCGAAATCATCATGATGCCGCACGTCACCGGATGTCTACCATCGGTCATGCCGGGACGCGGATCCGTCGACCGAAGCCTGTGGGACAATCGACATCGAGACCCGGTTCGACTGCGTCAGGAATTCCGTGGCCCGAAGGGACGTGGCTGGTTGATGCGTTGGCTGCCGGCGCGCGCCTATGAGAATGGCGTTTATGCGGTGTTCACGAATCCGATTGGATGCGACTACAA
>CAZFWV010000374.1:0-3891 GCA_964522605.1 uncultured Pirellulaceae bacterium
ATTGCCTGCCAGAACTTCCCATGTTTCCGAGTCGAAGACATTTTCAACAGGCCAGCCTCGCCCTCCCGTATCTGCAATGCGCGAAGGACCCACCACGGCGCCGATGGCTCAGAGCGAATACGCTCGCGATCCGAAGACCCGCTCGCGATAAAGGACCATGCCGTGGGCCGCGTGGTACAAGGCGCCGCACTCCAGTGCGACACTTTCCGTCTGGCGAAACAGCTGACACAAGTAGTCGGCAGCCCGCGCGACCCAGGGTGCCTTCAGATCCTCCGGTGGCATGGCGATGGCGAGAAACTCCAGGATATGGCCCGTTGTACTCAGGTTCATCGCCAGGTCCGCCGACTGACCGGGGCGTTCGAAGTAGTGGGCAGAAAACGAACCATCCGGATTCTGGAGCAACCGCGCCGTCTCGATCGCCTGTTCCATACGCTGCTCGACGTCCTGCCAGATGCCGGTGACCGAGCCGCCGTTGGCCCGATGCCGCTCGAGCGCCATCGCCATTCCGATCAGCCGGTGCGTGCCGCCGCAGGCGCTTTGGTCCAAATCCTGCCCCAGTTCGGCCTCGACCAATCGTTCGATACTCCATGTTTGACCGTCACGCGCCGTCCAACTGGCCGTGGTCGGCAGGTATTTCGTCAGCCCGATCAGCGTCCAGCTCCATTCCTGATCCAGATTCCGCGGAACGTCCCGCTGCACTTGGCGAATCAGGTCTTCCATCGTGTACTGTTGATCTTCAACCTGAATCACCTGGTCCAACGGCAGATTCGCCTGGGCCAGGATCGCGAGCCATTGATCGGGATGACCTTGCCCGCGTTTTGTTCCGGCCTGCAGCAGCGCCCGCAAACCGCGCCGACCGGTCGCGGCATCAAGCACATCGCCCGGTTCAAAGGCCCATCCGTCGATCGTGCCGCCCGCCAATGCGTACTCCAGTGCGGATTGTGTGGGGCCGTCGATTCCCACTTGGACCGGGAAGACCTGCTGGTACGCCAACACCCCATGCAGGATCTGCCAGGCACCGTGATCGACCGTGTTGAGGCGACGCTGGCGGAGAGTGAAGTCGAGTACGCCGTCGAGATCGGCACGGAGCATCGCCGGATCGGGCGGGGTGATCGGCAGGGTTTCGGCCGGCGGGACGACGCGCGTGCAGCCCCATCCCGCGAGTGTGATGATCCCGAGGATGACGAGTCGGGAAAATGTCGGAAGCATAGCGGTCGACTTTCGTGAAAACTTGATGGCCAGACGGTGAAACCTCGGGGAGCGGTTCGCGTCGGACCCACGCGGGCGGTGGGCTCCATTCCCATTGCACACGCGCCGGACCCTCGATTTTGTCAGGCGGCGCGGACTTCGTTCCGATCTTGGCTTGCCGCGTCGGCACTGCTTTACAAAAATATCTTGGGATACGGACTCCCGACCGATGTAGTCGGGGAATCGTCTGTTGACTATTCTGATCGACAACCAGTCGGGCGCGAAGGGAAGCCGGATCCGACCGACGGAAGCCGGTCAAAGAACTGCTGCTTGAGGATCGAAGAATGATTTTTTGGGACCCGATGTATCTCGTTTTTCTTGCTCCCGGCTTTCTGCTGGCCCTCTGGGCCCAGGCTCGGGTGAAATGGGCCTATAGCGCGGCGAGCCGTGTGGCGGCCCACCTCAGCGGTGCCGCGGCCGCCCGCTACATCCTCGATTCGGCAGGTTTGACGGATGTCGATATCGAGTTGACTCCGGGCAGGCTGAGCGATCATTACGATCCACGAAGCAACGTGCTGCGGCTGAGCCAAGAAGTCTATCACGGCCGCAATCAGGCGGCGGTGGGGATTGCGGCACACGAAGCCGGCCACGCGATTCAGAAAGCACGACACTACGCTCCGCTGGTGATCCGCAATGCGGCGGTTCCGCTTGCCGGATTCGGCAGCAATACCTCGTTTTTCTTTCTGATCCTGGGAGTCCTCTTCAGCTTTCAGCCGCTGATTACCGTAGGGATCGCCCTGTTTGCCGCGGTCGTCTTCTTCCAGGTCGTCAATCTGCCCGTGGAATTCGACGCCAGCGCACGTGCCAAGGCCCAACTGGTCGAGTTGGGAATTGTTCCCCCCGCCGAAATGCAGTACGTCAATCGGGTGCTGAACGCGGCGGCAATGACCTACGTAGCGGCGACCCTGCAAGCGGTCCTGACCCTGCTGTACTACTTGATGCGATTCTCGGATCGCGACTGATCGCCTCGCACCTGGAGATTGCTGCCGGGTTCGGCAAGAAGGGTGGGGCGAATGGCCGAGTGCGACGCGGTGATCATTGGCGGTGGCTTGGCGGGACTTTGCTGCGCCCTTCGCCTCCAAGCCGCCGGACGTTCCTATCAGATTCTCGAGGCGTCGGACCGCGTCGGCGGACGCGTCCGAACCGACTCGGTCGAGGGGTTTCAACTCGATCGAGGTTTCCAGGTCTTGCTGACCGCCTACCCGGAAGCCCGTCGGCTGCTCGACTACCCGCGGCTGCGGCTGGGCCGATTCGAACCGGGTGCCTTGATTCGCTGGAACGGGAAATTCCATCGGTTCGTCGATCCCTGGCGCCGTCCCCGACATGGGATCGCCACTCTTTTGTCTCCCGCGGCGACCTTCGCCGATAAGTGGCGGGTCCGGCGTCTGCGGAATCACCTGAGCCGACTTTCGCCCGAAGAACTCGCGAAGCGTCCGGCTCGGCCGACGATTGACTTACTGCGTGACACCGGCTTTAGCCCCGCCATTACGGAACGTTTTTTTCGCCCCTTCCTTGGCGGGATCTTTCTGGATCGAGCGCTGGAGACTTCCAGCCACATGTTCGACTTCGTCTTCCGCATGTTCGCCGAAGGCGATGCGGCTCTTCCCGCCGACGGAATGGAATCCATTCCCCGTCAATTGTTGCAGCAACTGCCGCCTGGAGCCGTCCAGACGGAAGCGCGCGTCCAACGGATCGAAGAAGCGACCGCTTATTGTGCAGATGGACGATCGGTCGAGGCACTGACGGTCGTCGTAGCGACGGAAGGTCCCACCGCGGCCACGTTGATCCACGAACCCCTCAACACGCAATCGAGAAGTGTAGTATGCCACTATTATGTCGCCGATCGATCTCCCCTCGTCGAGCCGATTCTGGTTCTCAATGGAGAAGGCCAAGGACCGATCAACAACCTTTGTGTGCCGTCTGACGTGACGCCGCGTTACGCCCCGCCGGGCCGATCGTTAGTCTCCGTCTCCGTTGTGGCCGACGACGCGATTCCCGAAAGCGATGTGAGATCGCAGCTACGTGAGTGGTATGGTCACGCGGCCAAGGACTGGTCCCATCTTCGAAGTTACGCCATTCCGTATGCCTTGCCCGCAGTCGTTCCCGGGTCCCATACTCCGCTCCAGCAAACGGTCACGACCTCGCGTCCGCAAATCTTTGTCTGTGGGGATCACCGGGATACGGCTTCCATTCAAGGCGCCATGGTATCCGGTCGTTGTGCCGCCGAAGCCGTGATTGCAGCGCTGAACTCCCCGGCGTCCACCTGAACCGTTCGCAGGAGGCGACGCACGAAAGCCGCTCGAGTGTTTTGGTACAGCGAAGAAGCTGTTTGGAAAATGGGGTGGCACTGGCTATGCCAGTTTCGTTTTTCGATGTAGCAACGGCACTGGCAGAGCCAGTGGCACACTCGGGAGCCCAGTTTTTCGTATTTTCCAAATAGACGTTTTGAGAATTTGTGCTGCCTAATTCTTGTACAATGACCTTCCAGACCGTCGGCATAAATCGGCAACGACGGACTGCAACTCCGACATACCCCAATCCTAAGCAGTGTCACAGCACTTAGAGGGCGGGAGCCGCGATTCGGGCGGGTGGCTGAGTCGCCGCATTCGCGCGGGCGATGGAGGCGATGTCGAGCAGATTCAA
>CAZFWV010000374.1:3991-6604 GCA_964522605.1 uncultured Pirellulaceae bacterium
GAAGGGAATCCACCAAATGAAGTCGTTCGTTACGATCGTCGCCCCGAAACGCCACGGTAAATCACCCGAGAGTGCGGCCCCGACGAAACCGAGCGGTCCGAGAATTTTTCCAAGTAGTCCCACGAACACGATCGGCCAGTGACGAAGGGGGGCGGTGGAGGCGATCCAGTACCCAACGCCGTAGACGCCGACGATCATCCCCACACACTGCCAGATCTGCGGGTAACGTGGCAGTTCCATCCCAGCCCACTGGAACAGCCATTCCGGCGCGACAATCACAGCGGCCCCCCACAGCAGATTGTAAACCGCCGCGGCGAGCAGCGCGGTTCGCATCCAATCGGCTCCGCGTTCCCCGTTGTTCGCCCTGTTTTGATTCATTCCGAACCACCTCTTCGCAGCCCGCTGACCGACGAGTCAAACGAGAAAGTCGCGAGAAGATCTGTACACTGAAAAGTAAAGGAAGCGAGACAGCAGTTCGTCTGCCCCGATGAAGCTCCGAAGAGGCGACGCGTTGTCTCGAACAGACCTCCGTCGCGATGCTAGAACCGAATTTCCCTTTGGATTCTTCACAGGATTTTGCGAACGTTTTCGGTTTGAGCCTGCAGGCCATTCTTTCGAGGTGGGGTTTGTTCACCCAGAAGGGGGGGTATTTGGCGTCCGAGGATCAGCGTTCCAGCCGCGTCCGATCAAGCACAACGCCACCGAACAGACGTTCGCTTGCAATACGGCACGACCTCCGTGCGGACGTCGTGCAATTTAGGAGTGTTGGTTTTGCAGGCGTTTATGGACCGGATTAACTTTCCCTCTGGAGGCCGTGCA
This sequence comes from uncultured Pirellulaceae bacterium, assembly GCA_964522605.1. Lineage (GTDB taxonomy): Bacteria > Planctomycetota > Planctomycetia > Pirellulales > Pirellulaceae > CAVZLD01. The sequence continues at coordinate 4,811 of CAZFWV010000374.1, forward strand.
GGGCATGAAGTGTTGGGTTTTCGGGAGTCACCGAGCAGGATTTGTAGCGATTCGTTTAACCCGCAGCCGTCAGGCGAGGTCCGTTGAACCGCAGCTTCACGCCGCGCGATGGAGCCGCTTGCTTCCGGAGGTTTCGGCCAGAGACAACCGGATCCAGAGGCCGACCTCGCCTGACGGCTGCGGGTTAAACGAATCACCACTGCGAGGGTACAGTAACGTCTTCCAAACGATCAACCTGTAAACTGCACGACCTCTGCTTGAGGGTCGGACGCGAACTGATTCAGAGGGAAGGTCCAAACAACATGGAGACGGACGGTCAACGGCGCCGAGCACAGGAGGCCCAATTGGATTGGTCGGGTAAGCGGCTGCAGCGGCGGATCGAGTTCTTGCGTCCCCTGCGATCGTCCTTGGCCGAGCAAGCCGAGCGGTTGGCTGGTTCCGTCACGTTGCCGCAGCGGAATTCGCCCCAGGAGACGTTGGTGGCCGAAGTGCTGCCCTTGGCCGACGCCTGCCGCTTCTTGGAACGCAACGCCGTCCGTCTGCTTCGTCCGCGTCGACTTTCGCGTCGCGATCGACCATTGTGGCTTGCGGGTGTGAACGTGCACGTTCATCGCCAGCCGTTTGGGGTCGTGCTGATTCTTGGCCCGGCAAACTATCCGCTCATGCTGCCGGGAATTCAGGCAATACAGGCGCTCGTCGCCGGGAATGCAGTCCTGCTGAAACCGGGCATCGGAGGGGCGGAACCGGCCAAGCAACTGGCTCAATTGATCTACGACGCGGGAGTATCGCGGGACCTGATGCATGTGCTTCCGGAGGATCCTCAGCATGCTCAGCACCTCATGCAGTCGGGCGTTGACAAGCTGATTCTGACCGGATCGGCTTCCACGGGGCGCGAGGTCTTGCGGGCGATCTCGTCTCAGCTTACACCCGCGACGATGGAGCTTTCGGGGTGTGACGCGGTGTACGTCTGTCCGGATGCGGATCTGGCGATGGTTGCCGAGGCGATCGCGTTCGGATTGCGTTTCAACGGCAGCGCAACGTGCATCGCCCCACGTCAAGTTTATGTACCGGATGAACTGAGGTCGCCGCTTGAGCAGGCGTTACTCGCGCGAATGGGCTCGCTTCCCGCCGTGCAGGTTGGCGAAACGTTGGTTGCACGGTTGCGGGAATTCCTGCTCCACGCCGAACAGCTCGGGGCACGTCGATTGACGGGCGAGGTGGTGTCATCGACCGCCGTCCTGCCCCTGGTCCTGATTGCACCCTCGACGACGACGCCGATCTTACGTGAAGACCTGACCGTGCCGCTCGTTGTGCTCCAACCGGTGGCGAACCTGGGTCAGGCAGTAGCGATGAACCGACTGTGCCCTTATGCTTTGGGAGCGACCGTGTTCGGGCGCCCCGAAACGGCTCGGCAACTGATCGCGCAGCTTGAGGTGGGATGCGTCGTGATGAACGATATGATCGTTCCCACGGCGGATCCGCGAGTCACGTTTGGCGGACGCAAAGCGAGCGGATTCGGTGTCACTCGCGGTGCCGAAGGATTGCTCGAGATGACGACGCCCAAGGTGGTGATTGAGCGGCGCGGACGCCAACGGCGGCACTTCCAGCCTCTGGGAGCCGCCGAAGGAGATTTGTTCGCCGCGTATCTGCGACTGGTCCATGGCATGGGCGTCCGAATGCGCGGCAGAGCAGTGTGGCAACTGCTGCGCAGCGCCTGGAAGTTGTAGGCTGGAGGCTGGAGGCTGGAGGCTGGAGACTGGAGGCTGGAGGCTGGAGACTGGAGACTGGAGACTG
>CAZFWV010000375.1:0-6589 GCA_964522605.1 uncultured Pirellulaceae bacterium
TGCGCCGAACGCGGTAGCACGCCGTTTGGTTGCGGCCGAAGGCTGCGCTGCGCCTTTGCGGCCTCTGCGTTTACCATTGCTATGAATCACGAGATTCCTACATGCTTCAGAGAAGGATCGAAATGCTGCGTGCCACTGGCTATGCCAGTGCTGTTCCTCGACTCAAGAGGACACTGGCAAAGCCAGTGGCACACGCATTGTGCCGAGTGTGGCAGCAACCGAATGAGGGTCGCGTCCATTTGTCGCTCGATTTCTCGCCGAGAGAACAACGGTTTCACCGTTAGCGGTGCAGAGGACACTGAGCCGCAGAGAGGAGGCGACTGACGAACACGCTGCGAATGGGGGCCAGTGAGCGACGACGCGAATCCCGAATTGCTGTTGTTCGTCGTGGCTTATTAACTGCGTTATGTGGATTCGACAACCGGCATGTGATGCGGATGATTCAGAGGGAATCTTCTTCATCGGAAGGTTTCAGCTCGTTGCGAAGGGCAGCCAGGGCGCGGACCCAGAGCATGCGGACCGCGCCTTCGCTACGGTTCATCTGCTGGGCGATTTCCCCGTGAGATTGATCTTGAAGGTGGCGCAATACGATCACTTGTCGATAATCGGCGGGCAGTTTTTCGAGAACTTCCGCCAAACGGACCCGGTCTTCCTGTCGCATCGCCTGAACACTCGGTGAACTCCCGACGGATGGCAACAGCGCATCCAGCCGTCCGGCGGATGCGGCCAGCGACTGCTGCAGGGATACCTCGCGCGCGACATCCCGTTTCCGCGTCCCCGCGTAGTGACGTGCCAGATGAGCCAATTGGTGGGCGAGGATCTGTCGTAGCCATGCGAGCCGCTGAGGTTCGGCATCGCCGCGGAACTGATCCCAGTTCTTCCAGGCTTCCATCAAGGTCTGCTGTACGGCATCCGACGCCGAAAACTTCCCGTGGAACCGGCTATCGATCTCGGAACGCGCAAGCAACTGGAGCCAGGGCTGGTACTTCAACAGCCACGTTGTCCGCGCATCAGACGGGTTGGCTTCCGACGGAGGAAACGCGGGCTTGTACGACGGATCGGACATCAGCTTCCTCGCACCTCGATTGCGCTCTAGACATTCGCAGTGCGACGACGGAAGAGTCGTGCGCCAAGCCCCGCGATCGGACTGCGAATGGCCATTTCAAGCAGCATCAAACAGCCACATGCGTAAACACCGGCAAACCAGATCCAATACCAACCTTCCCAAGAATAGCGTTCCCCTGTGGAGAATACGTGCACCCCATTCTTATGAATTCCATACAGCGTCGCCGCAGCGATCAAGCTGGCCGCCAACACCGACCCGACTAGCCAGAAGACAACGCGTCGCCAATTCTGCCGCACGGCCGCGCGACACAACCCAACAAAGAACAGGATACCCGGAGTGACCATCAAAGCCACCCAGGCTCGTTCGCTGGCTGCGCGCAACCCATCCGGTGACTGAGGAATCGTTAACCCGGTGATCAACAGGGCCGTTGCCAGGGGCAACAAAAACAAGGTTCCCATTCCCCATTTCCGAAATCGCACAAAGCGAACGAGAATCGCCCCAGGAACCAGGACAATCAGAATGCTTCGGATCGTGGCCCACACGAAAAACGACAACGAGCTACCAAGATGTGGATTGTCGCTTCGCATATTCCAGGGAAGGTCTCGCAACAGACGCGGGTCGGCCTGCGAATTGTCCAGTTCGGCCAAGACCGCAGGCACACGACTCGGTGACGACAACGAATCCCGCCGCTCATTCGCTTGACGACAGATCGCCGCGTCTTCTGTAAGGAATGCCCAGCATGGAGTCGTGGCAAAATCCGCATGCAAAAGATCGAGGTCCATTCTGCCATCATCGGAGTGGCTCGGGGTAAATGCCGGTGCGGGGCAGGACCAAGCCAACATTCCATCCGTGGCTCGGACACCACGAATCGATCGGTTGCCGAAGAGATCACGAAGCACGATTTGCGCCGCTGCAGGGCTCGATCCGGCTACGATCCCAATCACCTCACTGCGACAGCGAGCGATCAACGGATGCCGCCAGATCGGCTTGTCCATCTGCTCCGGCCGCACGGCAATCAATTGATTTTCGTGAATCAGAATCAACTCATCGTGCCCGTCCTGGTCGATGTCGTAGACCCAAGAACGAAAGCTGGGCCAATCGTATCCGCGTCGCTCACCCAGGCGACCAACCAGCTTTCCCGCATGATCGATGACAATCGTCTCATGATTCTCGTTTTGGATCGCAAGGGAGATCTTGGGCGATCCCTCCTTGGAGCGCAGGATCACGGGCCGGGGCCGACCGTTGTACCGTCGTGACATGGCATCGGATTCCGCATAGTCCAGCGAAGTCGAAGTACTCCAGCGCCAACGTTCTCGTCCATCCCGTCCCTCGAGAGCAATTAGCTGAGCAGAACGCTGCCGCTGCGTTCCGCTGGGGTTCTCGTCTTCCACGGCCAGAATCACGACTTCCAACGAACCATCGCCGTCAAGATCCGCGATCTCCGCGGGCATGAATTCGCGGAAGATCTCATTCGAATTCACGATCTCGGGCATGCCGAATCGCCATAGCACTTTCCCATTGCGACCGTTAACCGCACGAAGCTCCGAGCGTCCTTCTGCGTCGGTCGATTCCGCAGGCAAGATCAGATCCAATGTGCCATCCGCATTTAGATCCGCTTGAGTGCATTCGAATTGCATGTAATCAAGCCGATACGGCATCGGGGGACGACCGATCGATTGACCGTAGGCCGCCGTGAGCGGACATTGCCATCGGATCTTCCCCGTCTGACCGTCCAAGAGACTCAACCACAACTGCTGATCCGCCGTGCTGTAGGACGGGCGAGATCCATAACCAAGGTCCATGCCGGCAACCCAGATCACTTCCGATCGGCCGTCACCATCTAGGTCTTGGCACTGCAACCAAAGACTCTGCGTGATCTGATTCACCGGTAATCCGACCGACCAGATCCGCCGCCCATCTTTTCCAGACAGTGCCTGCAGCGCCTGCGACGGTGATTCACGTGAGATCAGCAGAAGATCCGGAGTTCCATCCTGATCAAAATCCCAATCCGTCGCTCGAGCCTCGCCAGACCGATTCAAACGTTGTTCCATCGAAGAAGCCGAATGGAGGGCTCGGATAAATCGGTCGCCATCCGTTTGGAAACCACGCGGTAATGCTGCGCGCCAACGTGGCTGGCCATCTCGCCCGGAAATCGCCCGTATGGTGGAAGCGTCGGTCAGTTGAATCAGGTCACGAAATCCATCCTGATCCAAATCGGTCACCGTCGTGGTCGGCGTCCTGTACCATTGCCACAGCTCTCGGACTCCCGTGAAGACATTCACCGTATCCTGTGAGCCCGTGGTCGAAATCGTACACAAATCGTCGCCCCCGTCAGCATTCACATCGTCGGTCCAGAACAATTGCACACCACGCGAGAACCGTTCCATAACACCCGTTCCTGCGGAAAACAGAAACAAAGCGCTCGCATCGGAGGAAGGCATGAGTGGATGCACCGAAATCGCAACCTGCGGCCAGCCATCGGGCCCCCGATTCCACAGACCGATCGCACCTAGCACAAACTCATCCGAGTCCTGGGTCGTTTGTCGAACCGGTTGCTGATTCCATCGGAGCCGGCGCCCGTCGCTTCCTGATATTGCGTCGAGGAACAGATCGCATTTCGATCCCCACAGGCTGGCGGCAAACAAATCACGAACTCCGTCCTGATCCAGATCGGGCCCGACACAGAAGTGGTCGACCTGCTGATCCATCGTTCTCAAGCGGCAGGTCCAGCGGCGCTCTCCTGTACGACCATCAAGTACGGCCAGCTCACCCCAGGGAGTCGCGCGAGCAAACCAGAGCCCATCGTCCGAAGTTCCGTCAGGCAGAATCAGTTCGCAAGCTCCGTCGCCGTCCAGATCTTCCAGCAACGGCCAGCAAGGTGCGGGGATCGACCAGTCCGGACGGCGAGGAAAACGAGCCGTCACGTCACGTTGCCACAAACGCCGCTGTTCGTTTAAAGATGTCACGGAAACTCGAACCTGCGCGAACTGTCGCGGCGGTACCGATTTCGGAGGACGGTCTTCGACGCAGATCAACTCGGGGACACCATCCGCATTCGTATCCGCCCACGTGGGAGGCAGATCGGGATGCATCGCGAGGTCCATGGGGGGAATCCACGGGCTGCCCGTCTGCAGGTCCAGGGCAACTACGAAACGGCCGGCCACCAACGCTACCACCTTCCGCTCGGCGCCGGCGGTTTGAGCCGCATCTGCCTGGTCCTCAGGCAACTCGGACGCGGCGTGCAGCGAAATGACGCGTGGTACACTCGGCGCATATCCGTGGGTGCCGGTGCGTTCGACGAGTCGATCGATCGATCGAAAGGTCAGACCGGCGGGACTGACCCAAAACCGCGAACCACTGCTGGCCGAGGAACCGCTGCTGTAACCGACGAACCAACGCGACGCATAGGGCACCTCTTCGCCCTCCGGCAACTGGAACCAATCCTCCTGGAGGCGTGTGCGCCAACAAGTCTCCCCTGTGCCGCCCGACATCAGTTCCACCCATCGTTCCGCCTCGACAACTTCTGAGGTCCATCTCGGAGCCGACCCCGCATCGGCCCAGGTAACGAGGAGTTCGGGAACACCGTCGCCGTCGAAATCATCCACCCATTGGGGAGCGGACAGGATCGCGCTGCGCACCTGAGGACTCGTCGAGGCAGCGATCGCGTTCGGTTGTCCGACGTCGGCCCCTCGGGCAGCCAGCCAAAGTGGATGGCCGTCGGTACCCGAGACCGCCAGCAGCCACGCCTGATGCTGCGCGGCCAGCACGAGATCCTCGTGCCCATCTCCATCCAGGTCCTTCGCGGTCGCAGCGGCCCAGGGCCGCAAGTCAAACTTCTCTTCGCGTCGCTCGGACATCCACAAGGCGCGCGACCAGGGCCAGACGAGACCGGAATCTCTCAGTAGCGGCGGATCGGACTCCGCAAGCGGCTCACTCCACAACAGATCGCCCGTCGACATATCGTGCCGCGAGATCCCACGGTCATCGAACAGAACCAAGTCCGTTCCATCTGTGAATCTGACGGCGCGAAAACCACGTGTCGTGGCAATCGGCGGGCTCATCGGTGCATTGTCGAGTTTCAGATCGAACTTCAACCGGTTACCCCGCGGCAAAAAAGCGTGCCGGGTTTCGCTCAATTGACTCGGGCCGGAAATGCGGAACTGCACGTCACCCGCCGGAAGCTCGACCGGCTGCTGCGTGGGGACAGTCACTGCGTCGGCCAGGGGCTGGCCATTCCGGTTCCAGATCTCCGCAACCAAGGGAGGCGTGTCGCTGTCGAGCGTCAGATAGGCCGACCGCCACCGCGCATACGCCTGGCCAACGAGCAGACTGACGAAAATGATCATCAGGGTGGCGGCGACGGAACCGATCGTCAGCGCCACACTGCGTTTCTGCTTCCGCACCCAGCGAACTCCATGTTCTAACCAAGTCGTTCGACGCGCGGAAATCGGACGACCATCCTGGACCGCGCGCAAATCATCAGCGAGTTCCTTGGCGGACCCATATCGTTGGGCGGGATGTTTCGCCAGGCATTTCAGCAGTACCGTATCGAGGTCGCGCGGAAGATCAGGCTGGTGTTTTCGCGGCGGTACCGGCTCCGTCGTCAAAATCTGTTGAATCACTCCGTGCGGAGTATCGGCCTGGAAGGTGGGCACACCGGTGACCAGTTCGTAAAGCGTGGCCCCCAGGCTGTAAATGTCGGTTCGTCGATCCACATCTGTCGTCGCGGCCCGTGCCTGCTCGGGACTCATATATCGCGGTGTGCCGAGTAACGCCCCAGTCAGACTGATGGTTACGTCATCCAGACGTTTGGCCAATCCGAAATCGGTCAACCAGATACGGCGATCGTGATCCAACAACAGGTTGGAGGGCTTCACATCGCGGTGAATCACGCCTCGTTGGTGCGCATGGGACAACGCTTCCGCAGCCTGCAGGCCCCATTCAACTACACGAGCCGCCGATTGCCGTCCCTCGCGCTGCAGCACCTGATCCAGGCTACAACCCTCGATGAACTGCATTGCATAAAAGTTGACTCCCTGCTCCTGTCCGACGGAAAAGATGGGCACGATGTTCGTGTGGTGGAGATTGGCCACCGTTTCCGCCTCGCGTCGAAATCGATCGACGGCTTCGCGATCCGCGACGGTACCGAAGCGCAGGATTTTCAGGGCGACTCGGCGCCCCAACGAGACTTGCTCGGCTTCATAAACCGCGCCCATCCCGCCGCGACCGATTTCGCGCAGCAGGCGAAAGTCGCCGAGTGTTTGCGGGGCGTTGTAGTTGTCAGACTGAGCGCGGTGCAGGAAATCGACACCGGCCAGGCAGGCCTCCAATTGCGCGGCCAATTCTGGATGCTGGGCGATCAGTTCCGCGCGATCCGGTGCCTGTCCAACCTTCAAGTCCGCCAAATAGGCGTCGAGCACCGCGACCAGTTGGGCCGCCTGGGACTCCGAGGGAAGCGGTTGCGTCAGTGGCGGATCCGCGTCTGGTGGCCGAACGTCGGAATTCATATGTGTCGCGCTCCGA
>CAZFWV010000376.1:0-6578 GCA_964522605.1 uncultured Pirellulaceae bacterium
GTGCCACAGGCGCCCGAGTGTGCCACTGGCTCTGCCAGTGCCGTTGCTACATCGACGAAAGACACTGGCAGAGCCAGTGCCACCTCATTTTCCGACTTGAGACAAGTCGGCCTACAGAGGATTCAGCGAACGCTATAGGTGTCCGCATGACGATTTGAACTCCAGCTTGACCTGCAAAGGCGGACGAGCATTCGGACAAGCTTCTATGCACTGCGGCGCGGTCAAAGATCCTGAGGAAGCAACGCGAAATCGACAAGTGCCGAACTTCCGTTGGTCGTCCTGGCTCATTGGCTGCGCCGCCTTCAATAGGTTGATCGCCAATCTGGCTTGGACCAGACGAATGGAGTAGGATCAACGTGTTCTGGATGACCACGATGTCGATGGATGTTCTGTCATGGTGAAGTCGGCCCCGTACCCAAATTCAAACGTCGGCCTGCGCGAACACTGGAAGCGAGTTGGTGCGAGATTGCAGGCGATCCATCGAGAAGAGCTACGACAGCAGGGTGTCGCGGCGTACGATCAGGAACTGATCGACTCCCTGCTTCAGTTGGGGTATCTCCACGGGAACCGCGACCGTTCTACAGGGCTCATCGACTGGCAACGGCGTCTAGCGGAAGCGTACGGTCGCCAAGGAAGGGCGTCGTTGTGAACGGCATTACCGCGGCCGCCGTCGAGATCCAAACGATCCTTGAGGATCTCGAATTTGAGTTCTGTATCATTGGCGGACTCGCTGTCGTTTACTGGGGAAACCCTCGCGCAACTCAGGACGTGGATGTCAGTTTGTTGGTGCCTTTGGGGCAGGAACCGCAAGTTGCGAGTCGTTTGCTGCAGCGCGTTCGAGCGAGAATCGCCGATGCGGAGTCGTTTGCCGTTGAGTCTCGTGTGCTGCTTGCTCGGGCGTCCAATGGGACCCCACTCGATATCGCGTTTGCTGCGTTCCCGCTGGAGCAGGCGGCGATTGCCCGGTCAAGAAAGTGCGAATTGCAGCCGGGAGTGCCCCTGCGAATGATCTCGGCCGAGGATCTGGTCGTGACGAAAGCGATCGCCGCGCGTCCGCAGGACGGGCTCGACATTCGTGGGATCCTCGATCGACAAGGTAACCGACTTGACCGCGAACAGATTCGGCGCGAATTGGCCGATTTCTGCCAACTCTTGGAAACGGACGAGCCTTTGCAGTTCTTCAACGAACTGGCTGCCGATTCTTGAAGCGTCGGGAGCACGCAGAGCGCATTGCTGGTCGCGTTGCCGCGTGCTGCGGACGCGGCAGATGTCGTTGCCTCGGGTTGGACCTGAGTGGCCAACGGGAACGATGCTGCGGTGCGCAGGTCTCCCCGAAGATTAGCGAGAAACCACGGATCGAACGGATGAAACGGATGTCCACCGATCGGTCCGAGTCGATCCGTACTCTCCGTCAAATCCGTGGTTTTCTCCTTCTCTTTCCGTCCAAACTGAAAGCAATTTCCTCTCGCTCGTGTCTTTCGTCGACTGTCGTTGTATGAACCGCTGGGAGGGAAGGCGACAGCCAGGAGGACACCCCTGCGGGTTGGACCGAAAGAGCGTCGGTATCCTATACTGCAGTCAGAGAATTGCGTCGAGGTCGCGGCGGTTTCAAAACTGGGAGGGCGAGGCTTCTGCCGAGCCTGGGTTTGCCGCACCTTCGGCTCGGCGGGAGCCTCGCCCTCCCGAACCTCGGTCTTGAAACCACTTTTAGTTCTCGCTCCGCTGGAAACCGACACGGGAGCATCACGTAGTGCGGCCATTCTATTTCAATCGATTACAGCATTATCGTTTTGGTTGTGTGTTGATCTTACTCATCGGCATCGGCGGATGTGCGGATCGGCCGCAGGTTCCGGAGGGGCAGCAGAACTCAGGAGGACGATCGTCCTTGCCGGCCGCGGATGGAGCGGTGGAATCGACCCCGATCGCGCCCACGAAGGACGCCCTTTTTGTGGACGTGTCCCAGGAGGTGGGCCTGGACTTCGTTCATTTCAATGGGATGTCGGGTGCGTTCTACATCTGCGAGGTCAAATGTGCCGGAGGTGGGCTTTTCGACTACGACAATGATGGAGATTTAGATCTGTACCTGATTCAGGGCACGATGCTAGGCGAAGGAAAGACCTTGGCGGACGCCAGCTTTCCACCCAAGGGCAACAAGCCGGTGACCGATCGAGTGTATCGGAATGACTTGAAGCAGGCTCCCGACGGAACGCCCCAGCTGCAATTCACTGATGTCACGGAGAGTCTCGGGCTCGCCGATGCGGAGTTTGGCATCGGCATGGCAACCGGCGACTACGACAACGACGGGTGGCTGGATCTTTATGTGAGCAACTTCGGCCCGAATCGGATGTACCGCAACAATCGCGATGGGACCTTCGCCGAAGTGACACAGCAGGCAGGTACGGAGGATGCACGCTACAACTCGAGCGCCGCATTCGTCGACTTTGATCGTGACGGATGGTTGGACCTGTTTGTTTGTGCGTACGTCAATTTCAGCTATGCCACGCACAAGAAGTGTTTCGTGGGTTCGGGGCGACAAGATTACTGCGGTCCGCTTTCCTACAATGCGCTTCCGGATCGGCTCTATCGGAACCGCGGCGATGGGACCTTTGAGGATGTTTCGGCCAAGTCTCAGATCGTCCGCGAATACGGTAGTGGCTTGGGCGTCGTGTGCACCGACATCAACCTGGACGGCTGGACCGATATCTACGTGGCGAATGATGCTCGACCGAATCAGTTCTGGATTAACCAACAAGACGGAACCTTCCAAAACGAGTCCTTGCTGCGTGGATGTTCCGTGAATCGAGACGGAATGGCGACCAGTTGCATGGGGATCGATGCGGGTGACTTTGATGCCGATGGTGACGATGACCTGTTTATCACCAACCTGAGGAATGAGACGAACACGATTTTCGTGAACGATGGTACAGGGGTCTTCAACGATCGCACGAACAACACGAGCCTGGGAATGCCCAGCATGCCGTACACGTCTTTCGGGACGGCCTGGTTTGACTTCGACAACGACGGCTGGCTGGACATTTTCATCGCCAACGGTGAGGTGCAGATGATCGAAGCACTCCTCCGCGCCGGCGACCCCTATCCGTTCCATCAGCGAAATCAACTCTTCCGCAACCTCGGTGAAGGGCGTTTTGAGGAGATCTCTGACCAGGCGGGAGCCGCACTGCAACTTTCCGAAGTCAGTCGCGGGGCCGCTTTTGGGGATGTCGACAACGATGGGGATGTCGATATCCTGATCACGAATAATAACGGGCCTGCTCGTTTGTTGATCAACCAGGTTGGCAATCGGAACCATTGGCTCGGGTTGCGACTGGTCGAGGATGCGTCGGGTCGCGACATGCTCGGGACACGCGTCGCCGTATATCGTGCGTCCGGACCCACGCTCTGGCGAACCGTGCGGACGACCTACAGTTACTGCTGTGCCAACGATCCACGCGTGCTGATTGGACTCGGAGCCTCTTCTGAATTCACAAAGGTCGAGGCCCATTGGCCGGACGGATCGGTCGAGCAATGGACCGACCTGCCCGTGGATGGCTACACGACGCTGCGAAAAGGAACCGGCTCGCCGGTCGAATCTCCGTGATGAACAGGGGCGCATGCACGCGAGAAAGGATCCGCGCCGCGTTCTTGACGTGGCTGGCGATTCTCGGACTCGTGCTGAGTCCGGGATGTGACTCGCGCTCCGCTTCCGATCCTCCGGAAACGCCCGTCCCTTCCGGGGCGTTGCAGGACGCATCGCCCGCTTCGCAACAGGCCTCGATGCCTGCGCCTACTCCGCGTGAGGAAGGTGAGGCAAACCACGAGATCGCGTTGCCCCCACCGGAACGCTGGAAAGATTCGCTCGTCGACGTGCCCTTGCCCGATCTCCGTCTCCTGGGTGTCGAAGTGCAGCAGCAACTTCGCGATGCCCAGGAGTCTCTGGCTGCGCGATGCCGTGAACCGGATCTCTCTTCGGGCAGTCTGAGCGCTGCCTATGGCGAGATGGGCCGACTCTACCACGCTTACGACCTGTTGGAGTCGGCCGAAGCGTGTTATCGCAACGCACAGGCGTTGGCGCCGAGCGAGTTCCGCTGGAGTTACTTGCTTGCGGACGCTTGCCGCTGGCAGGGAAACGTCGACCAAGCGATCGCCGCCTTCGAAGCCGCACTCCGGCTGAACCCGGACGATGTTCCGACACTCGTCGCCTTGGCGGAGATTCGATTGGAGATCGGGGAAATGGACCAGGCTCAGTCGCTGTTCGCGCGGGCCCTGGAACGGAAGCCCAATCCCGCTGCGCTGGTCGGCTTGGGAAAAATCGCCGCGTCGCGGAAAGACTTTGATACCGCTGTGCGTCATTTTGAGGCCGCGCTGGCGCAACAGCCGGGTGCCACCGCAATCCATTACCCCCTCGCTATGGCTTATCGCGGGAAGGGCGACTTGGAAAACGCCCAAACCCATGCCGTCCAGCGCGGGGATACGCGCGCCCGGATCGACGATCCACTTCTGGATCAACTCGTCAGTCTGCGGACGGGCGCGGAGCATCATGAGAAACGAGGCGTTGCGGCGGGAGAGGCGGGGGATCTGAATCGGGCCATCGTCGAATTGCGGGCAGCCGTCGCAGCCGACCCCGAAAGATCCTCGTCGCGATTGAACCTGGGTACGGCGCTCGCCCAGTCCGGTGATCGCGAGGGGGCCCTCGAGCAGTATCGTGAGGCAGTCCGGCTGGATCCCGACTCCGCCCAGGCTCACCTCAATCTGGCCGTGCTGCTGGCCAATGGGGGTGATCGAGACCGCGCGATCGACCATTTTCGTCGTGCTGTCGATCTGGACCCCCAGTATCAAGCGGCGCACTTGGGGTTGGCCGAGCTGCTGGCCCAGGCGGGCGACCACAGCGGCGCCGCTGAACATTTTGGCCGCGTCGTCGAAATCGATCCGCGGCACCGGGCCGCGCGACTCGGTCAGGCGGTCTCTCTGAGCCGGACCGGACGTTATCCGCAGGCCTATCAGTTACTGACGCAGGCGCTGGATGTCCTGCCCGATGATGTTGTGATGACTCACGCCCTGGCGCGTCTGCTCGCCACCTGCCCCGACGAGGAACTACGCGACGGAGCGCGAGCGCTGGACCTGGCACTTTCCGCCTTCCAAAAACTCAATATCCCGCAGTACGCCGAAACCGTCGCCATGGCCTACGCCGAAATGGGCGATTTCGCCGAAGCGGTCCGTTGGCAAAACGAGATCATCCAGGGAGCGGAAAAAGCAGGGCGCGACGACCTCCTGCCCCGAGCACGTCGCCTCCTGGCGCTCTACCACGATCGACAGCCCTGTCGCGATCCGTTCCCCCTTCCTCTCGACTCGGCGTCCGACTCATCCAGCCCATGACGGATGCATGTCAGGGATCGCTGGGTCGTCTGGGGGCCTGTCAGCTACTGTGGATTTGACCTGCGATTCGAAACGTACGTAGGAAGACCTGGAGATTGTGCATCGTCATCCGTTGGGTGACCTGATGCGGGCACCCCGCCCGCAGCGGGCAAATCGCGCGTGTTTCATTGTCTTAACGTCGATGGACTTTTTCGAGTTTTTGTCTTCACCTCCGCCGGTCCCTCGTTGTTTCACGGTGGATACGTAATTATAGTAGTCGGGGGAATGTGAAGAGGCTGTGAGGCTTGAGAGGCTTTGGAGTTATTGGTTGTCTATTATGTGGGAGTGTCAGGCATGAGACTTTTGACTTTGGTTGCGGTGGCGGTGCTTGTCTGCTGCGCACCAGCGTTCGCTGCGCCGGGCGGTGTTCCGAGCGTGGCGATTAACTTTGGCGCGGATGAGCCGCCCGAAGTTGGCGCACCGGTGACGGGAGCAGCGGGCCTGCTCGGAACGGAGAACTGGAACAACTTGTCGGGGGCCAGCGGCAGCTTGGCGGGGCTGATTGCCGACATCGGTGGTGCGGCGGAGGCTTCGCCGGTGACGGTCGAGTGGAGTTCGCCGAACACGTGGGCGAGTACGGGTCGTGGCGAAGAGAACAACACGGCGCCGGAGGGCAATGATCGCAACTTGATGACCGGTTACCTCGACACGGACGCTTCCGGCAATCCCACGGCGGTGGTGACCATCTCGGAGATCCCTGCCGAATTCACGCCTCTCGGTTATGACGTCTACGTTTACATGCAGGGTGGTGTTAACGGCCGCGGTGGCACCTACACGATTGACGGCGTCACCAAGCCCAATACGGTGGTTGCCGCGTTCGACGGAACCTTCATTGAGGGACCGGAAGGCAATTATCTGTTGTTTGACGACGTGAACCTGCCGGGTGGTTTCACTCTGAGTGCCGCAGCGGATGCGACGACCTTCCGTGCCCCGATCAACGGGCTCGAAATTGTCGCGAATGTTCCCGAGCCCAGCAGTCTGGTTCTGGCGGGACTTGGCATGGCCGGCTTCGCGGGCCTGATCCGGCGACGGAATCGCAATCGTTGAGGAAGACCGTTCTGGGGACGATGATTGGATTCGATTTGGGGGATCTTGAACACGCGTTGTTCAGGATCCCCTTTTCTGTTGGAGAAGCTGGCTGGGCGCAGAGCACAGCGATGCGCCAG
>CAZFWV010000377.1:0-6559 GCA_964522605.1 uncultured Pirellulaceae bacterium
GCGGCGCTTAATCTCCAAGAAGACCGGTGAATCCGGACTCTCATCATAAAACCGGACGCGCAGCTTGAATCGATTCTTTTCTCCGTGCAGCGTCGCGCGGCAGGTAAAAAAATCGGTGCTGTCGAGATACAGACTGTGGACTGCGTAGCCGTAGCCTTCTTTGCCCACGGTGTGCGCATCGGGTTCCACGTAGTTGCGGATGAACCGACGGATTTCCGTCGCCGTCGTTTCGTCGATGACGTATTTGAATTCAAATCGCGAGGACTGCAGCGTGCCAATCGCCGGCATGGGAACGTCCAGATCAGGCGCGGGAGGTCGAACCGATAGCTAACCCTATCTTAACAAAAAAAAAGCCGGACCCAGGGGCCCGGCTCGAAAGACATTCGAGGAAGGAAGGAAATGGTCTACCGTGAATGTGGAACGCTTCGTAAAAGTCCGTTGTCGCAGGATTCCGGCCCGCCTGCCCGCCGTCGGTCACGTGCAAGGGTGACGGCGGGCGATTGTCTTGGCGGTCTCGAACTTCGATTGCTCCTGTCAGTCCGCAGAGGAAATCAGTGCCGGTGGGGTAACCGTAACGGCTCAGGCAGTTTTCCCGAAACGAACGATTTCTGACGGGCGACTGATCCAGATTTGCAAGTAGCACTGAGAGACAACAGGTCGAGTCCGTCGTCCTTCGCGGGGCTGCTGATTCCGAGCCAGGTCACAATACTCGGCAAACAAAACCTGGTCGTTACAACGGTCCCGAGTGACAATCCAGACTCAGATGAGGATGCCCGGTGGATCTAGCATAAGATTGCCCTCCCTCGCGATCATGGAGAACTTCTTCCCCGGTAACACAGCCAAGTTCCCCAGGATCTAGGAATCTTGTGAAAGTCGCCAGTGTTCCGTTCGTCGACCTGGCTTTTTTGAAGGTGCAACGATCAAGAACACCGCCATTCTTCCTCGCGTCGGCTGCTGTCGTTTTCAGCCAACACTATTGGATTTACCCGATCACTGCGCGCTCGTCAACGAAATGGATTCGACGACACGCAACTTTCTGACGAATTGCTACCCTGGAATTCAGGCCGTGCGAATCGCGAAGAGTCTAATGCTTTGCGCCCCACATTACGTTCGATATTTTGCGTAAGGTCGCAGTGCATCCATGAGCGGATCGGCGTCGGGCGCGCAGAAACCGAGATGAGAATGTCGCCGCCACCCTTCGGCGACCGGGAAAGTTCCCGAGAGCGTACCCACTTCTTGAGCCAACTGCCTCATGGTTGCGATGTACGAGTCCATTCCTTGGCTTTCATCCAGCCAGTCCCGCTGGCTTTCGTGATAGCTCAGCATCTGAGCCTTGCGTTCGATGACCGAATGGATATCGATAAAGATCTCGGGACAGACGGGCGCGCCCAATGGATCGCAATTTCCATGCGGCTGCGCATGATAGATCGTGACCTCTTGTTGCACGGGAGGCCGTGGCGGATCAACGGGGAAATTGGGCATGCCGCGACTAAAGGCGGCCGTCACGGCCAGTCGGCACGCGTTCATGTGATCTTCCATGTAATCCTGCGGCGAATGCACGAGCAGGATCGTTGGAGCGGTCTGTCGAATCACGGAAGCAACTCGGCGCAGCGTCGGCAGATCGTAGAAAATTTCTAGATCATTCGTGATACTGTCGTGGTGCGTGGCGCCCAGAAACTCCGCCGCTCGCTGTGCTTCGTTACGGCGCAAGCGAATAATCGTTTCCGCGTCATGACAAGCGGAACCACACGACCCGTTTGCAATCGACATGTAGTGCAACGCATAGCCGGCATCGTGCAGCAGCATCATCGTGCCGGCCATGTTGAACTCAATGTCATCCGGATGGGCCACGATGGCCAATGCACATTCTGCCATATTGCCTGTACCGGGTTCCTTACCAATCCATTGCCAGCAGGTCGAGCAGGTCTCCGTCCAGCGACCAGTCTTCGCTCGCTGTCTGGTTCAGGCCGCGAGCGTCCATGGATTGTTCGAACAGTGCATCGGATGCTTCCAGGACAGGAGTCGCAATCGGCTGCGGGTTCGTGGTTGCCAGGGAATCGACCGATTCGACGGACGGATCCGTCGTCGACGTCGACGTGAACAGTGAATCGGCCAGTAGTGCGGCGGCCACCTGGGAATCGATCGCGGGCACGGTCGCCAGGCCCTGGGCTCGCGCGGGCGATTCGTAATGGCCCAGTTGCAGGACGTAGACGAAATCCGCGGTATCGAAATCGCCGCTGCCGTTCCAGTCTCCTTCCTCAAAGGTCGAATTCCCAGGAATCCCGTCCTCATATTCACCCGCCTGCAGGACCAACACCAGGTCGGCCGTACCAAAGACGCCATCATGATTGGAATCGCCCGGCAAGGGCTGATCCGAGGTGCCGGGCGAGCCACCGTTCCGGGCGCTCGCACGCCAGCCCTGGGCCGTATTCCATAAGGCGAGTTCTCCCGCTGCGTCGACGATCTGCAGCGAAGGTCCATCGCCATCGGTCGCGCGAACCCACTCGTCGCTGTACGTCAGATCGTGAATCGTCTCCGTGCCGGCCTGTAGCACGAGGCGTTCCGAGCGATTGCTCAGACCGCCGGTCCATTGGCCCGCGACCGGCAGGTTGGTTCCATAACGGAATTGGAATGCCTCCAGGTTTTCGACGAGGACGACGCGCTGTTGGGGTGCTAATTCACGCACGCTGCCGTCGGCGAATGCGAAACCGATCCCTTCGAAATCACTGCCCGCCGGTGTCTGCACAAAAGCCACATTTGACAGGTCGATTGCGTTCTCGGAGATGTTGACCAGCTCGATGAACTCGAACTCATCCGCATCGTCGAACCCCGCCGCGATCTCGGCAGGCGAGGAACCGCTCGGATGATAGTGGATCTCGCTGATCCGCAAGCTGGATGAATCCGCGGGGACGCTGGTAACAAAACGAGCTTCGCTCACAGGACTCCAGCTGCCGTCCGTTTTTCGCAATCGTGCCCGGACCGTCAGCGTCGAATTGACCGGAATCGCGCCCGTATAGGAACTCGCAGACGGCGCGACCTCTCCGCCTTCCACACGCGGATCCGAACCGTCGGTCGTGTAGAAAATTGTCCCCTCCGGTGCTTGCATCGTCAGACGGCTCCCTGCGTCGACGAATCCACCATGTTGGGGCGTGCCGCCGATTTGGAACTCGGGTGCGACGTCGGCTTCATACAGATTGCGGCGTACGAGTTGCGAGAGGACGATGTCCGTGCGGCGCGGGAAATAATTCTCCATCAGGTCGCCATACGCGTAGGGGTTATTGAGCCAGTGCAAACGCGTATAGCGAATCCGACTGCGGTCGATCTGGTTGTCGCCCCACCGGGCCGACTCGACACGCATCACCAAATTGATCTGTTCGGCACGGTCCGAGTAGATCTGCGAGGCTACGTCGGGTGTCAGGATTCCGTCGTTCTTCATATGCCGCTGGATGTGATCCGCAAACAGCAGGCGGTATTCCGGATTGGCGGTCAGTCGCTGATGAATCTCCGAAGGGCCGCCTGAATCGTTCTTCGTCGTGACGTCCACACTAATCGATTCCATCGTGTGTTCCGCATCCCAGCTGTGGAACAACCATTTCCCTTCGGGATCCGTTCGGTCGTAGGAAGCGTACCAGTTCTGGTGAGCCCAGTCGGTGTTCCCGATGTAGAAATTCAGCAGCATATAATCGATGAACGCATCGATATCCAATTCCTGCTTGATCGCTTCATAGTTGGCGGGATCTGCCAGGTTCCGACGCGCCAGTTGGAGCAGTTGCTGGTAGCTGGCACCCGTGCCGGAAACGACGGTGCTGGAACGATGTTTGATGACGTCATAGTCTTCCGCAAACCCGCCGCGATAGGAAGCGGCGAAGTTGTCATCCGGACGCTCGTGCAGGATGTGCATTCCCCAATAGATGCCATTGATGTAGACGTGCACATGCTGCGCGTGTGTGGCGTATCCGCCCAAGGCATTCTGCAGGTCTGATGCAAACTCATCACGCATGTAATCCGCTCGATTTCGCTGACCGGTCGGATCGCTGCCTCCGCCATAGTGCCAGACGTTGTTCAGACGAGCATCGATCACCAGCGTGTCGAACTGCGAAACGGCATCGGTGCCAAAAACGGGATATTCGAGTTCCGAAGCGCCTTCGTCTTCGGTAAAGCGAACGCGCATCGAAAGCTTGTCGACCTTCCATCGCTGGGGACTCGTTCCGCCGACAATCTGGATCGTCGAGTTCGTATGGACCCCGTTATCGGGTCGTGTGGGATCGAAATACTCGAAACCAGCGGGAATCTCCACATCTTCCCCGGCGATGTAGATTCCGCCGCTGCCAAACATCTGGTCAAAGTTCACGGACAGCGAAACCGTCGGAATCCTCAGTAAATCCTCGGGTTCGGGACGCACCTCCGGGTCTTCATGATTGACGATGTTCGGATCCATCTCCCAATCGGGCCCTGCATGACCCCAGCGAACACCCCCCAGACCTTCACCGTCTTGCAGCAGCACATCGCTGGGGAAGATGTACGTCTGGACGTCCACACTCGAGGGCAGATAGTCGTCCAAGAAGGCGACTGCCTTCAAGACCGTTGTGGTGGTGATCGGGATGGGCTCCGTGTAAATCTGCCCAGTCGTGCTGTTGGGATTGCTCCCATCCAGGGTATAGCGAATCGTGGCGCCGCCGGTTGCCGTGGTGATCTCGACGGAAAACGGTTCCGTATAGAAACCGCGATCGACCGAGAAGGCGGTATCCGCGACCACGCCGGGATAGACCCCCGTGTTGTCGTCGCCCGGCGTGGCCGCTAACAGGTAACCGATCGTCCCGTCCGGCGTATACCCATAGGCAACGTCCGCCCGCAACTTCGGATAACCCGGATCGTACGAGTGCAAAACCTCGCCCTCGGCCGATGTAATTGCGATGTACTCACCTTCAACACCCAGTTTGAAATTCGTGTGCAGCAGGCCTAATTCATCCAGCTCGGGATCGGTGATATTCAGACGGTCTGCGAATACGACCAGATAACCGTTGGCAGGGATGATCGTTCCTTCGGGAAATGCCCAGCGCATCGGATCGTCACGTTGTTCGGTCAAGTGCAGCCCGGAGACGTCCAGGGGGGAACTCGACAGGTTCTGCAGTTCAATCCAATCGGGGGTCAACGCCAAGCCGCGGAACGAGTCCGTTGCCTCCTCGCGGACCCGCGTGGACAAAGTCGCAACATTCGCCGCCACGACCTCACTGATCCGAACCGGACTGCTGCCGACGTACAGCTTGACTTCGGTCGGTGAACTTTGCGTCTGTCCGTCCTGCGCGACGTATCGAAACGCATCGGTTCCCTTGAAACCCGCGTTCGGCGTATAGGTGAACGCGCCGTCGGGCTGCAAGGTGAGCTGGCCTTGTGTCGGTCCGGTGGTCAACACTGCCGTCATCGACGGACTGTCGACGTCGGTGTCGTTGGCCAATACACCGCGATCCGCGCTGACCACAATCGAATCGCCGGCCAAACCGTAATACGTATCGCTCGCCGCCATCGGGGCGTCATTCACGGCCCGAATCGTAAGGTTGACGGTGGCCACGTTCGATGTGTCTTTCCCGTCGCTTAACCGGTACGTGAACTGGTCGGCGCCGAAATAATCCTGGTCCGGCGTGTAGGTGAATGAGCCGTCCTGCTTCAGATCCAACAGCCCATATTGCGGTGCGCTGACCAGGGACACGATCCGCGGGTCGGAACTTTCTGGATCGACGTCGTTCGCAGTCACGCCGTTGGCAGCCGAGCGACTGAGGGTGGCGTCTTCATCGAGCGTGTACGTGTCATTCACCGCCTGAGGTGGCGTGTTGACGAGGATCGTGACCGTTGCCGGGGCCGACAGGTTCGTGCCGTCCTGGATGCGGTAGGTAAAGCTGGTTAGCCCCGCGAATCCCTGAGGGTTGTACTGAAACGATCCGTCTGCATTCAGGGTCAAAGTGCCCTGGGAGACATTCGTTCCGAGGACCGCGTTGAGCGTCACTTGGTCGGGATTCTGATCGTTCGCCAACACCCCCTCGTTCACCGGAACCGTTAAGACCTGACTCGGTACTGCCTTGTAGCTGTCGGGCTGCGCGACCGCAGGATCATAGACGTTGGTTACGTTCAGCGTTACCGTGGCGACGTTCGAATCCTGCGCGTCCCGGGCGATGTAGGTAAACGTGTCGGTTCCAAAGAAATTTCGTTCCGGCGCGTACAGGAAGGAGCCGTCTTCCATCAGGCTGAGCGTTCCATGCGCAGGACCGGTAACGAGAACGGCCTCCAACTCGTCCCCTTCCGCGTCGGTGTCGTTGCCCAGCACGCCGTTGGCCGCGGAGACGGAGTAGATGCCCAGGGGCGGGTCCTCGTTCAGCGTGTACCCATCGTTCACGGCGACCGGCGCTGAGTTGTCGTAGTAACTGCGGATTTCTTGATAGAGTTCGGCGACGCCTGCCGCATCGAGTGCCGCGTCGTAGATCCGGACCTCCGCGAGATCTCCCGTGTAAGGATTGGGACCCGACGACTGCAGGATTCCAAACGTCATGTCGATCGTGTTGCGCGG
>CAZFWV010000378.1:0-6554 GCA_964522605.1 uncultured Pirellulaceae bacterium
GTTGTAACTTCATCCGAACCAGCAACTTAAAGGCCGCACGACCTCCGGTGTGGGAGGATTTGTTTATGGGTTTCGCTGAGCCAATAACCTGAAAACTGCGTTACCTCTCCGTGCCCGACCATTCACTTTTCCGTAAAAAACCATTGAACCGGAAGATTTATCGCAAACTTCCCAATCGCGTCGATCGATAAACTCATTCACCGCTGGAAGTGTTATGGAAAGCCCGCGCGGAGATTTCTCGATGCGAAAACGAATGCTGCTGTCCTTGCTCGTCCTGGGTTTTGCCACGTGTTCCGCAACGTCCGTCTTGGCGGCGACGAAGGGTGGTTGGATCCGCGATGTCGACCAGGCCCTGGAAGTCGCACAGGCACGTCAGCAGCCGATCCTGCTGTTCGTTTCCATGGATGGATGCAAGTACTGCCAGAAGATGGCGCAGACCACCTTTCGCAACCGCCAGGTCCTGCAGACGATTGGCAGCCAGTACGTCCCCGCGGCCATCAAGAACAGCGAACGGCCCGACTTGATGCGACAACTGCAGATTCGGAGCTTCCCGACGACGCTGATTGTCAGTCCGGAGGGTGATGTCCTGCACGAGATGAAGGGGTATGTCGAAGCGGGCAAGTTCGAGCAACAGTTGGTTCAGATCGCCGGTCAGCCGCATTCCGCCAACTCGGTCGCGGCGCAGCGTCCGCCCCACCGTCAGCACACAGCACCAGCGCCTGCCCGATCCCCGTTTGGATTCGCCTCATTCCTGCGTCAGCCACCTCGGCCTGAGGGAGCGACCGCTCGGCTTCGTCAGCCGCCTGCTGCGCGCCCCACACAGCCCACTCATCTGCACCCGGCCGGCTCGAGCCGACGCGGCTTTCAACTGCCGTTCGGCCTGAATCAGCTGGTTGGTGCCGTCACCGGCCGCCGTTGATTCGATTCTCTCAATGCCTCGCACTTGCGCCCGCTACAGCCCCGAGGGCCCTCCTCTCCCGTCGTACGAGACGCGAGGGGATGACTCAAGAATAACTTCGGCATTTGGGTGCCTGGGGTCGAGACGCGAGGAACGAGCGTCGAGCCCCCAGCCGCGTAACCTGGGGGCTCGCTGCGCTCGACCCCAGCCACCCTCGTTGGAAAACAACGAAGTTGTTCTTGAGTCATCACTAAGAAGCGTGCGGGTGAGCCGCGGATGAGCGCGGAAGAGCGCGGAGGTCAACCAGGCCGATGCCATACGCACAGTCCAACGCCAGGACAGAAGTCGTGCCACTTTCCAGTGTTGGTTCTGCCGGAGTTTCGGAGCAGGGCTTCCGGGTGAGTTGGGCCGAGTTAGGAAAAATGAGTCGGAGAGTGACGAGCAAGGAGTTCCGATTGTTGTGGGTTAAGACAGATTTTGGATTGGCGAGTTGAGAACGGCGAGGCGGGGGGAATCTCGGCGGATCTCATCCAGACCGCTGGTCGCTGTCCTCAACAATCGAAACTCCTTGCTCATCAATCTTCGATCCCTCCGCTCCTCAACAATCGGAGTTCCTTGCTCGTCACTCTCCGGTTCCTCCGCCCCTCAACGATCGGACCTCCTTGTTCGTCACTCTTCGGCTCCTTAGTGGCCCTAGGTCGTCCAACGGGGACTTCGCACGATCCCCAGGATCTCCTGTTGACGTGACGACTCCGGCCCAGATCAGCAAAAGCTGAGGTGCACTTGGCTTGTCGCCGGGGGCGTTTTCCCCTTTGCCGATCGGGGGTTTGATGGACTATGATGATTCGTTCGGTCGAGCCCGTTTGTGCTCGACGATTCCGGCACGGGGAGATCCTGGAATGCTGAAAGAGGACGTGGGGCGTTGGTCGGCGACCGAAGCGGAGGAGCTGTACGAAGTAGCTCGCTGGGGAAAAGGCTATTTCTCGGTCGGCAGCCAGGGCAATCTGCTGGTTCATCCGGACCGTAATCCGGAGGTCGGCGTCGACCTGAAGGAGTTGGTCGACCGCATCCGGCTGCGGGGCTTGGAACTGCCCGTTCTAATCCGGTTCAACGACATCCTCAAGAACCGGCTCGCCGAAATCCACGATGCGTTTGCGCGGGCGATCCAGGACCACGAGTATGCCGGGCGGTACTGCTGCGTCTATCCGATCAAGGTGAATCAGCAGCGTCAGGTCGTGGAACAGGTGGTGGAGCACGGCGGGAAGTTCGGGTTCGGCCTGGAGGCGGGTAGCAAACCGGAGCTGTTGGCGGTGATCGCTCTGATCGACGACGACCGCCCGATTATTTGCAACGGATTCAAGGACGCCGGCTTCATCGAGACGGCGCTGCTGGCCCAGAAGATCGGTCGCCGGGTGATTCCGGTCGTCGAGAAATTCACGGAGTTGGAGCTGATTCTGAATACGGCCCAAAAATTGGGCGTCCGTCCGCAAATCGGGGTACGCGTTAAGCTCGCGGCCCGGGGAGCCGGCCGCTGGCAGTCGTCGGGTGGCTATCGGTCCAAGTTCGGGCTAACCGTCAGCGAAGTTCTTCGCGGGCTGGAATTACTGCAATCGCAGGGAATGGCGGACTGTCTGAAGCTGTTGCACTTTCATCTAGGCAGCCAGATCACGAACATCCGGCACGTGAAGGGCGCTCTGGTCGAGGCGGCGAGGATCTATGTCGACTTGGCAAAACGGGGCGCCGCGATGGAGTACCTCGACGTCGGCGGCGGCTTGGGCGTGGACTATGACGGATCGCAAACCAACTTCGAATCGAGTGTAAACTACACGCTGCAGGAATACGCCAACGACGTGATCTATCACGTCCAGACCGTCTGCGAGGATGCCGGGATTCCTCATCCCACGATCGTCTCCGAAAGCGGCCGCGCGATCGCGGCTTATCACAGTTTGCTGGTGTTCGACGTCCTGGGCACGGCAAACCACGGTCAGCAAATGCTGCCCGACGAATTGCCGGACGATGTCGAGCAGCCGCTGCTGGATCTCCAACAGACCTACCACGGCCTGAACCTGCGGAACCTGCTCGAGTCATACCACGACGCGCAGGAAGCACTGGACATGGCGATCAACGCGTTCGCCGCCGGCTATTTGCCGCTGGACCAGCGCAGCATCGCGGAAAACTACTTCTGGGCAATCTGCCAGCGAATCCTGAAGATGGCCGAAGACCATCTCGACGAAATGCCCGAGGAGTTGGGAAAGCTCAATTTGCTGCTGGCCGAGACCTACTTCTGCAACTTCTCGCTCTTCCAATCGCTTCCTGACAGCTGGGCCATCAAACAACTCTTTCCCGTCATGCCGATTCACCGGCTGGATGAACAGCCTCAGCGAACCGCCGTGCTGGGAGATATTACGTGCGATTCGGACGGTAAGATTGATCACTTCATCGACCGACGCGGCGTGTCGCGCACGCTGCCGCTGCACGAATTCAACGACAAGCCATACTACCTCGGCGCGTTTCTCATCGGGGCCTACCAGGAGATCCTGGGAGATCTGCACAACCTGTTTGGCGATACGAACGCGGTGCATGTTCGCATGTCGAAGTCCGGCGAGGCGGTGTTGGAAACGATTATTAAGGGAGATACGGTCAGCGAGGTCTTGGCCTACGTGCAATTCAATGCCGAGGAACTGCTCGCCAAATTGCAGACGGCAGTCGAGACGGCCGTTCGCCGAAACTTGATTGGCCACAGTGATGCCGGCGACCTGCTGAAGTTCTACGAAGACGGACTTCGGGGCTACACGTACCTGAATTGACCACGGGAACGCGCGACGGAGACATCAAGATGGCCTCTTTGGTGAT
Source organism: uncultured Pirellulaceae bacterium (assembly GCA_964522605.1). Classification (GTDB taxonomy): domain Bacteria; phylum Planctomycetota; class Planctomycetia; order Pirellulales; family Pirellulaceae; genus CAVZLD01. The sequence continues at coordinate 3,752 of CAZFWV010000378.1, forward strand.
GACCGTGTTGGGACAGGACCGACCGGGTCTCGTCGAATCGCTGTCGAAGGTCGTCATCGACTTCGGTGCGAATTGGCTCGAAAGCCGCATGGCACACTTGGCCGGCCAATTCGCAGGGATCGTGCATGTGGAGGTCGAGTCCGAGCGCGCCGATCAACTGGTCGAAGCCTTGCGACAAATGGATCGTCAGGGCCTGACCGTCATCGTGCAGCAAGAAGCAGTTCCGAAGCTGCCGGAGGCGTTTGCACCGCTCGTCATGGAGCTGATCGGCGGCGATCGACCGGGCATCGTCCACGAAGTCACGCATGTGCTCGCCGCGCGAAATGTCAACGTCGAGCAGTTTCAGTCGGAATGTGTGAGTGCACCGATGTCAGGCGGCCGGCTTTTTCGCGCAACGGCTCAACTGCGCTTGCCATCCGGACTGACTCAAGAACAACTCCAGCACGACCTGGAACAGATCGCGCACGACCTGATGGTCGACATCCAACTCAACCCGAAGGTTGAAGAAAAACCATCGTAGGACGGATTGGTAATCCGTCTCATCGTAGGATGGATTGGTAATCCGTCTCATCGTAGGATGGATTGGCAATCCGTCCTCTGTCGAGCGAAACGCCGTTTTCAGCGTTTCCTCAAAACGTCCCTGGCCGTGTGATCCAGCCAAACCGTGGCATGCTCGCCCACGGTGCGGCAATTCTTGGACGGATTGGCAATCCGTCCCACGGGGTGTTAATTCTCGGCCCGCTTGTGCTCGAGCAGCCACTCGAACAGCTCCGGATTGTCGTACGCTTCGGTCCACGAATCATGCTCTGCTTCGGGATAGATCGTGAACTTCACGTCGGCTCCCGCCGCCATGAGGGCGTCGACCATCTCCTGCGAGTTCTTCAGCGGGACGACGGAATCCTTCGCTCCATGAAAGACCCACGTCGGCACGTGCTTGTGACGCTCAACAAGCCCCGGGTCGCCTCCACCGCAGATCGGGGCGATCGCGGCGAGTAACCGGGGATGCGCGGCGACGGTGGCCCAGGTGCCATAGCCCCCCATGCTCAAGCCGGTCAAGTAGATCCGCTGCCGGTCGACTTTGTATTCCGCGCATATCTTGTCGATCAACTGGGCAACCGCATCGGCTCGCCACCACTCGCGACTCGGACATTGCGGAGATACGACGATGAACGGAAAGTCCTTTCCTTGTTCGATCAACTTGGGTGGTCCATGCATTTTGACCTGTTCCAAGTCATCCCCCCGCTCTCCCGCACCATGCAGAAACACGAGCAGAGGCCAGGCATCTTGCTGATCGTATTCGGGCGGTAGGTACAAAAGATAATTCATGCGTACTTTCTGTTTGACGGTGGTTTCGAATTCCCGAGCCTGTTGTCGCGAGCCGTTCGTGTCTTCGGCACCGCATGCAGTCACTGCCAGCATCGCCATCAGACCGCTTGCCATGAGTATGCGCATCATTGTCGTCTCCTTGATCAACCGGAAGGTCCCCGTGCCGTGGCAACCCGCAGGCCACGCCGGAACCATGATACCCGGATTGGGCTCGGAAATCCGGACTAGGGGGATTGGGACCATCCTGCTAGAATCCGCCGCCCCGGGCAGCCGGTGGACGGGAGGCTCGAGGATTTCACGAGCCGGGTACGTTCAAGCCGCATATCCAAGGATTCAGGAAGTGACAGGGCGCAGCTGCATTTTGGTGATCATCGGGTGGGTCGTTGTTTTGATCGGCGAGCAGGCCATGGGACAGGAACGGGCGCCGGTCCGAGTTCCCCCCACCGGACAATCGGCCGCCGCCGCGCCGGCGGCACGCGCCGCTCAGGGTCCCGCGCCGGCGCGAGAAGCTCCCCGAGTCGCCCAGGTTCCACAGGCTCGTGTGAGTCCGGGACCACCCCAGGGCTTCCCCCTCTCGCCGGACCAGCAGCAACGCGTTGACGCGATTCTGCGCTTCTGGGAATTTCACACCTCGCAGATCAAGACGTTCCAATGCAAGTTCACTCGGCAAACGTTCAACTTTGTCTTTGGTCCGAAGGACGCTCCATTCACGGTCGATCGGGGAAGCCTGCGTTACGCCGCCCCGGACAAAGGTCTGATGCGCGTCGATGAAGTGTTTACCTACAACCCGCAAGCCACCAGCGATTCAGACCGTTATCAGAAACAAGACGTCCAGTTCGGCGAGTACTGGGTCTGTGATGGCGAATCGATCTACCAGTTCGACTCGCGCACAAAAACACTGAACGAAACGAAACTGCCTCCCGAGATGCAGGGCCAGTCAATCGGGGAAGGCCCCCTGCCGTTCTTGTTTGGGGCCAAAGCCGAGACGATGAAGACCCGATATTGGATCCGCGAAATCACGCCGACGGGCAATTCGGGCGTTGAATACTGGCTCGAGGCAATCCCGAAGAAGGCGGAAGACGCCGCAAACTTCGACAAATTGCTGGTGCAGTTGGAAAAGCCGAAGGCGCGCGGAGAACAACTCGTTCCTAAGGCGATGAAACTCTTCAAGAAGGAAGGCCACGTGATCTATTCGTTCAGCGATCATATGGCGAATGATCCGCGACATCTGGTCGCAGGCTTCCTGCGTTCGTTCGTGCGGCCCTCCACCCCGCTTGGCTGGAAGAAGGTCGTGGAGGACTGGAACCAGCCCCCCGTCGAGGCGGCGGTCCCCAGTGGAGATCATCCCGCTGCTCCGCGACTGGGCGACACCGAAACCACGCCCCCGACGAAGCGGTAGCGGATTCTTTTCCCCGGATTCGGCCAAGAAGACCGAGACGGGGCCGAAGTCCCTCGTGTGTAGCCGAAGTCGTGAGAC
>CAZFWV010000379.1:0-6523 GCA_964522605.1 uncultured Pirellulaceae bacterium
TTCTAAGTCGAATTCCTAGAACGGATTTCAACACCAGCCACGCAGTCGGAACGGAATCACGCTTGGTGATTTACAGCGTCCACGGTGCTCGATACGGTCGCTGCAACATCTGGTTGGCTTCGTCGTCGTCGAGAAAGCATTCACGCTGCGGATCCCAGTTCAGCTTTCGGCCTAGTCGCATTGCGATATTGCCGCAGTGGCAAATCGACGCCGTTCGATGACCGACTTCCACCGGTTCAATCGGTTCCTCGCGACTCTTGACGCAATCCAAGAAGTTTCGGTAGTGATTGTCACTGACCGGCAAATGGATCTCGTCGGGGGCAATCGTGGAATCGAGAATCTCTTCGGAGGAAGCCTCGATCTTGTTATACGTGTACTGGATCCAGCCGTCAGTGCCTTCAAAACGCGCTCCGAATCCCGGTTCTTGCGTCCGACAGACGAATTCCACTCCGTTGGCATAGCGGGCGCGAAAATTCGTTTCCATGGCCGTCGAATAGAGGTGACCTGAGGGCGGCCAAACCGAACCCTGATCCTCGAATTCCACTGGGCCCGTGTCATCGGTTCCCAGTGCCCACTGAACGATGTCGGTGGAATGGGCGCCCGTATTCGTTACCTGGCCGCCGGAATAGTCCAGGTGAAAGCGAAAGCGGTACAGACAGCGATCCTCGTGATACGGAGCATCGGGTGCGGGACCGAGCCAGAAACCGTAGTCAAATCCATCGGGGACCGGCATCGGTTCCCATCCTGGACCCGGCCCCGGTCCGCTTCCGTTGATGATCGAAACCACCCGCTGCACCTTTCCGATGCGGCCATTTCGTACCAGCTCACAGGCCCGCCGGACGACCGAGTTAGATCGATACTGACTGCCGGTTTGCAGAATGCGGTTGTACTGCCGTACGGCTTGGATCATCTGTTTTCCGTCATCAATGGTCAACGAGAGCGGTTTCTGGCAATACACATCCTTCCCCGCGCGGCAGGCCATCACCGTGACGAGCGCGTGCCAGTGATCGGGCAGAACGACCATCACGACATCTACGTCATCGCGGGCCAGCACGTCGCGGAAGTCGTGGTAGGCTTCACATCCACGAAACGAACCGGATCGCGTCGGCTCGGCATAATATGCCTCAACCTGTTGCCGTACCGGTTCCCGCCCTAAAAAATGCTCCGGCAAGGCATACCCGTGGCTCCCGCGATTCACGTCGCAGACTGCGACCACTTGAACATCTGCGAAGCGCAACATCGCGGGCAAATCCACGCGACTCTGATTGCCCGCTCCAATCAAGGCGACGTTCAAGCGATTGCTTGGGGCTGTGGCCCCGAATACGGACGCAGGAACAATTGTGGGAACGAGCAGGCTGCCCGCCGTAGTAGCAAGAAACTGACGTCGACCGAGTTTGTCCCTTCGTGCCATCTGGCTGACTCCCGTGTTTGTCGCCTTGTTTTCGTTCGAGCACGAGTCGTCGTCAGCCGGATTCGCGACGCTGGATCCGCGAACCGAGACCCACGACAAACCGCTTTCTATTGTCGAACATTCGCGTCGGATCCTCAACTGCGCACTCGGACCGATTCGCAGTTAGCGTGCACGTCAGCCCTTGCAGCTTTGGATCGTCGTCAAGAACATTGAAGAGAGGATCTGGAGGTTGTGCAAGAACCCACAAGACCCGACTTTGCATTGACGTAGAAGAGGAAACCACGGATTTGACGGACGAAACGGATCTCCACGGATCTGTCCGTGCCCATCCGCATGCTCCGTCGAATTCGTGGTTTCTCTTCGATTGACGGCATCGATCGACTTCCGCGTACAACGAGTGTGTAATCAGGGCTGAGTTGGGCCCGTCTCGTCGGGGCTTCTCAGTTGTCGGGCCACTTTGTTTGACGCGGAGTGTCTGCTGACACTTGGGTGACGTCGAACACTTCTATGGTCCGCGGAGGGCTTGAATCGGATCGAGTCGGGCGGCGCGGCTGGCGGGATAGAGTCCGCTAAGAACACTGGCGATAACCGAATAGCTTACGGCTCCGGCCAGCAGCCAAAGGGGGAAGCGAAAGAAAACCAACGGAGCGTCAACGTCGAGACTCGATAAGTACAGTCCGACGCCCCATTGGATGATCGCTGCGACCGCGCGGGCCAACAGCAAGCCACCCAGTCCACCGCACAATCCGACAACGGCCGCTTCCGTCAGAAACAACAGCCGCACGTCTCCGTCAGAAGCTCCGATCGCTTTGTACAACCCAATTTCCGATTTCCGTTCGATCACGGCCATCAGTTGCGTGTTGAGAATTCCCAATCCAGCGACGACAAGGGCTACGGTTCCCACGGAAGTCAGAAGCAGCTTCAGGAAGATAAAGAACGTCCGCATCTCCTCGATTTGGGTGACCATTGCCCGGGTTTCCAGCCCGAGTTGTCGAATGGATTCCTCCACGCGCGCAACTTGGTCCGGGTGTTCGACGCGCACCGTCACACGCCGGTAGGTACCGGCGATGCCCGCTTGATTGGAGCGAAGTTGCTGCAATTGCGTTTCCGCCAGAATGCCCGGCAGATTTCGCATCATGTCGACGGGCAGAAGGAGTGCGTGGTCGCCGAAAGCACCGGGCATTCCCGGCACCTGAAAGACACCGACGATCTTTGCCTCGATGCGTTCCTTCTGGTACGAGAATTCGTTCGCATCCTCGCTGGTCAAACCGCCCGCCTGGATCTCAATCATCTGACCCACGGCCTGTTCTGGCGAATCGAATTCCAGACGGCTCGCAAGCTTCTCCGCGATGATCGCCTCGGGCTTGTCGTCCAACGAAAAAAAGTTTCCGGCTTGGATCAAATCACCGAAGACGGAGATTAACGATACTTCGCGCGGTACACCGATCGCTTGGACTCGTTGCGTCGTGTCGCCATGTTTCACCTCTATCTCGCTCAAGCGAAGGTCTGGGCAAGCGTAGTCGACGCCGTCGATCGCTTCGAGCTGCTTCAGCATGGCGTCGTCGAGGATCGGCTTTTGCGTCGAGTCATCGGCGCCCGCATCGGCCTCTTCTTTCTTTGTTTCGTCCTGTTCACTGGAATCCTCCTGCGAGCCGGGGCGAACCTCGATGTTGTGAAGCAGTCCGAGTTGGCGAAAAGGAGTTTCGACTTGTTGCTGCAACCCCAGGACAAAGCCGACCATACAGACAATCGAGCCACTCGCGATCACCACGCCCAACATTGTCAGCGCCGTGCGCAGCCGGGATCTTCCCATGTTCTCCCAGGCTTGTCGAACTAGCTGCCATGCCCTCATGATGCTCGTTCCGTGGGAGTCAAGAGTCGGCCGTCGCGCAGTCGGACTTTGCGGTCACAGTAACGCGAGATTAATTCTTCGTCGTGGGTGACCAGAATGACGGTGGTTCCGATCGAACGATTGATGTCGCGGATCAATTCCATCAGATCGGCCGCGGTGGCCTGGTCCAGGTTGCCGGTCGGTTCGTCGGCCAGAAGAAGGCGAGGTTGGTGCGCGATCGCTCGTGCCACCGCAACCCGCTGCTGCTCGCCTCCGCTCAGTTGTCCCGGTCGATGTCCGGCTCGCGACGCCAATCCGACCCGATCGAGGGCGCGAGTGGCAAATTCCAGCCGCTGTTCGCCGTAGATGCCTTGCAGGGTGAGGGCCAGGGTGACGTTGCGCAGTGCGGTCAGGTGGGGAAGGAGATAAAACGATTGAAAAACGAAGCCAACGACTTCCCGGCGAAACAGCGATCGGTCGTAATTCGAAAGCTGATTGAGTTGATGACCGGCGACGACGAGATCCCCTTCGGTCGGTGTGTCCAGTCCGCCCAACAGATGGAGTAGTGTCGACTTGCCCGAGCCGCTCACGCCCACGACGGCCAGGAACTCGCCGCTGGCGACGTCCAGGTCGACCGATTCGAGCGCGGTGACCTCACTCTGCCCGACACGATACTTGCGCGCCAGATTGCGGACAGAAACATCAGCGGCAGGGAAAACTCGTTCGGTCAACTGCCAATTTTTTCCAGTGCCTCTTTCGCGGCATTGCGGACGTGTTCGTCTTCATCCTGGAGAGCCTGTCGCAGTGAGATGCCCGCCGGCTTGGCCAGTGCTCCGATTTCTCCCAACGACCGAATCGCCTCGACACGCACTTCCGTCCGCTCATCCTGCAGCGCGCCCATGAGCAGTGGTACGGCGACGTGCTGGATCGACCGATCTTGAGGCATGATCTTCAGCAGCGCCCATACACTGGCCAAACGCTGAAACTCATCGGTGGCGCTCAGCAGTTGACGCAACTTGGGGACGGCGGATTGAGCTGCAGGGCCGATTCTGCCAAGCGCGTAACAGGCACTGTTTCGCACCAGGTTCTCATCGGAATCGAGAGCGGCAATCAGTGCGGGAACCGCGGGAGCCGCGGCGGGACCGATGGCGCCGAGGGCGAAATGGATCTCGGCTTGCGTTGTCGGATCATCCTGGGACGCCTTCCAGGCCTGCAGGAGTGCAGGAACGGCTTCTTCGGCGTCCGGTCCGAGTAGCGTGGCCACGCGAATCGCGTAACTGCGCGTGGACTCATTCTCCAACCCACGGATGACGCCGGGCACCGCCGCCTTGCCTTTGGACGCAAGCGCCGACATGACTTCGCCGATGACTTCCGGCTTCGCATCCTGCATCGCTTCGGCAAATGCCTGGATCACTTCCGGTCGCGGTCCTTCTGCCGGCGCTTCGAGCTCGGCCAACGTCCGAATCATCAACTGTCGGATGTTGTGATCGTCCGACTTCAATGCCTCCAGCAAGACCTTCAACGATTTCGCTTTGATTTCTGCGTCGGGCGAGATCTTTAGCAGGCTGCGAGCGCTGATGGCCTTGAGCCCGAGATCCTCCGATGCCAACAGCTTGGTCAATTCGGGGGTGGCAACATCGGGGTCCCCGATTTCGCCGAGGGCGAACGCGGCTGCATACTTGACGCTCTCGAACGTCTCCTGCTCCAGCAACTCGACGATGGCCGGCACCGCCGATTTCGCACCTTCGCCGATTTGTCCGAGCGCTACGATTGCCTGCATCCGGCACTCTGGGTCGTCGTGTTTGATGACCTCAACCAGGTCAGGGGTCAATTCCGCGGCATCGGGGCCGATTTCGCTGGCGACGAGCGCTGCCCAATAGGCGGTGCTGGGATTACGCAGCGCCTCGCGCAGCGCCGGTACGGCCTCTTTCCCCAGCTCGGCTAACGTCATCATTGCAGGAATGACGACCTGGGGCTCGGCATCCTCCAGGGTCTTCGCCCAGATCGGCAGCGTGACTTCTGTTGGTGGTTTGATGGCCCGCAACGCATCGCGAACCTCGCGTCGCACGATGGCCTCTGGATCCAGCGAGGCGTGGATCAGGGCATCGAGTGCGTCCTGATCTTTGCTACCGATCTTGCCGAGTGCGTAGGCTGCTTTGGCTCGCACCTCGGGATCATCATCCTTCAGCCGCTCGACGAGCGCCTTGATGGCAGCTTCATCTTCCGGCGACGCGTTGGCCAACGCCAATACGGCTGCTCCGCGTACGGCCGCATCCGACGAGCCGAGCGTCTCGACGAGATCCGGCAAGGCCGGCCGCGCAGCGGCACCCAAGGTGCTGAGGATCCGTGCAGCTTCGATTTGCACCGCGCTGTCGGAGCTGTTCAGTTGTTCCAGAAGTTGTTTCACGTCCGGATCTTGAGCCATTGCGCTGGTTGAGAGGCAACAGAGGCTCAACAACGCCCCGGCGGTCCATCGGAAAGAGAACAAGACACGAGGCATACGATCGATCTCCACTTGCACGAACATTGCTCTCGCACGGCCGCTGTTAGCCGGCAACGAGACGCGCTTCGTAAAGAAGGCTGGTTAGAAAAGATGTTGCTTTCATGTGATCGCGAGGAGCGACCTCACGAATGATGCTGTTTAACTGTTCCTGCATCCGAGCGCCCGTTTCGCGAATCTGCTGGTATTGATCGAAGCTCAGTCGTTCATTGACTGCCATTTCGCCAAACAATTCTTCCAGCGCGGTGCGGTCGGCGGCAAAGGAGTCGTCTTGCAGGAGCAACGGCCAGTTGATCTTTCCGCTGACCGGATCGAACTCGCCCGGGCTCAGCCGCTTGGGCTTGGCCGCTTCGCTGCGTCGAAACAATTGCTCTGCCGTCGGTGGCGGCGTTTTCTTCGCCTCGCGGTACTCCTCGTTCATCCGCCGTTTCGCGTAGAACGTCTCGGCGTATTTGACGCGGTTGTCCAAATTCTGCGAGCGGGCTGCTTCGTAGTTTTGTGCGGCCTGCGAATTGAGCAGGTTGTTCTCGCCCGCGGCACGAATCATGTCGGCCGCGCCTCGAGCCGCCCCCTCCTGGACGGTCGAAGCCCGCCCCCAATTACCCCAGCCTCCACCCACGGGATAGGGGTAGGCCACGGCGGGTACTTCGGACTGGCCGAACGCAGCCGTTCCCAGGAACAACACGGAACACGCTGCCAAGATTGCCGGAGATCTCATCGTCTTTTCCCTGTCAGGCACGGAACTACCGATTCTGTCTTAGGTTAACCCGCTGCGGGCGAC
>CAZFWV010000380.1:0-6496 GCA_964522605.1 uncultured Pirellulaceae bacterium
AATTCGCTTGCCCCGACAAGAAACTCACCGTTAGCAGTGCAGAGGGCCGCAGAGAATAAGGGAGCGGGGCTCGGCGAGAGACCTCGCACAACATGTTTTGTTTACGGTTGGGCCAGATCGACGCAGATCAATTGCTTGTCATTTCGAGCGTAGATGCATCGATTCGCGAAGGCGGGGTGTGACCAGACAATGTTGCGTCGTTGCACCTGGTTGGTGGGCTCAATCAGAAAACTGCGACTGACTTCTTCGTAGCCCTTCGGTGAGAGTCGGGCAATAATCAGCTCGCCCTGTTCATTGGGAATGAAAAAGCGATCTTCGTGACGAATCAAGAATGCGTTCCACCAGCGTCCTTTTCCCGTCGCTTCCAGCGTTTCCCATTCTTGCTGGCCGGTTGTCATGTTGATGCAGCGCAAGTGTCCGTAACTGCAGATGCCATACAGGTAGCCGTCGACCATTTGTGGCGTGCACATCAGGCTATGAAGTCCGTCGGGCTCAATCTCCGTTCCCTGATCTCTGCGCCACAGAAGGCTCGCGCGCGGCTCATTTTCGGCGAGCTTCATCATCAGGGGCCCGTCATAAAAGGCCGATGCAAACAAGAGATTCCGCTCGGGGTCAAACGTCGGCGTTGCGATCGTCATTCCAAAGCGGATCTCGAAATCCTGCCGCCAGAACTGCCGCCCCGTCTCTGGATCGAGCGAATAGAGCGCATCCGGCAGCCAGACGATCAGTTGACGCGTCCCACCGGCTTGGACGATGGCCGGCGCGCAATAGCCCGGATCTTCGACCTCGAGCGACCGCCACAGCTCTTCACCGGTCTTCTTGTTGAGCGCAACAACAGCCGCATTCGGATGACCACCCACGACGAGGATGAGCTTCTCGCCATCCACAAACGGGGCGGCCGCCATTCCCCAGGCGTTCATTTGCGTGCCGTAATCGCGCAGATAGTTCTTCCGCCACACCACCTGTCCCCGTTCTGCATCCAGACAGGTCAACTCTCCCATCGCACCAAGCGTGTAAACTCGATCGCCATCGACCGTTGGCGTCGCTCGCGGCCCACTGGGATAACCGATCTTGTAGAGGCACGGATAGGCGGACTGCCACAACGGATCACCTGTCTGGGCGTCGAAGCACTTCACACGTTCCTGGGCACCCAAAGTCTCCGCCGACTCGGCCGGTGCGCCTTCCGATTCCTCGGGTGGCACATAATCCATCAAGTACACGCGACCATCCGCGACGGCGGGTCCGGCATACCCCAAGGCAACCGGTTGCTGCCAACGGACGTCTAGCTTCGCGGGCAATTGTTTGACGATTCCCTGTTCACGCCAGACACCATCTCGCTGCGGGCCCCGATATTGCGGCCAATCATCGGCCCGGACCGGCCGGAAGAGCAGGGCCAGGAGAAGCGATCCCAGCAAAACGCGATACAGACGCCTCATACAGGAACTCCTTTGCAGTTCGATCGATTATTGCCCGGACTATTTCACCGCGAACCTGTCACGCAATTGTAGCCAAACGCGGACAACGCGGAATGCATCGGATTCTAGGAGAATCCGCGGCGCCTGGCCAGCCTTTAAACAACGCAACAAGTGATCAGCGGACAGGTCCAAGAGCATTCACCTGATCGGCGATTCGATCGAGGAGAGCGTGTAATGTGGAATCCGCACAATAGGTCGCTGCCCGTTTTCGAAAATGCGCTGCCGACTGCTGCATGATTTGCGGCAGGTCCACCTGGCAGGTGAACTTTCCGGCAACCTGCATGACTTTTGTGTTGTCAAACAACACGGAGTGCGCCTTGTCACCCCAAAGCGGGCCAATCCAATCGGGCTCATAGCGCACCAGAACTTCCGTCGGCACGTGAGTCGACACCAAATCGACCTCGAGCGCACGGGCCATCTCACGAAAGATCGCATTCCATGAATACGCTTCCATGTGGCGAGTAATGTGAAATGCCTCACCCAGTGCGGCGGAATTACCCAGCAGGCCAACAAAGGGAATCGCGAAGTCGCTGCTGTGCGTGAGTGTCCAAATCGCCGTTCCATCGCCGTGGATCAGGATTGGTTTGCCGTTGAGCATCCGCCAAGCCCAATCATCGCCACGGACAATGCCTCCCGGAAAACGACGACGCACGGTGTGACTTGGTCGGACAACCGTCACGTTCATCCGGCCAGATCGATGCTGCTCCCAGAGGTATGCCTCAAGGTCCGCCTTTGCTTGGCTGTAGGGCCAAAACGGATTTTTGAGCGGCGTCTGCTCCGTCACGACGCAGCGCTTCGGCGGCTTTTCATAGGCGGATGCACTCGAGATGAACACGTACTGACCGCAGCGACCCGACAACTGCTCGACGTCCCGAGCAACAACTTCGCGTGTGAAGCCGAGGAATTGACAGACGACATCAAAACTCTCGCGGCCCAGCACGCGGTAGACTTCGGGATCATCCAGGTTACCGAGGAGCTGTCGAACGGTGGTCGGTAGTGACTCGTCGGACTTCCCACGATTCAAGACGGTGACTTCGTGTCCCTGGCGCACCGATTCCAGCAGACAGCTGTAGGAAATCTCTCCCGTCCCGCCGACGTACAACACCTTCATTCGTTGGACTCCCGCCACGTGCCAATATCGTCCCTCGTCCCGTCTTCGCCGTCCGGCCCTGCCGACCAAAGGTCAAACGAACCGCCAGACTTTTGGCCGGGAGAACGATACCGAAAAGCATTTCCCCAAGGGTCGGTCGGGATCGCGCCAGACACGTAGGGTCCCTGCCACCGATCCGTATTCGATTCACTGTCGGGCAAAGTCCGCAACGCCGTCAAGCCCTCTTCCGTCGACGGGACTCTTCCCATGTCCAATCGGTACCGTTGAACTGCGGCTTCGAGCAGTCGGACAATATGCCGCGCCGTATCCTCATCCTTGGACGTGGCAGGCCACACCATCCCACGCAGCAGGGAGGACACGATGCGCTGAATCTCGCCGGCATCAAATCGTCCGTGGATCACAAATCTCTGCGAGAAGGGACCCACGATCCTTGGCGTGGTGATCACCTCGTCATTGAGCAACACGGCAAGATGGTTCTTGACCAGCTTTTGCGTCAGCGCGTGCATCCGCCGAGATCCGGCCTCGTCAAATTCCCCCGAGATCAAAGGCGATCCACGACCCTCGACCACACTCGCAATATTTCGCAAGCCCCAGCGTGGCTCATTCTCCTGGTGGCTGAGCATGATCTGGCCGGGCTGATTGGACAGCAGCACATACGTTTTTCCATTGAGTTCGCGCGTAATCAGCTCCCGGGCAATCTCCCCGCGCACTGGGAACCAGCGATAGGCAGCATTCGGATCGTCGACGGCTTGCGGCCCACGATCTTGCCACTGGCTCCAAGAGGATTCGACTTCCTCGTCAAGCAACGTAATCATTGCGGGATCGGTTGCTGCCTCGGAGCGAACGGGAGCAAGTCGAAAATCGAGTCGCCCTGCGTCCTCGGCGCTGTCCTGCGATTTGACATTCGCCGCTGACAGTCGTTCTTGGTCGGACACCGGATCCAATTCGAATTTGACGCGAGTGACGCGACCACCCTGGATGGTGATTTGCTGCGTCTTCCGCTGATAACCTTCTTTCTCGATTTCGACCACAACTCGGTCGACGCCTTCGGGCAACTCCAATTGAAACAGGTGCGGCGATTCGCCTTTAAGCTTTTCGTCGACATTCACCTGAGCCCCCGCCGGTTCAGTCTGAATGTACAACTGGGTTTGCGCATTTTGTTGCAGTTCGACTTGCGGGGTAGTCTCGGCCGCACACACCATGCAGGAGAGACAAAGGGAAAACCCAATGGCAATCAAACCGGTCAATCGATCGCGTTTCATAACAACCGCCTCCTGGGGCCCGCCGTATGACATAGCCGCAGCCCGTCCGTTGATGTATGGTGGTTTGAGCGGCGTTTTCGGTTCCGGCCGCTTCCCACCAAGGGATATGCGCCGGGCCCCGACAGTTAGCCGATATTCTCGCATGTTTTTTGACTGCGGCGCGGCAAATGGTCCTCAGCAGCCAACGCGAAACACAGAATTTCCATTTTGTCGTTTCCCCCGATGAGGGGCCATATCGCAATGTTGAGTGACACGCGGCCATCGCTCCTGGAACGCCTGGGCCAAGCCGATGAACCGATGGCTTGGGAGGACTTCTTCGAGCGGTACTGGCCGACCATTTACGGGTATGCACGGCGACGGGGGTGTTCGGAACACACCGCGGAAGAGATTGTCCAGGACGTCATGCTCAAGGTTTTTCGACAGCGAGATGTCTTTCAGTACGACCGACAACGGGGCCGGTTTCGTGACTGGCTGGGTACGGTGGTACGCAACCAAATCGCCGAATGGCATCGACGTCCCGCCCAGCGAATTCGACCGGTCGGCGGCGACGGAATTCCCCAGGACGTCCACGTCGAGGAAGCTTCCGAATCCCCAGAAGAGATCTGGAACCAGACCTTCGAACATTCACTGCTGCTCGTCCTGCTGGACGTCGTTCGACGCGAAACGAATCCGCGCCATTACCTCGCGTTCGAGCTGTCCACCTTGCGGGACATGACCGCAAGCGAGGTCGCGAGAGTGACGGGATTAACGCGACACGTCGTCTACAAGACCCGACAGAAGCTGCTTGCCCGGCTGCAACAACTGGCCGGAAGTTATGCCGACGACGGATCATTAACCATCCGCGTCAAACAGGCGATTCAACTGCGAGCGTCTCCGATCGTTCAGCGTCAAGTAACCCGGAACGTGACCGCCTCAGTTCGATCCGGCCAGAGGGCACCATCATCTGAATCCTAATGGATCCGACGGCAGACTATCCATCTCCACGCGATGCAAGCCCACCCTGCCTGCCCGACTTTGACTTATTGCGTGTCATCGGGGAAGGGGGGTTTGGTCAGGTTTGGCTCGCGAAGAATCAGACGACCGGACAGCTCCGGGCCGTCAAGGTGATTCGCTTGCACGGTTCCACAGGGTCGCTTCGCGCCGGCCGCGAGATCAGCTCGATCACGCGACTCGAGTCCAATCTTCGACAGCAACATCCGAATCTGTTGACCATTCACCATGTGGGACGCACCGACGAGTTTCTTTATTATGTAATGGAGCTGGCCGATGACCTGAGCGGCGGTCCGGCGACCGAGGCAACCGACTATGAACCTGCCACGCTCTACAACCGTCTGCTGCAGGGACCTTTGTCCTCTGAGGAATGTCTTTCGTGCACGCAACAACTGCTGGGCGCTCTGGCATCCTTGCATCAGGCCGGAATGGTCCATCGAGATGTGAAACCGGCGAATTGCCTGTTCCGTGACGGGCAACTGCGGTTGGCCGACTTCGGCCTGGTCGCCGATGCGGGACCTCAGGTGTCCCGGGTGGGAACCGAGCGGTACATGCCGCCCGACGGACGCATGGACCATCGAGCGGATCTTTTCGCAGCCGGTCTTGTCATTTACGAGATGATTAGTGGAATGCCCGTCGATCGCTTCCCTGAACTGGGAACGATGGCCGATGAAGTCACCCGGGACGACAATCGGTGTCGACTGATGCGGTTGTCTCTGTGGGCCTGCCAGCCGAGACGGGAAGACCGACCCCACAGCGCCACAGGGATGCTCGAGGAACTCCGCAAACCGCGTTCCCCGCAAGAACCGGCGCACTCGGCTTCTTGGCGAAAGGGACTGGGAGCCGTCGCCGCGGCCCTAATGGTGGCTTCCGGGATCCTGGCCTACACGAGGTGGCCCGTCGAAAGAGTCCACGTGAACTTCACGAGTACTCCGTTCGAGGCGCGAATCCTGCTGGACGGCAAGTTGCAGGTCAATGAAGCGGGAGTCCCCGTCACCACGCCCTGCACGATTGATGATCTACCGGCGTGCCCGCATCGCGTCACGTTTGACCTTCCGGGACATGAGCCGTTGGATCTCGGAACAGTGAATTTCCGCGAAACGCGTCAGATCAACGCGCGGTGGCCCACGGAGTGAGCGCGTGCAGCCCACAGATCTGCGATGGACTACGCAACTCGTTTAACGGCAAGCCGGAGGCGTAGGCGGGCACTATTCACTGCCGCGCGGTTAACGATCCTGAGGAAGCAACGCGAAGTCGACAAATGTCGGACTTCCGTTGGTCGTCCTGGCTCATTGGCTGCGCCGCCGTCAAGAGATACCGCAAACCTTATGCGTCCTGGACGATCCGGGTTGCTGATGAGTCGATTTCCGCAGCCCCGAATGACAATCGATCGGACGTGAGTTACCATATTCTAAGAGACTCTTGGAGTTGAGTTTTTCGCGTGAATCGCTTTCTGTCGAAGCGGACAGAAATGAGGGCCTGAATTCGCCGTCTGATTTCGCGGTGGCATTCAGGCGATGATTGATTCGGCAATGGCCTCGTCAAATCCTCTCCATGCGACGCACGGTTTTCGATGGGCCGAGCTTGCTCGGGCACGAGCGATCGGGTTGTTGGCCGTGCTGGGATTCTGTACCGCTCTTGGTAGTGCACAGACTCCT
>CAZFWV010000381.1:0-6450 GCA_964522605.1 uncultured Pirellulaceae bacterium
TGACAATCCCATCATTGCGGCCGCAGACCAACCAGCGCTCATCGGGAGAGAAGCGAACGTTCTTTACGAGTTGCTCTAGATGAGGAAAGGTTACAGAACCGGCAATTCGATCCTGTTCCACGTCGATGATGACGACCTCTTGATTGCAGCAGACGGCGAAGTATCGGGCGGAAGGCGAGAAGTCGGATACCGAAGAAAAGATTTTGCCGACAACAAAAGAACTCGGCTTGCGTTTTCCTCGCAAATCCCGAATTTCAACTCGCCCCGACTCAGCGCTGCTGGTCGGTGGCCAATGTCCGGCCGTCATGGCGACGAGACCATGGCCGTAGGCGGCAGTGAGTTGAAAGACGTTGTCGTTCTGGCGATCCATCTGGAAAAAGGGAACTCGCTCACCAGTCTGTCGATTCCAGGCGTAACAGGTGCCGCTGTAATCGCTGGTGACGGCCGTATCTCCATCGACGAAGCATGCTCCCTGAACGAAGGATCGCATGGCGCTGGAACCCACGGCGAATGTCTTCATGCCCGTTGGGGGCCGGGACAGGTCTCTTGTGCTCCACACGCGAGCTTCGCCATCGGTTCCACACGTTGCCAGCCGCGTCCCTTCAGCCGAAAACGAGATGCCTCGCAACTGTCCATAATGGACGCGCCTCTGCAGCACACTCGTCAGCTGTTCACGATCCTGGCTCAGTTCCAGCAAGTAGAGACCTCCGACCGAATCTCCGGCGGCGAGCCTGCTGCCGTCTGGCGAAAACGCGAGCGACGTTAGATCAAAATGATCCAGGGCTGTAACCGCGATGCGGGTCCAGGAACGCGTCTCCCATAGTTCGATGCGTGATACGGCTCGCGCTGCTTCACGTCCGCGCACGCCCAGTGCCAGGAATTGCTTCTCCTTGTCCATGGCCAGCGCCGTGATGCCGTCGCCGTCCACCTGACCGGTGACGGCCAACTCCCATGTTTCGGGAGATCGAATTTGAAATGTGGAATCGTCGACCTGGGCCAAAATGACTTCGTCTTGAGGTCCGAATGCGGTGCGGATCCCAATCCAGGAGGAATCGCGGATTGGATGCTCCCACTTTTGGTTAGTGCGATTCCAGATTCGTGCGGACCCGGAGTGCCCATCACCAAAACCGATGAGGATGCGTGATCCATCCCGGCTGAGATCGAGTGCTCGACAGTCATGGCTGCCCGGACCGTCGAGTTGAGCGTTCTCCAATAGTCGGCCCGTCCGCCAATCCCAAACCAGGAGGTGGCCGTTAAGGTCGGCGGAGATGAGCACGTTTCCACCGTCCGCGACGAGCAGCTTCCTGACCTGCGCAGATTTTCCGGAAAGTACCTGCAGAGGTGAGGATTGTGTGGCGAGTCCGATCTGCCAGGTCGAGATTCGATAATCATAATTCGCGACAGCGATCTGGTCGTGCGTGTCGAGAAATGTCACGTCGTAGCACGGCAGTTCGAAGTCAATCGTCTGCTCGAGCGCCGGATCCTCGAGAAACTGCCAGAGGTGATACCATTCAAACCCGCGGTGATCGTGTCCACTAGTTACCGATTCGGGATGCCATTTCAACAACAACTGCTGCAGATCGGCCATCCGGGACTCGTCCGCCGCCAGTTTCGCCAGCCGAATATCTCGCGCGTAAAGTCCCAACTCCTGCCGACGGGCTTGTTGCTGTTGAGTGCGAGAATATCGAATCGCTTTCCAAGCAACAAAAGAACTGGCGAGAGTGAGCAGGACGAGCAGACAGACGATGGAGGAGATCAACCCGGTGACTAATGGGTTCCGCTTGGCAAATCGTCGGGTTCGATCCCAATTGGATGACGGTCGAGCTTGAATGGGACGGTTGTCCAGGAATCGCTGCAGATCATCCGCCAGCGAGCCGGCGGTCGGATATCGTTCTGCGACGTCCTTCTGCATGGCTTTTTGGATGATCGTCTGCAGGTCCTGCGGAAGGTCCGCGCGGATTCTCCGCGGAGCAACCGGTTCCGTATGAATGATCGCCTGAATGACTTCCTGCCGCGTTTCACCGGAAAAAGCGGGCGTACCGGTGGCCAATTCATAGAGCGTCGCTCCCAACGAATAGACATCTGTCCGTTGGTCGACCACCGTTGCCTTTTCCAGTTGTTCGGGGCTGATGTACTTCAATGTCCCCAGCAGGTCACCGGTCACTGTCAGATCATCGGCCGACTGAATACGCGCTAGTCCAAAGTCGGTTACATGGAGGTTGCCGTCCCGATCCAGCAACAGATTCGCCGGCTTGATGTCTCGATGAATGACTCCTTCCCGGTGGGCGTGGTCGAGTGCCATCGCCGCCTGAATTCCGATCTGAGCCACTCGGCGATAGAACGCCAACCGAGATGAAGGTTTGTTCGTTTCCAACGCGGCGATCGGAGACGTGTCGGCTTGGGAACAGGGATCCACGGCCGGACTCTTGAGCGGCATCGACTTCGTGCTGGGATCACGATCGTGAATCATTCTCGCCAGGCTGGCACCCTCAACAAACTCCATCGCATAGAAGTGCACGCCTCGTTCGCAACCAACCGAGTACACACTGACGATATTCGGATGCTTTAACATCGCCGCCGCGCGGGCCTCGTTGCGAAACCGCTTCAACTGTGCACTATCCAACAGGGAAGCAAACGGCAGGATCTTCAGCGCCACACGCCGTTCGAGCGACAGTTGATGGGCCTCGAAGACAATTCCCATGCCCCCGCGACCGATTTCCCGGACGAGTTGGAAATCGCCCAGTTGATTCGGCAGGGATGTCGAGGCGCGAGCGCTGTCCGACTCGATCTTTCCGTCGGTTAACTTAGGGGCCGTTTCGCGCAGGAATTCGAGCCCAACCAAACACCGCTCCAAATCCGCCTGAATGCCCGGGTACTTCGCAAGAAATGAGCGATGGTCGATCGGTTGTCCCGCTTCCAGTTGCTCAAGGTAGTCCTCCATGGCGCGGACAAGACGTGGGTCTACCGGTGCGTGATCATCTTCGGGCTGAAGACCGGAGGTGGAAAACTGAGGAGTGGTCACCGGTGGGTCTCCAAAGCGAATCGCAATTTCACGATGGCACGTGCCCAAATGTTTTTGACACTATTCAGCGAACGGTTTAGTCGCTCCGCGATCATCGGAAAACTGAGGTCCTCCAGGTGCCGTAAGATCAGAACTTCCGCATAGTCAGCCGGTAGAGCACTCAAGGCATCGGCCAATTGCACTGCTTGCTCGCGTCGTGAAGCGATCTCGCTGGGTGTTGGCTCATTGGAGACCAGCCATTGATGGATCGCGAAGGACGACTGATCGACCGCCGCCTCAATCGATCGTTCGAGCGCCACATCGCGCTGTCGGGTGCCAAAATGCCGTGATGCTTCCGCCAGGCGGTTGGCCAGGATTCGACGCAACCAGCCCATCAATTCGGCCTCGGTCTCGCCACGAAACTCGGAAAAGCCTCGCTTGGCCTTGAGGAATGTCTCCTGCACGACGTCAGACGGCGAGAGTTTTCCAACCAGCGGTTCTCGGATCTGAAGTCGCGCCAACAGAGACAGATAGTGCCGATACATTTCCAACAAAGTTCCTAACGCAGAATCTTCTCCTTGGCGGATGCGACGTATCAGAACATGAACATCGGTGTTCGTCGCATCCATCCGATCAATCCTCGAGCCTCGAATCCCCGACGCCTGGAAGTCGCCGGGGACCGGAAGGTCGCGGTCTTTTGGGCCTGGCACCTCTTGCTCGAAGCGGCAGGACCCCATTCCAGAACGTGCTCCAAGAAGTCAGATGCGCGGTGGAGCCCAATCGCGCCGCGCGGCCCCCGATTTTATTCGAACTGAGTCAGCCGATGTCCACGACTCCCCCGCCCCCGGCTTGATCCGTGGCCTTCACGGGGGAATTTCGCATTCACGTCAGGGATGTCTTGCAGTTTGGAAGTGTTGGGTCTGCAGGCGTCTACGACCAGGATTCACTCTCCCTCTGGGAGAGTCGGGCCGCAGGCCCGGAGAGGGCGGAGTGCGCAACGCATGCCGCCCTGGCCTGTTGAAAATCTGACAGGCTCGTTGGTAGCAGACCCGATGCACTCTGGCTCCCCTCGCCCCGTTTCGGGGAGAGGGGTCGGGGGAGAAGGGAGCGAGGATTTCGGTTTGTTCATTGCCTGCCAACCAACCACTTGAAACCTGCGCAACCTGCACGCGGGAGGGTGAAGTCATTTCTTTCGAGCCAACACTTAAAGTCCACACGACCTTCAGGGTGCGATCGGTTCAATCTTACAGGCCATGTCACGCTGAAATGTTGGGCACGTAAGCTGGAGTGGTCTCTCGGTGACCGACATCCGTTCTGCACGTACGATCCGGCCCGTTCGTGTATCCCCCCATTGGACATCGTAAGACCCGGGCTGTAAGCCCTCGAGCTGCAGCCGGATACCCGATCGCTGGGGCACTTCGGTTTTGTGGATCACGATGTTTTCAAACGACGCACGAGGATCGAACAACCACAGATACGCGCGATTCTCACTGGCCAGTCCGAGCACACGAACGTGTTCATCCGGCGTCGTCACGGAGGCTCGCTGGAGATTGGCAGTCGTCCAGGGAATACCCGCCAAAAAGTCCGCCAGCGGTCGGTAATGAGGGTAATGATCGCGTTGGTCGAGCCGTTCCCACCACCAGAACATGGCCGTGCCCGAAGTACCAGAAAGAGCCGACGCCCAGATCGCGTTATGAAAATCGACGACTGCGGCCGACTCCTGCATCTCGCGTGTCGGTTGCCATTGCTTGTTCGCCAGACCGAACTCCCCGATTAGGGCCGGTTTCCTCGCGGCATGACGACGCAATTCGTCAGCATTTCCCAATGCGGCTTCGACCTCATCGACGTACTTTCGGTCGGGCGCCGGACGCAAATAGAAGTGTGTATCCGCGAAATCCAGTTGGGCGTGCTGCCAGTCGCGCGGTGAAGGATGCCACGTACTGGTCGACCTCAGATGGTGGTAAACGTCGATCTCGTCTAGATACTCCCCCAAGTCGTGGTAAAAGCGATCCGTTGGTAAGCCGGGATCCTGCTCGTTGAAATACTCCCAAGTCATCACCTGCGTCGAATAGCCCCAGCGGGCGACGACATAGCGCAGCAGCTTCTTGGCATCGTCGATGGCTTGTTGGTATTCAGGACTCTGGTCATCTTTCAGCGCGCCCATGTAAAGATCTCGAGTGATCAGACAGAGCTGCAGGTAGATGCGATGCTTTTCCGCGGCAGCGATGACTTGATCGAGCAGATCGCAGTCGATCGGGTTGTAGAATCCTCGCGGACTGCGATTCAGTTTCGCCTCCCAAAGGAGTTCCGGGCCGCCAGCAATCTCCCGCAACGACACTCCATCGATCCAGGCGGTCCCAGCAGTCTCCAGTCGCAGCACCGTGCGTCCCAGCCAATACTCGTCGTCGGCCGTTTCAAACTCGAGCCGGAATTCTCGCCAATCGTCCGGTGCGCTGCCGGACGCATCCAGTCGGATCGAATGCGAGCCCGACGAGATTCTCAGTCGGGCATCACCATCGAGCCGGGCGCGGCCCGTCAGTACGTAGCGAGTGTCCGGGCGCAACGCAACCGCGTGGGAAGGATCCACGGTCACCTCGGCTTTCGAGTCGCTCGACAACCGCAGGCATTTGCCTCCCGAGGCATCCTGTCCAGGCAAATCGGCCAGCGGCGGCTGCCACGACCACGATCGTCCCCATGCGCTCTTGCGCGCCTCGATCGCCATCGCCCAGTCCTGACAGCAAGTCCAGATTCTGAGAAAGTTCGCGCCGTTGCGCGACAACTTCTCAAAGATGTCAGGCATCACGGAAGGATTGACGTATTGGCCCTCGCCAATGAAAGCCAGATTCTGTCCGATCGGGAAGAATGGCTGGCCGTTGGTGAATTCGAAATAGCGGGGGTCCTTCTCACTGACTCGGATGTATCCCCGATCGTCTGAATTGAGGCTGATGAAATCAACACGGTTTGATTCGACGACTCCTTGCGCGTCGCGCAGTCGCGCGATGGCCCGATATCGGCCGGCTTCCGACGGAGCGAAGCGGACCTTCCAGACGGGCGAGTTCGCCGGGTACATCCACATTGCTGAACGGCCATTTCGCGAGATCTTGCGCCGCTCATATTCCTGAATGTAGAAGGCAGGCACGCGCAGCGTTCGACCGCTGGGGGACTGAAGCTCAAGCTGCAGGTCAATTTCACTCGGATCGAACGGATTTGTGTACTGCCGCGGCACTTCGATGGAGAATTCCGCCTTGCCGTATTTCGCGATCTCCGCAGTTAATGGCTGCAGTCGAAGCGAATCCGCAGCAAGGCTCCTGCTGGCCAGGAGCAGAAAGACACAGCCGATGATTCCTGCGAAGTGAGGTTTAGAGCGCATTTCAAAACGTACTCACTTGGAAGTGTGGCTGGTGGCAGAGCGCAGCGATGCCCCAGCAGATCGGCAATCTGGGGCATCG
>CAZFWV010000382.1:0-6375 GCA_964522605.1 uncultured Pirellulaceae bacterium
TTCGGGTGCGGAAGCACCCCGTTGGGTTGCGGCCCTGCCGCCCTGCGCGGTATGCGATGAGCGTCCGCAGTCCTACGGAATGGAGTAGGCTCGCTGCACGGTCTCTTTGGAAAGGCCGATGATCGCGGGAAATTGATGCTCCCTCATCAGCTGGACATCGAAAATCTCGGTCACGGCACCCCGAAACTCGACCGCCCCGATCAATTGACCGGATCGAAGATCGCAGACCCAAACACCGCAGCGGAGTTGATCGCGACGAGCCGCCAACGGGATGGACTCCAGGCTGGACCCGCGTCGAATCTTGGAAAGACCAATGAACGCATAGTCACCTCGGAGCGCTAGTCCCCGCGCGTAGCCCGGAAGGTCCGCAACGAACGTCACGCTCCCCGTGTTCGGGTCGGCAGTCACCAGACGCCCATTTCCGGAATCGAGTATCCACAGTCGATTTCGGTGCCAGCGTGGCGAGTGGGGCATACTCAACCCGCGAATCACCGTTTCCCCGCTTGGGACATGGATCACACAGCCACCCGATTGACCATGTGTGCGCCATCCTTGCGGCACATTGGATTCGGCAATAGCCGTAACGAATTCCGGTCTGCCATTCCGCATGGCAAGCCCGTTCAAGTGGCATCGATCCTCGGCGGCCAGTTCCGTAACAAACGGCGGACGCCATTGCGGCACAAAACTGTGCAGCGCATCCAGTGTGCACAGGCACGAGAATCGAGTGTTGACAATCCAGAGTTCGTTCATCGCATCGGCCGCATCCGAGTCGGCCAATTGGGCGGCCGTCTGTCCCCAAGCGATCTCATGTATCCGGATCTCACCCGTCACGTGGGACCTTCGCGGACAATAACAGGCGTCGTACGACTTGCGCGGATCGAGCAAAGCCGCAAGCGGCGGGTCATTTTCCAGGAACCACACTTGGTACCTTGTACCGACCGCCATCCGATCGCGGTGGACGGCAACTCCCATCGCCCGCTCGAACGATCGCAGCGCGAGAGAAAGAGAAACTGAGTCTTTCCAGCGACGAAAGACCGCCAACCGGCCTGCCTGGTAGGTACTCACGACCAGGCTGATCCCGCAGGAACCGAGCAACTCGGGCAGATTCGCGGAATTCACGAAATCGAAGGAAGTTCTGGCAGGCGACACCGGCGACTGACCTTCTTCTCTCTCAAAAGCATGTGCCAGAAGTCCAATACGGCCCACCCGCGCACTTCCTTGCGGACCGGACCGTTCCCAAGCTTCGACGCTGGACCGACGCCGCCTCAATATACTTCCGGGCATGAAACTCGGGTAGCGGCACGAGTCCGCTCATTGGCTGCGTCGGCTGGCGATCGAATTGAGGAGAATCGGTTACGATCGAAGCGGGCTTTGCGTACAATTTGTTCGCAGGTAGTTTCGAGTGGGAGCAGTCCGCATGACCGAAGATAACCAGGAATTGTTGCGCCGGGTGGAGGAGCTTGAGCGCGAGCTGAAACGCGTCAAGGCGATGTCGGGGCGCGGAATTCGTAAGCGATCGGAGATTACGATTCTCGGGTTGCCGCTGTATGACATTGCGACCGGTCCTGATCCCACGGTCGGCCAATGGCGGGGGCATGCGCGCGGAATCATCGCCATTGGAGATTTCGCGACGGGGATCTTTGCGTTCGGAGGTTACGCGCAAGGCCTGGCTGCCTTCGGTGGCGTGGCCGTGGGCGGAATCTGCTTCGGCGGCTGTGCACTCGGGCTGGTACTGGCCATCGGCGGCTTGGCGATCGGAGCGATTGCGATCGGCGGAATGGCGATTGGTCTGGTCGCTCTCGGCGGAATGGCGATCGGCCAGTATGCATGTGGCGGCGACGCGGCCGGCAAGTATCTGCTGACCGTGGACCGACAGGATCCCGAGGCCGCCGAGTTCTTCCGAAGCTGGATTCCCTGGATCGACGACTGGCTCAGGCTGGATTAGTTGCTGCTAGGAACCGGCCCGGCAAGCAGTTCGTACTCATCCAGCGGCGTTGTGTCACCGGCAAGAATCTGTTCGCACTGCATCCGCAGGACGGGCACCTGCGTTTGGATGAATCGCCGTGCAACACTCTGTTTGCGCGAATTGCCAACAGCTTGGCCGAGCAGCAGGTGACCAATGATGACTGTGATTGCGCCATCCACCAATCGACGGGCCGACAGATCCACGAACGAACTGGGACGTTCCTTGGCGAATTGAATGACTTGTTCCAACTGTTTCCGGGCGTCAATCACTCGACCCTGCAATTCCGTCAGCACGGGATCGTCGTACTGCTTCTGTTCGTAAGGTGCAACGAATTGCTCGAGCGTACCGGAGGTCACTCCGCGCACCGCAGCAACGATCTGCAGCTGACTGGTACCTTCATAGATCGTCGTGATTCGCGCGTCACGCAGATGGCGTTCCGCCGCGTAGTCCTTCATGTAGCCGGAACCGCCAAGCACCTGAATTGCGATGTCGGCGACTCGGCAACACATCTCGGATGCGTAGTACTTACTCATCGGCGTCAACATGCCGTTGTAGCGCTTCAGCGACCGCCCAAGCTGACGACAGGCTTTGAGTTCATCCTTTTCCAAGCGGTCCGCGTGCCATTCGAGCAATCGCGTATTGTTGTTTTCCAGATCGCAAATGCGACTCGTCTCATAGACCAGCGCGCGTGCGGCTTCGATCGCGATCTTCATGTCCGTGACCATTTCTGCCACGGCGGGTAACCGCTCAATCGGCATGCCGAATTGTTGGCGGGAATGGGCGTAGGTTCGTGCCAGGCGAAAGGCTGCCTCGGCCACACCGAGTGATTGCGCCGCCACGCCCACGCGAGCTCCATTCATGAGCGCCAGCACATAGGTGATCAAGCCCCGTTGTCGTTCGCCGATCAACTTCGCGGGCGCATCCTCGTAGACAAGTTCACACGTGGGCGAACCGTGAATTCCCAGCTTTTCTTCCAGGTGGCGAACCTTGATGCGCTCACTCCGCTCGGAGATGAAGAGGCTTAGGCCGCGTCCATCCCCAATCGTCGGTTCGCTGCGAGCCAGCGTTAACAGGATTTCTCCACAGCCGTTTGTAATGAAACGCTTTACGCCATTCAGATACCAGTTGCCCTGCTCATCTTGATGAGCGCGCAAACGCACGGCTTGCAGGTCACTGCCCGCATCCGGCTCGGTCAAAACCATCGCCCCGGTGACGTCACCGCGCGAGAATCGAGGCAGGACGTCATTCTTGATTTCCTGACTGGCAAACGCATTCACGGTTTCAGCGATTCCCTGCAGGCCGAACATGTTCATGAACGACGCATCGGCGCGTGAGACGATTTCCGTGGCCATCGTATAGATCAAGTTTGGGCAGTTCAGCCCGCCATACTTGCGCGGCAACGTGAAACCCATGAGATCCGCCTGCGACATTCGATGCAGGTTCTCGCGAACGCCAGGATGCAGGGTCACCGTTCCGTCGGAATTCAGCGTGTTGCCTTCCCGATCAACGCGTTCAGCGTTCGGCGCAATCGTTTCCGCTGCCACTTGCCCGACAATTTCGAGAATCCGTCGGTAGTCGTCGACCGTATCCTGGGCATCGACGGGCACGTAATCGGCGTCGCCGTTTTCGGCAAATCGCTCCTGCACGTGCGCCAGTTCGAGCAGATCGATGTGCGAGCAGAGAAACTGGATATCCTGGTTGTCGAGAAAGAAGTTACCCACAGCTATCCTCACCGCCGCTCTTTGAGCGCTTTGACAATCATCGGTATTACCTTTTTCAGATCGCCCACGATTCCGTAATGGGCGACAGAGAAAATCGGCGCTTCGGCGTCCGTGTTGATGGCAATGATCTTGGCCGATTCCTCCATCCCGGCGCGATGTTGCACTGCGCCGCTGATTCCCGCGGCAATGTAGAGTGCGGGACGGACCGTGGTTCCTGTTTGGCCGATTTGATGTTCTTTGCCGATGTAGCCTCCATCCACCGCCGCTCGGCTGGCACCCACCGCACCTCCGATGGCACCGGCGAGTTCGTGAATCATCCGAAAGCTGTCCTTGCTGCCCACGCCACCACCACCGGCGACAATCACTCGCGCGCCTTTCAGGTTGACGCGGCGCGGCTCCGTGTGACGTTCAATCAGCTTGACGGGAAACAGCGAGTCGTCCAGATCGAGCGATTCGCGAATGATTTCACCCGTTCGCGCAGGATCCGGCGGATCGAGCGGCATCACGCCTTCACGAACAGTCGCCATCTGCGGCCACCAATCGTAGTTCACGATCGTGGCAATAATGTTGCCTCCAAAAGCCGGACGAATCTGCAGCAATAGCTTCTCGTGGACCTGCTTGGTTCGCGGATCCGTCACGTCCTGAATCTCCAGATCCGTGCAGTCGGCCGTCATCCCGGCACGCATCTCCGATGCAACTCGGGGAGCCAGATCACGACCCAGGGGAGTCGCACCATAGAGCACGATCTGGGGCCGATGCTTTTCGATCAGATGACAGAGCACTCGGGCGTAAGGAGTCGTTTGAAAGTGCCCCAGTCGCGGATCTTCGACGACATAGACATTGTCGATCCCGTGCGCAATCAGTCGCTGCGGCATCTCACGCAAGGCAGCCGTCGGTAACACGGCACCGGTCTTGACGCCCAACTGATCCGCCAATTGGCGCGCCTTGCCCGCCAGCTCAAGAACCACTTCCGGCAGATCACCCTCTTGCTGTTCGGCGAAAACCCAGACTTCGCCTTGTCGGTTTGGTTCGATCATTTATCCCAACGTCCGGTCGACTACCAGTTCGTGAATCAATTGCCGAATGCCTTCTTCCGTCGCAGGAATTTCGGTGTAGCCCTGCTTCGTCAAAACGATCGATTGGACGCGGAAGACTTTCGTCGGTGAACCGGCCAAGCCGCAGCGCTCCAGGTCAGCGTGAATGTCGTCCAAATTCCATTGCTCAATCAGCAAGCCTTGGTCACGGAGTTGCCCGATTCGCCGCCCGACCTCCTCCGCCAACTGCGGCTCGGAAAGATCGCGGTTAGCCGCCTTCACTTCGGAAGTAATCTCCGACTCGGCCCGAGCCCGCTTGTATCGGAGTGCCCGTTTGGCCGCCGGCGGACGCGGCTGGTTCGCGGTCGTGACCGTGATCAGTGCCGGCAGTTCCGCCTCGACAACCTCCCAGCCGTTGCCAATGTCACGCCGAATGCGGATCGTTCGTTCCGTCATGTGAACCAGCTGCTGCAGATAAGTCAGCTGCGTGATCCCCAGTTTCTCCGCACACTGGGGTCCGACCTGCGCCGTGTCGCCATCAATCGCCTGCCGACCCGCGAACACGAGATCGTATCGACCGATCGTCTTGATCGCCTGAGACAGAATGTAACTGGTGGCCAGCGTGTCACTGGCGGCGGCCCGACGATCCGTCAAGAGGATCGCCCGATCCACCCCCCGATAAAGACACTCCCGCAGCACGTCTGCTGCCTTGGGCGGTCCCATCGTCAGGGCCGTCACCGTTCCGCCGTAACGGTCCTTTACCTCCAGCGCCGTCTCCAACGCGTGCAGATCTTCCGGATTGAAGATCGCCGGCAAGGCGCCCCGATTGACCGTTCCGTCTTCCCGCATCGCCTCGGCCGTAACATTGGCCGTGTCGGGAACTTGTTTGACTAAGAGAATGCTGTCGTAGGACACAGTGTGCACTCAGCGTCTGAGCCTGAGGGTGGAGAGCCTGGGCCTGAGGACCGAGGCCAATGGACGTCGCGCGGTCTCGGGGGGCAGGCTATCAGCCATCCAGCAACCGGTCAAGGCCGGCCCTTTTGGGAAACTTGCCAAACGAGCGAACAACGGAGAGCCAGGCGAAACGCCGCGCCCCCGCCCAACAGCGCCTGTCCCCGCGTCTCCCCGGCCAAACAGCGCCGCGCCAAACAGTGCCTGTCCCCGCGTTGTTCCCGAGTTATTTCGGGACTGTGACCGCCTGGCAGGCGATGCCTGTCCCCGCGTTGCGAGTAAGTGGACTTCGAAAATAGGGAAGACTAGAGGTATGGGCCACAGAGAAGGGGGGCGCAATCTGAGAGGGTGAGGTGGGAATCGCTGCGCCTGCGAAAGCAGTGCCTGTCCTCGCGTTCCCTCCTCGCTCGCGTTCCCGGTAATCAGGGAAGATCGGCCACGTGCGTCGCAGGCCGAGGATGCGGGGACTAGGGGGATGACGCAAGGTGGGTTCCGTGACGACCACGCAGCGCCTGTCCCCGGGTTGTGCCCGGGTTGTGCTGCAGGTTCGGGCGACGCCTCGGCGCCGATCGGCGATTTTCCGCGGCCTGCCTCTCCGCATGCGTAGGTCCCGATGGCGATGGCTGTGGCCGTGCCAATCACGCAGTGCCTGTCCCCGGGTTGTGCGGGTTGTGTCCTGACGCAGTGCCTGTCCTGGGGTTGC
>CAZFWV010000383.1:0-6303 GCA_964522605.1 uncultured Pirellulaceae bacterium
CCCGCCCCTGAACGTCCAACAGGGTCTTCAACCCCTACGATTTTTCAGTTGACTTCTCCGACGGTCGCGCCAGTCAGCAGAAGCGAACATGTGCCCGTCCGCCTATCGAGTTGGCGACAACACCTTGACGCAGCCACGGGCACCTGTTAATTAGCCCGCCGCCGAGCGTCGTCATGGGATCGAGCGCTGGCCTGTCCCTTCGTTTGCATTGAGCTCGCCGTGGTGTTGATCACGAGCAAATTGTGTCGCTTGGCGACTCTTGTCGCCGGGCTGTCGTTGATATGTGCGGCAGCCTGCGGGCAGGGCGTCGGGTTTCCTTCGGCCGCCCCCCCGAGCGGTGCCGGTTGGACTGCGCCCCCGTCGGGTGCGCCGTTTCCCGGCGCGACGGCCCCGTCCGCCTATGGGGCAGCCCCGCCGTACGCTCCGCCGACCGGATACGGGGCGCCCTCGACCTACGGCGCTCCCGCCGCGACGCTGGCACCCGGCATTCAGCCGTTCGACCCGTATGCTCTGCCGAGTGGCGATCCGATGCTGCCACCCCCTCTGGGAGGCACCGCGGCTCCTTACGGAGCCCCAATCACGAATCCGCCGACCGTTCTGCCGCCCCCCGGCGGGGCAGCGCCCTGGCCCGCACCCGGTGTTGCACCGACGCCGTATTCTCCCTACCCCACGGCCCCGTCCGCCACGCCGTATGGAGGCAATCCCGCAACGTGGGGCTCGCAGCCGGGCACGCCCTACTTTCCGAACGGTTTCGATCCAACCAAGATGGGCCTGCCGCCTTACGAACGACTGTTCCAAGATACGGGCGTAACGTACTACTGGCTGTACGGATCGGGCGATGGGAACAGCCTGATGATCAATGACATCGACATCAGCACGACGGCCGTGTTTCCGAATTTCTTGGGGGGAACCGGCCCGCTTCGCGTGCGGCCCGGATTCACATTCACCTTGCTGGACGGCCCTTCGTATCCGCCGGTCCTGATCGACCTGCCCGGAGCGCTCTACAGTGCCTACCTGGACTTCACCTGGAGTCCCTGGTTCACGCCTCAATTGGGAGCTGAGTTTGGGGTAAAACTGGGGGTATTCAGCGACTTTACGACGGTCACGTCAGATTCGTTCCGCTTTCCGTCATTGGCAGCCGGCGTGGTTCGCTTGACGCCTACGACTTCCGTCAAACTTGGGGTGGCCTACATCGATCGCAATGACATCAAGCTTCTGCCCGTCGCGGGGATCGTGTGGGATCCTTCCCCACAGAAGCACTGGGAGATCGTCTTTCCCTCTCCCAAACTGGCATGTTATGCCACAACCACCGGCAATACTCAGGTCTGGTGGTACGTCGGGGCCGAGTACGGCGGCGGTGCCTGGACCTACGATCGAGTCGATAACGGAGCCAGCGACCGAGTCGACATCAATGACATCCGCGTGTTCGTGGGCGTCGACTGGTTCAACCTGAATCGGTGGCATAGTTTCGCCGAGGTGGGTTACGTCTTTAATCGAGAAATCGTCGATGTACTCACGCCGTGGAATTCGACCGAGTTGGAGGACACGGTCATGATCCGCGCGGGAATTCACTTCTAGTGCGTTCGCATGGCACAGGTTGCCGAGCGGCGTTCCGGCGAGTCCACTATCTAAGTTCCAGGCAGGCGGCCCCGCGTCTTTTCCGGTAACTCAACCCGTTCAACCTCCGATCGGTTCGACTAGAATGGAAGGGATCGTCGCGGAGCGTTCCCCGCCACTTCTCCTGTCCTGCTGTTCAAAGCTGCCATGGCTGACGTCGCCAAATGCCCCTTCTGTCTGGAATGGGTCCGGACTGCGAGCAACCTCGAACCCATCCGGGTCCAATGTCCAATTTGTGCGGCGCAATTCTCGTCGGTTGAGTTGCTGGAGATGCAGCCGCCGGAACTGCTGTTGCTGCCGGATCTGCCCGATCCGGAATCAGAAGGGGAATCGGACAAAGCCGCTGTCGCCGGGGATTCGACGGTCCGAGCGGACGCGCTCGTCGTGCTGCCACCCGAGCAAGCGGGCGAAGGGCTGGAACCGTCGCCCAGCCCGCTGCAAGATGCCCCCGAGATCCTGGACCCCCAACCGATCGGCGGCGGTCGCATTCCGAGCCCGTTTGTGACCCCCTCATCCGCTGGGTCCGCATCGGTTTCCCGCCGCTGGCGGGCCCGCCAGAGACGCCGGAATCCAGCCACCGAGCTTTTGAAGATCGTGCTCGGTGGAATTGCCGGGATCCTAATTGCCCAACTGATTCTCTGGTGGTTACCCGGCGACCTGCGACGCGATCCCTTGGGTCTAGCACCCCGCCTGCCTGATTGGCTGCAGTGGATGCGGCCGTCCAGCTGGGACGAACCCATGGTCGATACCAGGGAGCGACGTTCGCCCGCCGGTTCACCCGCGGATCGGCCGGATCCCTTCGCGGACGAAATCCCAATGTCTCCTCTTCCGCCCGACCCCTTTCAGCCAACCGACGAAGGTGCCATGCCCGCGCCAGACCAGGTGAGCCCCGCATCCGCGTGGATCGCGGAAGATCGCGTGGCGACTTCCAACATCGAAAGCTTGATCCACCGCGCTGATGCACCCGTCTATACGGGCCCCGAATTGCGGCAAGCCTTAGCCGCCGTGCGAACGACGCTGGAGTCGTTTCAGAATTCGCCTCCCGCCAACCGCGAAGCGCGGCGTGACCAGCAACGACTCCTGTACCAGCAACTATGCGACGTGGCGCAAATCGTCTCTTTCCTCGATGGCGATGACGCCGAGATTGGCCCCCTCATGCAGGCTGTCGAGGCGACGCTCGGCCGCTTCACCGCCGATCCTCAACTCCGACGACTCGTCGCCGAAGCGGCGGAGTCTTGGCTGCGATTCCCGACGCGAACCAGTGACGGCATCGCACTGATCGGACGCGTGGCAGAAATCCGCCCCCGCGACGCAACGTTCGAGACGGTACTGCAGCTTCAAAGCAACACGGCGAGCGACGTACGCGTATTCAGCCCGGCCGATCCCAACCAGGACGCCCGCGAGCCCTATGCGGTAGGCGATGACTTGATCCTGTTGGGATCCATCTTGCCTGGGACGCCAACGGTGGAGCAGGCAGCCGAAACCCGCTCCTCGATTTGGTCCGGCTTCCACTCCGTCTGTACGCCTCCGTGACAGATTCTCCGTCCGGGGGACTTGTGGAATCGCGTGACAAGCCGTATCATAGACGAAACGATATTGAGACTAAATATCAACAAGGTTCTCTTCCAACGGGGCACAGGCCGTGCATGAAATCCCGCTGATTCCTTTGGGGCTCTTACCGGTCGGACATCGTGCAGAGGTCCACATGGTTGTGGGTGCCGATGCACATTCTCTGCGACTGCAGGAACTGGGTTTTCGCCAGGGTGTGGCGGTCGAAGTGGTGCGCAGCGGTGATCCGTGCATCATTCGTCTGGAGAACAGTAAATTCTGTTTTCGCGGCAGCGAGATGTCCAGCGTTCTGGTGCGGGCAGGAACGGGTGGATGACCACGCTGGGCGAGATGACACCGGGGCAACGTGCCTGCGTGCAGCAAATCCGTGGCAGCGACGTCATCAGTCTGCGTTTGCTGGAGATGGGATTGACACCAGGGTGCGAAGTGGAGTTCGTCGGCGTCGCTCCCTTCGGCGATCCGATCGAGATCGCTCTTCGTGGCTATCGTTTGAGTCTACGCAAATCCGAAGCGGCGCGCGTGGAAATTGAACCGCTCCAGTGCGCACCGGAAGGTCACTCGTGACACCTGTGACGACCGCCGTTAAGCCCCGAACGATCGCGCTGCTGGGCAATCCCAACACGGGCAAGTCAACGCTTTTCTCTGCTCTGGTCGGCGTCCGGCAACGAACGGGCAACTATCCTGGCGTCACGGTAGAGAAGAAGATCGGCCGAATGCAACTCGAGGACCGGCCGGTCGAGTTGCTGGATCTGCCGGGCACTTACAGTTTAGCGCCACAGTCCCCTGACGAGATGTTAGTGGTCGATCTGCTCGTGGGGCGGCGAGCGGACGTACCTCAGCCGGACGTCGTTCTTTGCCTGGTCGACGCCAGCAATTTGGCCCGCAATCTCTACCTGGTCAGTCAACTACTGGAGTTGGGTTTGCCGACGGTGGTCGCGCTGAACATGACGGATCTTGCGGAGCGCAAGGGAATCGCACCCGACGCAGCGCGTCTGCAGCAGAATCTGGGGATTCCCGTTGTGGCGATCCAGGCAAACCGGAAACAGGGCCTATCGCAATTGTGCGCGGAGCTCGCGAAGGCGAATCCGCAGGCAAACACCGAACGGGTGAGTCCTCTGCCGGACGCGGTGCAGGCGGAAGTCACACAGCTTCGAGCCTGGATTCAGCAGCAGCGGGACAAGACACTACCTCGCTATCTAGTCGAGCGTCTGCTGCTCGACACGGGATACCTGGAATCAGCGCGCGTCGCCGATCTCGACGCGGAGGTCTGGGAGGTCATCCATGAGGCGCGACGACGTCTGACAAGCGAGGGCCAATCACTCGCCGCGCTCGAGACCATTGCGCGTTACCAGTGGGTGGGGCAGGTCACGGAGGGAGTCGTCCACCCTGAGACGCGATCCACGGTTGACTGGAACGATCGACTGGACCGCGTTCTGACACATCGAATCTGGGGAACCTTGGTGTTCGCCGTACTGATGGCGGTCATGTTTCAGGCAGTCTTCAGTTGGTCGACGTGGTTCATGGACCGACTCGAAGCGGGCATGGAATGGATTGGTGCCTCCGTTGCCCAGTGGATCCCCGCGGGAGCACTTCAGTCGCTGATGGTGGACGGAGTGCTGGGCGGTGTGGGCAGTGTGCTGATCTTTCTGCCGCAAATCTTCATCCTGTTCCTCTTCATTGCGGTGCTGGAGGACTGTGGCTACATGGCGCGCGCGGCCTACTTGATGGACAAGTTAATGTCGCGCATCGGATTGAGCGG
Source organism: uncultured Pirellulaceae bacterium (assembly GCA_964522605.1). Lineage (GTDB taxonomy): Bacteria > Planctomycetota > Planctomycetia > Pirellulales > Pirellulaceae > CAVZLD01. Next base: position 4,946 of record CAZFWV010000383.1, read on the forward strand.
CAAGTCCTTTATTCCCCTGCTGTCCTCCTTTGCCTGCGCGATTCCGGGAATCATGGCCACGCGCGTCATCGAGAATCGGCGCGATCGGTTGGTCACGATCCTGATCGCACCCCTCATGAGTTGCAGTGCGCGGCTTCCGGTCTACACCCTGTTGATCGGAGCATTCATTCCCCAACAGAAGGTCTTGGGGGGCATCCTCGGTCTGCAAGGCCTGACCTTGTTTGGGCTGTACCTCTTGGGAATCGTTGTCGCCATCGCCGTCGCAATCCTCCTGCGGCGAACCCTCTTGCCGGGGCAGACGCCCCCGTTCGTGATGGAGTTACCGAGCTATAAGATTCCGGAAGCGCGAATTGTGCTGCATCGAATGCTGGAGCGCGGTTGGGACTTCATTTACGGTGCAGGCACCTTGATCTTCGCCGTCACGATCCTCGTCTGGGCCGCCGGCTACTATCCGCGAGCGACAGAAACGGAAAGCGATCTCCGTCAACGGCAAGTCATACTCGAAAGGCAACTGGAACGATTTCACGAGGGCGATCCAGCCATTTCGCCCGACGAAGCAGCATCTTGGCAGGCCGAAGTGCTGGACGTCGAACATCAGATCGCCGCATCCCAGCTGCAACAAAGTTATCTGGGACGCCTGGGCCGATTGATCGAACCGGTCGTCCGCCCGCTCGGCTGGGACTGGAAAATCGGCTGTGCCGTACTGGCATCGTTTCCGGCGCGCGAAGTGGTCGTCGGAACCCTCGGTGTGATCTACAACCTGGGCGAAGGCGCCGACGAATCGCTCTCGCTCCAGGAAGGCCTGCGAAACGCGACGCGAGACGGATCGCAGGAGCGGGTCTGGAATACGCCGGTCGCCCTTTCGATCATGGTTTTCTTCGCACTGTGCGCGCAGTGTGTGTCAACACTGGCCGTGATGAAGCGTGAGACAAGCAGCTGGCGTTGGCCTGTTTTTGCGTTCGTCTACATGACCCTGCTCGCTTACTTGGGGGCCTGGGTGGCCTACCACATTGGAATGTTCCTGATGGGGCCCCAATGAACGAGTCCCTTTGGCAGAATGGGATCGCCCTGGTCTGCGTCGCCGGTGCCGCGGGGTATCTCCTGCGTCGGATCGTGCGTTGGATCCGCGGTCGCTCGACCGGCCTCTGTCATGGCTGCTCCGGGTGCTCTGCGTCTCAACTCATGGAGCGTCCGTTCGTGACGATCGACGTGCTCACCACGGACCATTCATCTGGCGCAGACGGCCGCTCAGGCCGCGTCGCGGGCGGAGACTAGAGCGCATTTCAAAACCCGTCTTTCTCGAGGGGTGGCTGGTGGCAGAGCGCAGCGATGCCCCAGCAGACCGGCGATCTGGGGCA
>CAZFWV010000384.1:0-6289 GCA_964522605.1 uncultured Pirellulaceae bacterium
TTCACTCTCCCTCTGGGAGAGTCAGGCCGGCAGGCCTGGAGAGGGCGGAGCGCGCAACGCATTCGGCGCGTGTTGCTCGTTCACCAAAGACCCTCCCCGGACGCTCCGCGTCCGACCCTCCCGCGGGCGCGAGGGTGAAGTAACGTCTTCCGAGCCATGAACTTATAAACTGCACGACCTCAGAGCCGGGGGAGAACGGAGCGAGGATTTCGTTTTGTTCATTCCCTTCCAGGACTCCCCATGTCATCCAGTCGAGAACCTTCCCCGTCTGCACTACCACTCGCGGAACTCGCCGAACGGGCCGCGACGAACTTCCAGCGACACTTCGGCCGCCCGCCACGCTGGCTCGTTGCGGCGCCCGGCCGGGTAAATCTGATCGGCGAGCATACCGATTACAACGACGGGTTTGTGCTCCCGATGGCGATTGAACGCTACACCGTCTTGGCTGCAGACCGCGATGAAGATCGGCCGGCCGGTCGCTGGCGCATTCGGAGCGAGTCGGCCGGTGACGAATCGCACACGGTCGATTTTGCTTCGGGAGAAGTTCCTCACGCAGAAGACTGGACAGCATATGTCCGCGGATCCCTCGCCGGATGTCTGCGGAAAGACATGAACCCCGGCAGCCTGGACGTCTTGATCGACTCCACCGTGCCTTGGGGAGGCGGTCTTTCCAGTAGCGCTGCGCTGGAAGTGGCCACCGCCACCCTCATTGAAGCGGTCACCGGAAAACGACTTGATCCGCTCGAAAAAGCCAAGCTTTGCCGGCAGGCGGAGCACGAATACGCGCACGTTCCCTGCGGCATCATGGATCAATTCACGTCAGTCATGGCGACCGAAGATCACCTTCTGCTGTTGGACTGTCGCAGCTGTGACGCCCGCTCCGTCCCGGTTCCCGACCACGCTCCAGAAATCCTGATCGTCAACAGCTGCGTGAAGCACGAGTTGAGTGGTGGAGAATACGCGGCGCGGCGCGACCAATGTCATCAGGCCGCCAACGCACTCGGTGTGTCTGCCCTGCGCGACGCTTCGTTGGCCGATTTGGAAAAGTACCGATCGGCCCTGGACGGCGTCGTTTATCGTCGAGCGCGTCACGTGATCAGCGAGAACAACCGGACAGAGACCGCGGCCGAGGCGGTCCGAGCAGGAGATTGGCATCGGGTCGGTGAATTGATGTACGCCAGCCACGAGTCACTCCGCGATGACTATGAAGTCAGCTGTCAGGAACTGGATCTTCTGGTCGATCTGGTCCGCCAGCTCGGTCCCTCCCACGGTGTGTTTGGCGGTCGGATGACGGGTGGCGGCTTCGGCGGTTGTACCGTGAACCTGGTCGCGCCGGATGCGATCGCGGAGGTCATGCAGTTCGTCGGCGAGCAATACCGGAAAGCGACGAACATCGAGCCTGCTCTGTTCGTCACACGGCCGGCCCGCGGCGCCCACGTTGTCCGGACCCCGTGACGTTCCGCCCAATCGATGGAGCGGAACGGCTCAAGTCGGTGACCGGTACACGGCCACGAGAAACGCCAACGCTTCTCCCCGTCCCACATTCTCGATCGCGTGCGGCACATCGGCTGGATAACGAGCCGAATCTCCCGTCTCCAAATCCGCCTGAGCCGTCCCGGCCACGACACGCACGCGCCCCTTCTGCACCGTCAAGAACTCCCGCGTACCGGCGAGGTGGGGCAGACTGCGGAGCGCTGCCCCCGACTGCAGCCGGACTTCGTAGAACTCCACCTCTTTCTCCAGATGAATCGGCGAAAGCGTGCGTACACTGTGCTGCCGATCCTTGCGAAAATGGTACTGCTCGTCGTGCACCCGAATCACTTCAATCGAGGGCACAACTTCCGGCTGATCGACCAGTTCGCCTAACGAGACTCCAAACGCCTGCGCGATGCGATACGCCACATGAAACGTCGGGTTCACCTGCTGACGTTCGATCTGACTGAGCATCGAGCGACTGACACCGGATGCGGCAGAGAGCTGCTCGAGCGTCCATTGTCGTTCCTTCCGTAACTCGCGCACGCGCTGACAAAGTCGTCCAACGGCCGGATCCGCATCGGCGGCCATTCGCGGTAGATTCGTCTTCATGCGTCGTCTCGATTACGAAAAACAGGCCCACGTCGGGGCTCGGGCCGTGCAGGTATCGAACCACCTGCTGGACGTCCCGGAAAATGGCACCTCCATTCTTGCAGCCGCAAAGCGGCAAGTCTAGGATGTCGGATAAGCGATTCGATATATTGGATTTTACAGAGGAGTTGGTCGGATGAAACTCTTCCGGCGTCAGGACCGATCGCCTTCTCGCGATCGACCTCAGCCCGTTGCAGCGGCAGACTTGGAAGGACGAACCCAACAACTGGGACGGGCCCTGCTGGAGTCCATGCGGGTCCACCGACCAAGCTTTCTTTCGCGCCGCGTCTGGGCGGACAAGCTGATGGACTGGGCGATGCAGGATCCGCAGTTCAAGGTCCAGATGTTTCGCTTCGTGGACGTCTTCCCCACGCTCCAGGGCCACGATCAGATCCACGATGTGCTGCTCGACTACTTGACGCAGCCGGGTGTGGAAGTCCCCGCCGGTCTGGGGCTGGGCTTGAAGGCAGGCGGTGTCATGAAGGGCACTCTGGCTCGAACCATCAGCAGCCAGATTACGCGGATGGCGGAAAACTTCATTGCCGGACGAGATGCGACGACAGCGCTGCCGAAATTGAAGCAACTTTGGCAGGAGGGAATCGGCTTCAGTGTCGACCTGTTGGGGGAAGCCTGTTTGAGCGACGCCGAGTCAAACGCCTATCGGGACCGCTACCTGGATCTGCTGCACGTCTTACCCGCCGCCATCGCGGATTGGCCCGCGCAAGCGTCGATCGAGTCCGACTATCTCGGACCGATCCCACGGGGCAACATTTCGATCAAGATCTCGTCCTTGTCGGCGCGCATCGCTCCCGAAGATTTTGCCGGATCCATCGATCGTCTGGCCGAGAGTCTGCGTCCGATTCTGGAACTCGCAGCGCAAGAGCAGGTGCTGATTAATTTCGACATGGAGCAGGATCGGCTGAAAGACTTGACGCTGGCGTTGTTCTGTCGCTGTTGCGAGCAAGTCGATTTTCCTGCCGGGCTGGCCTTGCAGGCTTATCTGCGGAGCGGTCCGGACGATGCCGCGCGGCTGATCAAGTGGGCGCGCGAGCAGGGTCGTCAGGTTACGGTCCGCTTGATCAAAGGGGCCTATTGGGACTACGAGATCATTCACGCGCAACAAATGGGGTGGCCGATTCCGGTCTGGACGCGCAAGAGCGACACCGACGCCTGCTTTGAACGGATGACGGCACAGTTTGTCGAGGCGATGCCCCGTCGACCGGACGAAGGGGGAGTCAAGCTCGCATTGGGATCGCACAATGTCCGTTCGATCGCCCATGCACTCGCGCTGCTGGAACAACATCAGCTCCCGCCGAATGCGATTGAGCTCCAACTGCTCGAAGGCATGGCGGATGACCTGAAGGAAGCGCTGAAGGAGCACGGCTACCGTGTTCGCAGTTATCTGCCCCTGGGAGAAATGATTCCCGGGATGGCTTACCTTGTGCGGCGATTGCTGGAAAACACCTCGAACGAATCCTGGCTCAGGGGCAGCGCTCGCGCGGACGTCTCGGATGAGCAGTTGTTGCAGCAACCTAGGATGGATTCGCAGCGCGCCGCGAACACAGATCCGGCAACCTTATTCGATCACGATTCCCACCCTCTTTCGGACGCCGTCCCAGAATTGGCCGAAGGTCGCGGCTTCGCTTCGGAAGCCTGGCGTGATTTCTCCGATCCGAAGCAACGAGAAGCGTTCGCGCAGGCGGTTCGCCAGGCGCGGTTAGATTCTGCCCCCGAGCCGAGGAGCGACTCCGCGGTCGATCAGGCGATTGGCCAAGCCCTGGCCGCTTGGCCCGATTGGGCTCGCCGCAGCGCGGTCGAACGGTCCCAGGCCTTGCTGGCCGCCGCGGCGGGATTTCGCCAGGAGCGCGACGCATTGTCGGCGGCGATCATTTTGGAGGCCGGGAAGACGTGGCGCGAAGCCGATGCCGACGTCTGCGAGGCGATTGACTTCTGCGAGTATTACGCCCGGCAAGCAGTGGCTCTTTTCGAAGATCAACGGCTGGGAGATTTCCTGGGCGAATTGAATTTGGAGCGCAGCGTTCCGGTCGGCGTGGCCGCAATCATCAGTCCCTGGAATTTCCCGTTGGCCATCTGTGCCGGGATGACGACGGCTGCCCTGGTCACCGGCAACACCGTGCTCGTGAAACCTTCCGGACAGACTCCACGGATCGCCCGCCGGATGTGCGAGATTCTCTGGCAGAGTGGAATCCCGCGTGAGGTGCTGCATTTCGTGCCCGGCCCGGGGAGTCGCGTCGGCGCGCAGTTGATCGACGATCCCCGCGTCTCGCTGATCGGTTTTACCGGGTCGCGCGAAGTCGGTTTTCAAATTCTGGAAGCCGCCGGTCGGATGCGACCGAACCAGGCAACGGTCAAACGCGTGATCTGTGAGATGGGAGGCAAGAACGCCATCATCGTGGATAGCACAGCGGATTTGGACGAGGCGGTCGCAGGAGTGCGTCAATCCGCCTTCGGGTATGCGGGGCAGAAGTGTTCGGCCTGCAGCCGTGTGATCGTGCTCGATGCGGTCTACGATACGTTTCTCAAGCGACTGATCGAGGCCACGCAATCGCTCACCGTTGGTGATCCGCGCGCACCCGAAACCGATGTCGGGCCGGTCATCGACGAAAAGGCGGCGGCCACGATTCGCTCGTTCATCGAGACGGCGCGGCGCGAGAACCGCCTGGAACTGGCCGTGGAACCTCCTTCGCTCGCGGAATCGTTTGGCCAGCGTCTGATTGGCCCACACATCTTTTCTCAGGTCGAAATGCACCACACAATCGCTCGAGAGGAGATCTTCGGTCCGGTCCTCGCCGTGTTGCGCGCTGCCTCGTTTCCGCAGGCACTGGAAATGGCAAACGAAAGTGTTTACAAACTGACGGGCGCCCTATTCAGTCGGACTCCGGCACACCTGGAGCGGGCGCGCCGTGAATTCCGCGTGGGCAACCTATACCTGAATCGCGGTTGTACGGGAGCACTCGTCGCGCGCCAGCCATTCGGGGGCTTCGGCCATTCCGGCGTGGGCACCAAGGCGGGCGGCCGGGACTACCTGAAACACTTTGTGCACCCGGTGGTTAGCTGTGAAAATACGATGCGCCGTGGATTCGCTCCCGGGCTGGATTCCTGAGAATTCTGCAATGAGGACAAGATGAAAGCACTGGTAAAACGTCATTCCCAGCCCGGGCTCTGGCTGGAAGATGTCCCGGAACCCCAAGTGGGCGTCAACGATGTCTTGATCAAGATCGATCGCACGGGGATCTGTGGTACCGATCTGCACATCTACAAATGGGACGCCTGGGCCCAGAAGACGATTCCCGTCCCCATGGTGGTGGGACATGAGTTTGTCGGAGAAGTCGTGGAGGTCGGTTCCAACGTGAGCGATTTCCATCCGGGCGAGATCGTCAGTGGCGAAGGACATGTCGTCTGCGGCCGCTGCCGCAACTGTCTCGCCGGTCGACGCCATCTCTGTGCGGACACGAAGGGCATTGGTGTAAACCGCCCGGGCGCCTTCGCCGAGTATCTGGCTCTTCCAATGACCAATGTTTGGCACCATGCCCCGACAATCGACCGCGATGTGGCTTCGATCTTCGATCCTTTCGGCAACGCGGTGCACACCGCGCTGTCGTTCAACGTACTGGGGGAAGACGTGCTGGTCACCGGCGCCGGACCGATCGGGTTGATGGCCGCTTCAGTCGTCCGACACGCCGGCGCCCGTTACGTGGTCGTCACCGACGTCAATCCCTACCGATTGGAGTTGGCAAAGAAGATGGGCGCCACGCGCGTGGTGGATGCACGCACCGAACGCCTTGTCGATGTACAACGGGAACTGGATATGCACGAGGGTTTCGATGTCGGACTGGAGATGTCCGGCAGCGCGGATGCCTTTCGAGAAATGCTGGAAAACATGTGCCACGGGGGCAAGATCGCCATGCTCGGAATTCCCGCCGAGCCGATGGCGATCGACTGGAATACGGTCGTCTTCAACATGCTCACGATCAAGGGAATCTACGGTCGTGAGATGTACGAGACGTGGTACAAAATGACCGTGATGCTCCAGAGTGGCCTGGATATCCAACCTGTGATCACGCATCGCTACCACTTCACAGAGTTCGAGAAGGGCTTCGAAGTCATGCGTGACGGCAATTCCGGCAAGGTGATTCTGTATTGG
>CAZFWV010000385.1:0-6288 GCA_964522605.1 uncultured Pirellulaceae bacterium
TTCGCTTGCCCCGACAAGAAACTCACCGTTAGCAGTGCAGAGGGCCGCAGAGGAGGAGAAGAACACATTGGCTTGGGCTGTTGTGGGCACAGGTGGTGATTGATTATTCCCATTCCGTCAAACGGATGTTCTTTGTTTTTTTCGTGTGATCTTTCGAAGGAGACGTACCATGCGCAAGATCTTGCTCCCATTTCTCGCGGGCTTTCTGTTTCTCGTGAGTGCAACAGCCACAACTACGAGTGCCGCACCACACGGTGTCCGATATCCGCGTCATCCGCATCGACCTCAACCGGTCTATCGACACCGTGGGCACGCCGCACATTATCCGCGGCGTCACGTGCACCGTCCGATCCCGCGACCGGTACCGAGATCGCCGTACTACGTTGGCGGCCACGGGTGCTACCCGGCTCCCGTTTACGGCGGGGGCGTTCAGCTTTACGGACCCTACGGCGCCGGGATTGGAATCTGGTGGTGACGCAGCAACAACTCCGCTAGTCACTTGGTCCGCGGGAGAGAGAAACCAGATGACCCGTGTTTCTCTCTCCCTTTTGAATTCGACTGGCATTCGTCGACGTGAGCGAGGTGCTTCCTCTCGCTCCATCGAACGGTGGCCGCTGAACAACACGAGACGGGACCCCTGATCGCCGGCACACCGGTCTGTTCGCCGTCTGCCTGTTTCTTTCTTCGCCCCGAGCTCACTCTTCGAGCAGCGTTTTCGACTCACCGCACGGCTAACGATGAAAATGTTGTTCTCTCAGCAGGAAATCGAGCCACTAACGGAAGCGACGTTTCCGCGGGTGCGGTAATACTCCGTTGGGTTGCGGTCCTGCTGCACTGCGGGTGGTTGGTTGGTTCCGTTGGGCGGACCGGCTAGAATACACGCTTTGGTTCGCCCGAACACGATGTTGAGATTCACTCTGGGTTTCTTCTTCCACGAGGCGGTGTTGTCATGAAACGCGAGAATGCATCGAACTGTTGCGCGGGATCCGGGTGTGAGAGCTCACTCAATCGTCGTGAGTTTGTCAAGTTAGGCACCTCTGGAGCCGCACTTGTCGCCGCACGATCGTGGCCGGCAATGGCGGGACCCTTCACCGCGGCAGACACGAGTGACCACTTCGTGCCACTCGACAAGAAGTTGCAGCCTGCGTGGATCGAAGCACTTTTTGCCAAAGGCGAGCGAACGTGGTACGCCGGCGATGATCTCAAGACGATCGGCATGCCAATCGGTGGGATCGCCGCGGGCCAAGTCTATCTGTCGGGCGACGGAAGACTCATTTACTGGGGCATCTACAATCAGTATCTCAATTCTGGCTACGGCGCAGTCAACTATAAGGTCGGTCGAGAACCCACTGAGATGGTGGTGAATACGAGCCAGTTCGCCGCGGCGCCTGAGATTGATCAGGGATTCGCCATTCACGTCCGTGACGGCGATCGTTCGATCGTGCGTCGCCTGGACCGCGAAGGCTTTTCTGGTTCTGGCGTCCGCTTCTGTGGAGAATATCCTCTGGCCTTTGTGGAGTATCGCGCGGAGGATGTACCGGTCGACGTCGATTTGGAAGCGTTTTCGCCGTTCATTCCTTTGAATGAAAAAGACTCTTCACTGCCCGCCACCGTATTGCACTATACGCTGCAGAACCGTACGGACCGTGACGTGGAAGTCACTCTGGCCGGCTGGCTGCAGAACGCAATTTTGCACGTTCATCAGGACGCCTTTGCGGGCCGCGCAGTCCGCGACAATCGCGTCCTGAAACAGCCAGGCAGGAGTCAACTGGTCTGCAGCGTTCGCGCCTCGGAGCAACCCACGACTCCGCAACGCGAACCGATCGTGCTCGCCGACTTTGATGGTGCCGATTACGGAGACTGGAAGATTGAGGGAGACGCGTTCGGAGAAAAACCGGCTTCGGGGACCTTGCCAAGTCAACAGGAGGTCAGTGGCTTCCGGGGGGAGGGGCTCGTCAACACGTACCTGGGCGGCAACGACCAGAAGCAAGGCAAACTGACGTCTCCCACATTCCAGATCGAACGTCCATTCCTCTGCTTTCTGATCGGCGGTGGTGCCTCGGAAAAAGGCACCTGTATGAACCTGTTGGTCAACGGTCAGGTTGTTCGCTCGGCCACGGGCAAGAATGCAGAACGATTGACGATCCAGAATTGGGATGTTCGCGAGTTCGAGGGCAAAGATGCGCAGTTGCAGATTGTCGATGCGGAGTCGGGTGGCTGGGGTCACATCAATGTCGATCAGATCGAATTGCGTGACACGCCGCTTGTCGATGGCGCCGACACGGCTCTCGACGCGCAGCCCGATTTTGGCACGATGTGTCTGACGGTGATGACGGAGGGGAAGATCTCTTCCCGGGCGGCGCTGCCCGAAACGCCGCTGCTGGAACTCCTGCAGGCGAATGACGCCTTCCCGGGTGACAACACCGCCGAAGGAACCCTCAAGCAAAACCTCACCGGGGCATTGACAAGCACGGTGGAAATCCCTGCGGGCCAGAGCAGGACGGTGACGTTCGTGCTCGCCTGGCACATGCCCAACCTCTATAACGGCGGTCGGCTAGTCGGCCAGCAGTATGGGAACTGGTTTTCCGATGCAACCGCCGTTGCCGATTACGTCGCGGAACAAATCGACCGACTGACGCGCGAAACGCGCCTGTGGCACGACACGTATTACGATTCGACATTGCCGTATTGGCTGTTGGATCGCTTACATTCGACGCTCGCCAACCTCGCGACCGAAACGTGTCAATGGTGGAAGAACGGTCGTTTCTGGGCGTATGAAGGCTGTGGTTGTTGCCACGGCACATGCGGTCACGTTTGGAACTACGAGCACGCGATGGCACGGCTGTTCCCCCGGTTAGAGCGGTCCGTGCGCGAAATGCAGGATTTTGCCGAGGGGGTCGGTTTCATCGCCGAAACGGGTGAGATCCGTTTCCGCGGAGAGAACTGGGGATTGTGGGCCGGTGATTCCCAGGGCGGCTACATTCTGAAGGCCTATCGCGAACATCAGATCTCCAGTGACGACCAGTTCCTGCGCCGCAACTGGCCTCAGATTCGCAAGGCCGTTGACTTCCTGATCGTGCAAGACGCCAATGCCGATGGCTTGATCGAAGGGCGGCAACACCAGACCTACGATCAGGATTACTACGGCGCCAACACGATGGTCGGATCGCTCTATCTGGGTGCCCTGCGAGCCGCAGAAGCCATGGCTCGCGAATTGGGAGAAGACGAATATGCACGGAAGTGCCGACAGATTGCCGACGCAGGTCAGCAGAATTCCGTCCAGCGGTTGTACAACGGGGAGTACTACATCCAAGATGTTGATCTAGAAAAACATCCCAAGTACCAGTATGCCGATGGGTGCCTCGCCGATCAAATGTTCGGTCAAGGTTGGGCACACCAGGTGGCGCTCGGGTACATCTACCCCCGCGACACGGTGCTCCGTTCGCTCGAATCGGTTTGGAAATACTGCTGGGCACCCGATGTGCGCCGCCAGAATGAGGCTCATGCTCCGCAGCGTTGGTTCGCCTATCCGGGAGAAGCCGGACTATTCACCTGCACTTGGCCCAAGAGCGAACACCTGGGACCGGATTCCACCGTCTATCGTGATGAAGTCTGGACCGGGATCGAATACCAGGTCGCCGGACATATGGCGTATGAGGGCATGTTGACCGAAGCGCTGGCCATGTGCCGCGCCGTCCATGAACGATACCATCCGTCAAAACGAAATCCATTCAATGAAATCGAGTGCGGGGATCACTATGCGCGAGCCCTGGCGAGTTGGGGAGTGCTGATCAGCCTGTCGGGATTCCATTGCCACGGCCCCCACGCCGCACTCGGATTCGCCCCGCGCATGGCACCCGAAGCATTTCAGTCGGTCTTCACTTCGCCGGAAGCCTGGGGCACTTTGCAGCAGCGTCGGGAAGAAAAACAACAGGTAAACCGCATTCAGGTCAAGTGGGGCCGGCTGCCCTTGAAAACTCTGTCGCTCGAGTTGGCCGCCGACCAACCGGTTCGGCAGCTTCGGCGAGTCGGTTCCGATGCGCCCGTCAAGTTTCAACAGGACGGCCGTCAAGTTCTGATTGAGTTGCCTGACGGATTCGAGATTCAAGCCGGTGACGCGCTGGAAATTGCCATGGAATTGTGATGCGTGCACGAACAAGGACACCATGCTGAAGTCATCTTTATTCGCTGAAGGAGTCGCTTGATGAACCGCCTGCTTCTCACTCTGTTGACCGCCGGATGCTTCGCTGCACCGGTCGCCGCGCAAACCGTTTCGTTGGCGTCGCTGCTGGACGAGATGACAAGTCGCAAAACGCTGGCTCAGTTTCCGGATCCCGCGTATACCTGCCGACAATTCAGTAGTTACGATCGAGACACGGTTGCGCCGGATCAGCCCGGCTGGTTTGCGAACTGGGATCGCAGTCAGTTTCTGCGCGTCGAGCAGCGCGAAGGACGCGAAGAACATGTCATGATGGATGCGGACGGTCCCGGAGCGGTCGTTCGTTTCTGGGCAACCTGGCATGGTCCGGGCGGTGGTGAGTTCACCAACGGAACGCTCCGCGTCTACCTGGATGGCAACGATCAGCCCACCATCGAGGCGCCGATCGCTGAGGTGATCGACGGAGGCTTGCTCGCAGGTCCCCCTCTGTCCCAAGGCGTTTCGCCGGAAACCCAATATCCGCAGCGGGGTCACAATCTGTACTTACCTATTCCCTACGCCAAACACTGCAAAATCACCTATTCAACGACCGCCTTGATTGACCGCGGGGCAAAAAAAGGGGAAGCGCTCTACTACCAGATCAACTACCGCACGTATGAAGCGAGTACATCCGTCGAGACATTCAGCCGCGAGAAACTCGAACAACTGCGCCCGCTCATCGAACGGACGCAGAAACGACTGACTCAATCGGGATGGATCGACCTGGAAGATTGGGATGTCATCGCCAATCCGGGTGAGCTCGCACCCGGAGCTTCACGTTCCCTCCGCGTCGACCACGGGGGAGCAATCTATCAGCTGACGATTCGCCTGAAAGCCGATCAGCTTCCGCAAGCGTTGCGCTCCACCGTTCTGCTGCTGGAATGTGACGGACAGAACACCGGATGGTGTCCCGTAGGCGACTTCTATGGCATCGGCTATCGGCTGCAACCGTACCGTACGTGGTACACAAACGTGAAGGAAGATGGACAACTGACCTGCTACTGGATCATGCCGTTTCAGAAATCCATTCGTGTCACACTACACAACTTCGGCGAACAGGATGTCCAAGTCGAGAAGTTTGACGCACACGTCGGAGCCTGGGACTGGGACGATCGCTCCCTCCACTTCCACACGACCTGGCGGCAACTCACCGAGGTCGACACCAAGGGCGGGAAAGGGATGGACGGGAATGGAGCATTTGACGTGAATTATGTCACCGTTCAGGGCAAGGGAGTCTATGCGGGAGACACCTTGTCCGTTTTCAATGGGACTGATGCCTGGTGGGGTGAAGGAGACGAAAAGATCTTTGTCGACGGCGAGTCCTTTCCGTCGCATGTCGGCACCGGCACGGAAGATTACTACGGGTACGCCTGGTGTAAGCCCGCTTATTTTCAGGCACCGTTCCATGCCCAACCCAGCGGTCACGGAAACCTGACCGTCGGCTTCACCGCCAACAGCCGCTACCGTGCCCTCGATGCGATCCCGTTCGAGCGGAGCATCCAATTCGACATGGAACTCTGGCATTGGGCCGGAACACGAGTCAACTATGCACCAACCACGTTCTGGTACGCTCGTCCTGGCGCCACCTGGAACGTAACCGGCGATCCGTACACCGTCACCCGGCCCGTCGCCCAAAAGCGTGAAGATGTCGTTCCCATCTGGCACGCGCCGGGAGCGATCGAAGGCGAAACGTTGAAGATCCTCGAAAAGACGGGCGGCGTTACCGAAATCCAGAACATCCCGATGCATCGCTGGAGTAATGATCAACAACTCTGGTGGCGAGATGCCAAGATCGGCGATCGACTCGTTCTCGAGTTTCCCGTCACAGAAGGCGGCAAGTATCAGGTTCTCGCGAATCTGACCAAGGCCATCGACTACGGCATCGTCAAATTGTCCGTTGATGATCAGCCAGCCGTCGAGTTCGATCGGTTCCATTCGCAGGTCGCACATGATCCACTCGAACTCGGCGCGCTGCAACTGGCGCCCGGCTCGCACCGGCTGACGATCGAAATCTCCGGTCAACACCCCGATGCAGTACCGCGTCACATGTTCGGACTCGACTATCTGCAACTCGTTCCGCAGCCTTAAGC
>CAZFWV010000386.1:0-6236 GCA_964522605.1 uncultured Pirellulaceae bacterium
AGGACAGAAGTAAGAACAGAAGATCATCCTCGCCTGACGGCTGCGGGTTAAACGAGCGGACCGAGATGCCGAAGACAACTTCCTCGTATAGCGGCGCGGGCATCGCCCCGCGCGTAGGAAGGAATCTCTCGCGGCCCGCTGGGCACGCGGTTAAACGAATCGTTACGGGGAGGATGCTGTAACTTCATTTGAGCCAGCAGCTGAAAAGTCGCACGAGGTCCGGGGAGGGGGATGGACGCGACAAACGCCCAATTCGCGATTGGCTACATCTTGCTCATCATCTGCTCTTTCTCAACCGCCCAGTCTTGCCCTTCCGAACCACGGTTTCGAAACCGTTTTTACATCGGACGACGATGCGGCACGAACCGACCGACGCGTTGTTGGTATCGCCGATAGGCCTCGCCGAATCGTTTTTCAAGCAGTTCTTCTTCTCGTTGCGTGCGCACCACTAACACGCCGAACACCGCAGCTCCCCAGAGCAACACGAACCAGTTCGCCATCACCAAACTGGCAGCCACCACGTCCATTCCAAACGACGTGTAGAACGGGTGTCGCATCCAGCCGTAGGGGCCCGACGTGACCAACCTGTGCTTCTCGCGTGTGGTCACCGAATCCGTCAGATTCCGATCCAGATGCAGAAATGACCACCCCTTCAGCAGGAACGAAGCCGCGCCGACCCCGACGCCTGTCCAACGCACCAACGCGGGGAGTTGGAGCGAAGACCAACACATCCAGGCAGGATTGATCAGGTAGGCGATGATCGCTCCGAACCAGATCAGCGCAAGGATCCGCAGTCCGAACAGGATGCCAATCCCTTCTTGCCACCGATTCAGACGCTCGCCCGTGTACGAACGAATCCGGAATACGAGCGCCATGATTGTCACGCTGGAGAATCCGATTACCAGAAGCGTGTGAAACGGTTCATCCACGGTCGGCACTCTTTTTCTTGGCAGCGTCCCCACTCACCGAAGCAGGGTCGCGGACCATCGCGGAGAGATTCAGAACGGCAGCGTCGCAGCGGAAGGATATGCTACCGCATTTCGCGTAGTCTCCGGCTCCTGTACCCGAGGTTATCCTGCGGGGGCTTCGCAGAACCCCCAAGTCCTCCCGTTTCCCTCGCTTGGGTCCGCACGCGTCCCGATCGCATTGCCTGTCCCCGCGTGGCGTTCGCCTGCTAGCAGTGCCAGCACTCCCGATCGCATTGCCTGTCCTTGGGTTGCTTGGGTTGTGGGTGGGAGTGCAGCGGTTAGGTGGGTTGTGCCGATACTTGCGGATGTACGAGATTTTCTTTTCTTGCTGTGAGAGGGGGCTGGCATGAGGGGGGACCGTCATCGCGGGAGGCGCTGGGTAGTGGCCTTTTGGGGCACGCTGCTGTTCGCCGGATGCCAAATGCCCGAGGGCACTCCGCTCGCCCGGTGGACTGGTCCGGACCGGCCGGGGATGGAACGTTCGGATTCCGATTCGGAGCTACGACGGCTGGCTCGACCGGAGACCGACACGGCAAGCGAGTCCGGTCCGTTTGCCAGAACGGCTGGCGGCGGTCCTTCCGACGAGGCGCCACGCGTTCAACTCGCGTCCTTCCTCCGTGAAGAACCGTTGGAGTCGCCGGATCCCGCGCAGTTGGCTCCGTCGCCTTGGATCGAGGAGGTGCCAGCTCCGGAATTCGAACAGGTGGCGGGTGGGGAATTCACGTTGGACGAAGCGATCCAAATGACACTGCAGGGCAATCCCGACCTGGCCTCCGCTTCTGCTCGACTGTCGATGGCCGGCGCGACGCTGGATCGGGCACGGGCCGAGTTCTATCCGAAGCTGGGGATTTCCGAGAACTACGGTGTGACGAACAACCCGGTTTATGCCTTCATGTACCAGCTGAATCAGGGCAATCTGAGCCTGACGCAGGATTTCAACAATCCGCCGACGATTGACAACTTCCAGACGCAGGTTCGGCTGGAGCACCGGGTTTATGCGGGTGAGCAGAGACTGCACGAAGAGCACGCGGCGGAAGCGGGCGTTTCGGCGGCAGCTCAGTCGCTGCAGGCGATCCAGAACCAGTTAGTCTACGGAGTGGCTGAGGCCTACTATCGGTTGATGCAGGCGCGCGACCTGGTGGAAGTCCGACAGGAAGCCGTATCGCAAGTCGAGCAGCATCTGGAGATCGTGCAGTCTCGGTTTCGAAACGATACGGCGGTCAAGTCGGATGTGCTCACCGTCCAAGTGCGTTTGGCCGAAGTTCGGGAAGCGTTAATCACAGCCCAGAATCAGTTAGAGCTTGCGTGGGCAGTGCTGCAAAATGTCACGGGGATGCCGGTCGAGCCGCGTGCGCTTCCAACGACGATTCCTCCTGCGCCGTGGCGCGAAACGGTCGACGAGATCCAGTTTGCGATCGCCCAAGCCCTGTCCGATCGTCCCGAGATTGGCGCCTCGACCAGCCAGCAGATGGCGGCTGCCGAGAGCGTGGAGGCTGCGCGGGCAGGCAAGCGTCTCGGAGTCGATGTGGTTGCCGACTACGATCTGTTCACCGGCGATTTTCTGCAAGGCAATGACAGCTTCTTCGTCGGTGTGATGTTCCACTTGAACCTGTACGATGGCGGTCGGACGCAGGCGGAAGTCTGCCGAGCGCTGGCCCGGGTCCGCGAGCTGCAGGCCGAGCATCGCCGATTGTTGCTGGATATTGAGTTGGAGGTTCGTCGCTCCAATCTGCAGTTGAATGACGCTCAGGCCCGACTCAAGGTGGCCGACGAGACCGTTGGTCAAGCGCAGGAAAGTCTTCGCGAGATCGAGGTCCGCTATCAAGGCCAAACGGCGACGATTACCGAGCTGGTTGACGCCCAGGTGGCACTGTCCAACGCTCGTGTGCGTCGCACGAACGCGCAAGCCGACGTCGAGATTGCCCGGGTCGCGCTGCAGCGCGCTCTCGGCCGCTTGACCGGGCTCCTCTAAGTCGAAGTCTCGGGACGCGATCCACACCGCGACGCGGCGCGGACCAGCGCCCGCGTCAACCGCCGGCGCCGCGGTCGTCAGCGCAGGCTGCCATTCGCATCCGCCGAAGCGTCGCCGATTCAAATCACTGGCCTTTTCTTGCGGCCGGCGAAAGGCGATGCTATGGGTTTGTGGCAATCCGTGACATCTGATGTCGAGATCGTGAAATGCCTGCCAGAAACCAACACAAAAGCCCACTCCGAACCCTTGGGCGGTGGCTGCCGAGAATCCTTGGTGTGGCCATCTTGGGATTGATTATCTTCTGGATGTCCTACGGCTTCGGCACACGCGTTCCGCCGGGAGGCGTGGAGTACGAGCGACCTGCAGTCGGCAGTCGTGAGGTCGTCACCGTGATGCCGCTCAGTACCGTCGAGACAATCAGTGCCGTGGGGACCGTACGTCCGCGACGCAAGACGGAGGTGGCGAGCCAGATTCTGGCGACCATTCGGCAGATCGAAGTGAATCCGGGAGATGTCGTGCAGCCGGGCCAATTGCTCGTGACACTGGACGACCGCGAGTTCCAAGCTCAACTGCGTGCGGCGGAAGCCGCCGTCAATGGAGTTCGCGCGGACTTGGCCGTTCGGCAACGCGACTACGCGCGTTATCAGCGAATGTTGGCGGAAGGAGCGGTCACGCGCGAGGACTACGATCGCGTCGAGGGCGCTTATCAGGTAACCCAGGCGCAGCTCGAACGTGCCCAGCAACAATTGGAGCAAACCCAAGTCCTGCTCAGCTATACCCAGGTCAAAGCGCAGGAAGGCGGAATCGTCTCGGACCGATTCGCGGATCCCGGCGACCTGGCAGCACCCGGCAAACCGCTTTTGGCGATCCATGATCCGCAGGAGCTGGAGTTGCACGCGAATGTTCGGGAGACGCTTGCGGCGCACCTGAAACTGGCGATGAAATTGCGTGTCACCGTCGAGTCGGCCAATTTGGATACGGAAGGCACGGTTCGCGAGATTGTTCCCCAGGCGGAGGCTGCATCGCGCACCGTGCTCGTGAAAGTCGCCTTGCCCAGCGACCGAACCGACTCGCTCTACATCGGCACGTTCGGCCGACTCGAAATCCCGGTCGGCGAACTGGATCGCATCGTCGTCGATTCTCGCGCCGTGCAGACGATCGGCCAATTGGAGGTCGTCGACGTAGTTGTGAAAGAGGATCAATTGGAACGACGCTTCATCCGCGTGGGACAGCATTTTGACAATCGGGTCGAGGTTTTGTCCGGACTGCGAGTCGACGAGCGAGTCGCGCTGCCCGAACTGCCATCCATGTCCGAAGCGGCACGAGTTCAGGATCGTGGAGCATGAGCACAACAATCCCTGCGAACACGGGCGTGCTGTCCCGCATCGTAGAAGTTTTCCTGCGCGGCAATCTTTCCGTTCTGCTGATTCTGATTGCGCTGGTCGCCGGAGCCGTTGCGCTGTTGGTCACTCCGCGAGAGGAAGAACCGCAGATCGTTGTGCCGCTGGCCGACCTGCTGGTGCAGGTGCCGGGTGCCAGTGCGGAAGAGGTCGAAAAGCAGGTCGCCTCCCAATTGGAACGCCTTCTGTTCCAGATCGACGGTGTCGAATATGTCTATTCGATGTCGCGTCCGGGAATGGCCGTGGTGACGGTGCGATTCTACGTGGGAGAAGATCGCGAAGACAGTTTGATCAAGCTGTACAACAAAGTCGCGATGAACACCGACGTGGTTCCTCCCGGCGTGACCGGATGGGTCATCAAACCGATCGAAATCGACGATGTGCCGATCGTCAACGTGACCCTGTGGAGTGAAAAGTATAACGACTTCGAACTCCGGCGGATCGCGGAACAAGTCGAGACCGAGTTGCAGTCGGTTCGCAATACGGCAAGAACGGAGATCGTGGGTGGACGACAGCGCCAGGTGACCGTCCGCATCGACCCGGAGCGACTGGCGGCCCACGGTGTGACGGCCTTGCAGATGAGCCAGGTCCTGCAAGGAGCCAATGTCAACGTGCGTTCGGGCAGTTTCGTGCGCGACAATCGTGAAGTCTTGGTTGAGAGCGGTCCTTTTCTGACATCGGCTCGGGAAATCGAAAGTCTGGTCGTCGGTGTGCACGACGGGCGACCGGTCTACATTCGTGATCTGGCAACGGTCGAAGATGGACCCCAGGAGCCCGAACACTACACACGGATCAGTTTCGGCCCGGCGGCAGAAACTCCTCTGGGCGATCAGCTTGATCGACATCGCGATTTTCCCGCGATCACGATCGCAATTGCGAAACAAAAAGGCTCGAACGCAGTTAATGTCGCCGCGGGGCTGGAACATAAGCTGGAAGAACTCCACGAAAGCGTACTCCCGTCCGACGTTCACGTCGCGATTACTCGTAATTACGGCGAGACGGCCAACGAGAAAGTGAATGAACTGGTCGGAGAGTTGGCTTCTGCCATCGTGCTGGTCGTCGGTTTGATTGCCCTCACGTTAGGCTGGCGCGAGGCGATCATTGTTGCGACAGCGGTCCCGCTGACTTTTTCGCTGACGCTGCTGGTCAATTATCTGAGTGGTTACACGATCAATCGTGTGACGTTGTTCGCCTTGATCTTGTCGCTCGGTCTGGTGGTCGATGATCCGATTGTCGACGTCGAGAACATCTATCGGCATTTGCGGATGCGTCTGCAGAAACCGATGGATGCCGTGCTGACGGCGGTGAACGAGGTACGCCCGCCGATCATCCTCGCCACACTGGCGGTGATTCTGTCCTTTGTGCCGTTGTTCTTCATCACGGGCATGATGGGGCCCTACATGCGACCGATGGCACTGAATGTCCCCGTTGCGATGATGATGTCGATGGTCGTCGCATTTACCGTCACTCCTTGGCTCAGTTACCACGTCCTGAAGGGCCATCATGGCGGCGAAGACGAAGCGTTTGTGATCGAGCGCAGTGTGGTGTTTCGCCTTTATCAGGCCATCGTCCGACCGTTCATCGACAACCGATTTCTCGCCTGGATGCTGATCCTGGGCACGT
Organism: uncultured Pirellulaceae bacterium; assembly: GCA_964522605.1. Lineage (GTDB taxonomy): Bacteria > Planctomycetota > Planctomycetia > Pirellulales > Pirellulaceae > CAVZLD01. The sequence goes on from CAZFWV010000386.1 coordinate 5,964, forward strand.
TCTTGCTGTTCGTTTTTTCCTCTCTGTTGGCGGCCTTCGGCCTCGTGCCGCTAAAGATGCTGCCGTTCGACAATAAGAACGAATTTCAGATCGTCGTCGACATGCCGGAAGGAACGACGGTCGAAACGACGGATGAGGTGCTGCGCGCGTTGGCAGATCGATTACGCGAAGCTGCCGAAGTCACGCAAGTATTGACCTTTGCCGGAACCGCTTCTCCAATCGATTTCAACGGCATGGTTCGACATTACTACTTGCGGCAAGGACCCAACGTCG
>CAZFWV010000387.1:0-6226 GCA_964522605.1 uncultured Pirellulaceae bacterium
TGCCGGCTGTTCCTCTGTGTTCGACTCATGTTCCGACCGTAGGTATTTATAGCGCAAGAGCAGCAAGGGCCAAGGGGAACGGGAGTCGATGATCAAGGTGGGATCCAGCCGGGCGTCGAATTGTGGCGCAAGGCCGGAGAAACGCGATCTACACAGGACCTGCAGGCAGCAAACCGAATTCATCTGCCTGAGGAATGGGAACCTGATTCTGAGACAAGCATGGATCTCGAACCGTCGATCGGCGCAAACGCATGCCTTCCGCGCTTCTCCGCGTGAATCCGCGGCCCCCCTTTTTCTCCGGTCGCGCCACAGGCACGAGCCAGCGAAGCGGTCATATCCGACCGCTTCCGCTGTTCGCACAGTTCCACGGACGAAAATGCAAGGGTCAAATTGATCAAACGGATCGGGGCAGGGCCTACTCGTCCGTCACACAGCCTTCCGAGGCCGACTTGACATTCTTGATGTACTTAAACAGCGTCCCGCGGGTGGCTTTGTATGCGGGTGCCGTCCAACGGGCCCGCCGCGCGTCGAGTTCCTGTTCGCTGAGATCCACATCGAGTCGCCGGCGCTGGGCATCGATGGTGATTTTATCTCCGTTCTGCACGAGCGCGATGGAGCCCCCTTCTTGCGCTTCGGGCGTAATGTGACCGACGATGAAACCGTGAGATCCTCCGGAGAAGCGGCCATCGGTCAGCAACGCCACGTCGGCCCCCAGACCGGCTCCCATCAAGGCCGAGGTCGGAGTCAGCATTTCCGGCATGCCCGGCCCTCCCTTTGGACCCTCGTAGCGAATGATTACGACGTCTCCCTTATTGATCTGCCCTCGTTCCAGGGCCGCCAGCATGTCTTCCTCGGAGTCAAACACATTGGCCGGTCCGGTAAACAGCAACCCTTCTTTGCCAGTAATCTTCGCGACGGCACCCTCGGGAGCGAGATTGCCTTTCAGGATCTGGATGTGGCCGGTCGCCTTGATTGGTTTGTCGAGCGGACGGACGATCGTCTGCCCCTCGGTGAAACCGGGTAAGGGTTCGAGGTTCTCCGCAAGCGTCTTGCCCGTCACGGTCAGACAATCGCCGTGAAGCAGTCCGTTTTCGAGCAAGTACTTCATCACGGCGGGCGTGCCGCCGATCGAATGGAGATCTTCTTGCACGTAGCGACCGCTCGGTTTCAAGTCGGCCAGGTAGGGCACGCGATCACTGATTCGCTGGAAATCGTCGACGGTCAGATGCACATCGACCGACCGCGCCATCGCGATCAGATGGAGGACGGCATTCGTCGAGCCACCGAGCGCCATCACGACGACAATCGCATTCTCGAAGGCGGCCCGGGTCATAATGTCCTTCGGCTTAATATCCCGCTCGAGCAGCAAGCGGACCGCCTCGCCGGCCCGTCGACATTCCTCCAGCTTCTCCGGATCCTCCGCGGGAATCGACGCGCTGTAGGGCAACGACATTCCGAGAGCCTCAATGGCACTGGCCATCGTATTGGCCGTGTACATGCCACCACACGCTCCCGCGCCGGGGCAGGAACGCTGGACGATCTGTTGCCGACGTGCATCATCGATCTTGCCGGCGAGGAACTCCCCATAGCACTGAAAGGCGGAGACAATATCCAGCTTTTCGCCGTCGAGAATTCCGGGCTTAATCGTCCCCCCGTAGACCATCAGCCCCGGTCGATTCAGCCGCCCCAGCGCCATGATGCAACCGGGCATGTTCTTATCGCAGCCGGGCAGCGTTACGCACGCATCGTACCACTGAGCCGCGACGAGCGTCTCGATCGAATCCGCGATCAGATCGCGAGACTGCAGCGAGTAGCTCATCCCCTCGGTGCCCATCGAAATCCCGTCGCTCACGCCGATCGTATTGAATCGCATGCCCACCATGCCGGCCGCGGCGACTCCCTCTTTGACCTTCTCGGCCAGTTTCAGCAGATGCATGTTGCAGGTGTTGCCTTCGTACCAGACGCTGGCGATTCCGACCTGCGGCTTTTTCATGTCTTCCGGAGTCATCCCCGTACCATAGAGCATCGCCTGGGATGCCCCTTGACTCTTCGGTTGCGTAATCCGGCTGCTGTACTTGTTCAAAACGCCGCTCATCAACTCACTCCCGACAGGCTGCCTTTGGACTTCGTGACCGGACGGCTGCGTCCACGACCGTGGCCAACGGAGTCGCTTTTTCTGGATGGTTACGCGACCAATGCATCGCGACAATGAAGGGTCCACCGGATTCTCTTAGGGGGACGCGGATCCCGGGAGACCGCTTGGAGTGCCCTCGTGCATAGACCGCCTGATTGTAAAGCAAGTCGGCGTCGGTCGGGATGGGCAGCCCGCAGACGGCGGCAAAAAAAGCCCGCCAAACGGGGAGGCTGATTCCCAGAGAGCCGAAAAGCCGGTAAAAATTGCGTGGAGCGAAAACAAGAAAGGGGCTCGTCATGGCAAGATCCTGCTTCATCGTGTGCGTGCTGCTCAGTGGGACCAGCCTCCTCGCTGCGCAAGAGTGGCAATCGCTGTTCGACGGCAAAACCTTCACCGGCTGGGAGGGAAATCAGGATGTGTTTCGGATCGAAGACGGAGCGATCGTCGGCGGCAGCCTGAACGCGCCCGTCGCACGCAACGAGTTCCTTTGCACCAAATCGCCGTACGAAGATTTTGAACTCCGGCTGAAGGTCCGCGTCCGCGGCGAAGGGGCGAACGCAGGAATTCAGTTCCGTAGTCAACGAATCCCGAACCATCACGAGGTGTCCGGTTATCAGGCGGACGTCGGCAGCGGCTGGTGGGGCAAACTGTACGACGAATCCCGCCGCAATCGTGTGCTCGCTGAACCGAAGGAATCCGTCGACCTGGCCGAAGTCGTGCGCCCCAATGATTGGAATGAATACCGGATTCGCTGCCAGGGGAACCGCATCCAGCTCTGGCTCAACAACGTCCCCACCGTCGATTACACGGAAACCGACGACCAGATTCCACGACGCGGTGTGATTGGCGTGCAAATCCACGGCGGTCCGCCCTGCGAAGCGTGGTACCGTGATATCGAAATCCGCACCCTGAATTCGAATGAGTGAGTCCTCGCCGGTTATGCCCCCCCGTCTGTTCTACTTTGATCTGGGAAATGTGCTTCTGCGATTCGACCATCGCGTCTGCAGTCGGCAGATGGCAGAAGTCGCCGGTGTGCCGGAAGACCGCGTCTGGCAAGTAGTCTTCGAAGAAGGTCTACAGGAACAATTCGAACGCGGTGATTTGACCACGCCGCAGTTCTACGAAGCGTTTTGTGAACGAACGCAAAGCCATCCGGGGCGAGAAGCGTTGCTCCACGCCAGCAGCGCCATGTTTGACCTGAACGTACCGACGATTCCCATCGTGGCCCACTTGCGTGCCGCCGGATATCGGTTGGGAATCCTCTCGAATACCTGCGAGCCGCACTGGGAATACGTCCACAACGGTCGGTATGCGGTGATCGCAAAGTACTTCGACCCCTGCATCCTCAGCTATCGCGTCGGGGCGATGAAACCGGAACGCAAGATCTTCGAAGCCGCCATCCAGGCTGCGGGAGCCCCGCCGGAACAACTGTTCTTTGTGGATGATCGACCGGCGAATGTGGAGGGCGCGATTGCCACCGGATTCGATGCGGTGCAGTTCACGACTCCGCAGCGTCTGATCGCCGACCTGGTCCAGCGCGGGGTGCGTTTCAATCTGTAACACGGCCCAACGAGACGCATGGGGCGAATGTGCTGCAGGCGATCCCGTCAGCGCGACGCTGGCAGGAAACCGCCTTCCATCCGACGGCGGCCCTTGCCGCAAGCATCCGCGATTGGGCTCGCGTGGTCGGTCGATTGCGCCCAGCGATAACCGCCGCTTTTCCTTGCATCCGGGCCAATCAGTAGTATGTTTGACATAGAGAATCCGTAAGCTAAGGGCCAAAGTCAGGCGATTGGCTTGCAACGCGTCCCGCCACCTCTCTTGTCTCCTCTTGATCGCCCCTCGCTCATCGCATCCCTTGTGACTCAACTGCTGCGCCCATTCCCTCTGGGTGCGGAGTAGATATCCAACATACCCATTCCCTTCGAACCTTCAGCGGATCTCACACTATGCGCAAGGCCAGCACGCGAAGAGGGGTCGCCGTCTCGGAATTAGCCGCAGTGCTCCCCCTGTTTGTCTTTCTGGGCTTCATGCCCCTGGAGCTCTGCAACTTCATCAACCTGAAGCAATCGGTCTCCGTGGCAGCGTACGAAGCAGTCAAGACGGCTACGCGGCCTGTTAGCACCGAGGCCAAAACGGTCGCTGCGTACGAGCGCGTTGTTGCGGATCGACAGATCGAAGGAGCGAGCATCCAGATGTCGCGGGCCGTCGACACACTCGAACCGGGAGACGTGATCGCGATCACCGTAACCGCGTCGTTCCGTGAAAACTCATTCTTCCGCCTCTGGTTCCTCGATGTGTCGCCCACGAGTACCGTCACCATGACCAAGGAATAGCGAAATGCGAAATCTCTTATCCACACCGCACTCGATGTTCTCGCGCCGTGCCCCGTCACGGCGCGGCGCCATCATCCCCTTGACGGCGTTTCTCCTGATCCTGCTGATTGCCGCTGCCGCGTTCACGGTCGATATCGCCTACATGAACGCGGTGAACACGGAACTCCAACAGGCGGCGGATGCGGCGGCCCGCGCCGCGAGCAGTGAGCTGGGAAGGTCTCAGGACCTGGATTTCGCAACCTACGCGGCAATCGACATTGGAGCCGAGAATGACGTCGCCGGGAAACCGCTCGTTCTCACGGAGGACGACGTGCAGTTCGGTCAGAGTCAGCAGCAATCGGACGGAACTTTTGCCTTCGTCGAATCCGAGGGTCCCATTAACGCGGTGCGCGTGCACGGCAGTCGAACCTCGATTTCGGCCGGCGGACCGGTCTCCCTGATCCTGGGACCACTGCTCGGCAAGGACTTCTATGAACCGGAAGTATTTGCGAGTGCCGCTCGAGTCGACCGAGACATCGTCATCGTGGTCGATCGGTCCGGTTCGATGGCGTGGGATGAAAGCAGCATCGACTGGCGGTATCCCTTGGAATACGCGACCGCTTCGACATCGGTCAACTACGGGCGTCCGCCCCACCCGACCGGCAGCCGATGGGCGGGGTTGATCGCAGCCGCGGGAGTCTTCCGGGAAGCTGTACTGGAAACGAAAGAGGAAGAGCATCTCGGGCTCGTTTCCTACTCCCAGGCGTATTCCTACAATGGATTCACATGCACGACCGTATCGACGAATGCCAATCTCTCTTCCGATCCTCAAGTCATCGAAGACAAACTGATTCAGATCGGGCAGAACCCGATTATCGGAGGAACCAACATCTCCGCAGGCCTCAGCCGTGGAATCTCCGTGGTCACGAACCCCGATTACGCTCGTCCGCATGCCTTCAAGATGATCATCCTCATGACCGATGGTGTCTGGAACGAAGGAGTCGATCCATCGATCACCGCACAAACTGCGGCCGACAACAGCATCGTCGTCCACACGATCACCTTCAGCGAGGGCGCCAATCAGGCGGATATGCAGGAAGTCGCGGAGATCACCGGCGGCAAGCACTTTCATGCTCCAACACGGGAAGAACTGAAGGAAGCGTTCCGTGAAATCGCATTCAGCATTCCCGTAATCCTGATCGAATAGACGCGATTAAGAGGTGGAAGCACCATGTTTCGACTCGCCCAAGATGAACGCGGTACGACAACGGTCGAATTCGCACTCGCAGCACCCGTGTTGTTTCTTCTCACCCTTGGTCTCATCGAATTCTGGAACGTCAACCTGTACCGCAATTTCGCAGCACAGGCCGCCTATGAGGCATCCCGCCGGGGCGTCGTTCCTGGCATTACCGCGGAAGAACTTCGGCAGAGAGCCCTGAAACGAATGACCGCGATCGGAGCGCAGGGCGTGGTTGCGGATGTCGTACCCGGCACAATCACGGACGAGACCCCGGAAGTGACCGTGACCGTGACCGTGCCCATCGCGGCGAATGCGTGGCTGATCTCGAGTTTTTTCCCGAGCGACAGCGCGATTCGCCGGTCATCCACTCTCGCACGAGAGCTCGCTTCTCAAGATTAGGCGCAGGGCGGCAGGGCCAACGGGCAGGACTGCCGAACCTGCCGGTGGGAGCCAACGGGAGCGAGCAAGGTGGTTGGCGAATGATCAGATGTACTGGTTGATCAGATTCTCGAGCATCTCCTGCCGGCCACTCTGATT
>CAZFWV010000388.1:0-6219 GCA_964522605.1 uncultured Pirellulaceae bacterium
GCAGCCTGCTGCTCACTCGATCTCGATCCAACGGACGTCCCACGGCCCCATTTTCAATGGCACGTCACCGAGGTCGTTGGACCGGCTGAAGTGGGTGACGCGGATATTGTTTACGGGAGCGGCGGGAACGAGTTCCACGATGCGGCTGTTACGACCCTCTACACCGGCGATGTCGACTCGCACCTCGACCTGTTCGGGACCGCTCCCGTGAAACCGCCAGATGATCACGTGCTTGTAGCCCTCCCGCTCGCCAGCGATTGCGCGGATACCCGATCGCTCGCCTTCAACCGCATACCGTGCCCCGTCGAGCTGACCGAGCAAGCGAAAGGCATACCAGGAAGGCCGCACGCGGCCGTGATGATCGAACAGCGCGCTGTATTGGGGCATCGTGTTCCACCAGTGACCCATGAACCGACGACCACCGGGCGACATCCAGTCAAAGTCGGCCGGATCGACGAAGCAATCGCGGATGTGGTAGTACGCCGCCATGTCGAGCTTCGCCTCGGCATAGCGGCGCATCGTTTCGAGCACGAAACAGGGCTGAAATCCTGGAGCGAGGTTGGGCCGCATCAGGTCCATGTTCCATTCGGAAATGAACAGCTTGACATCTTTGAGCTGCGGGTATTTCGCCAGGCGGGCACGTTGCTTCGTAATGTTGCCCGCGTGGGCCTCGGGCGAGTCCGAATAGAGATGCCAGGAAAGGACGTGGAGCGGTACGTTGTTCGTCGCGCAGTGTTCGATGAGCCCTTCGACCAGAAAACTGTCCGCCGATGCAACCGCGGGCCCCCCGACCTGCGCCTCGGGGTCCCCGCGCAGCAGCGCCGTTACGGTATGCGTGTAGAATCGATTGTAATCCTCCGCGCTGCGAAAGTAGTGCGGCGTGCCCCCCATTTCCCCGATGTCCGGCTCATTGCAGACCTCCCATGCCGCGACACCAAAACCTTCCTCGCGACAATGTCTGGCCAGCGATTCGCAAAGTCGCTCCCACTCTTCATAGTCGTTCGGATGCACCGTGAAATGGTCCACCGTGGGATACAGCACCGGCGGTTTCATTGCCAGGGCCAGCGTCGGCCGTGCACCAGCCGCGCGGACGGCGCGCAACTCGCGGTCGAGTCGACTCCAGTCGTAGCGGCCATGATCCGGGTAAATGCGGTAGTACTCGCTCAGAAACAACCGGATCGTGCGTGGACGAAGCTGACGGAGTTCTTTGATGTGCGGCTCGATCATCGGGTCGCTTTGGAGTCCTCCTTGCCCGAGCGCCAGCGCGGGCATGTTCCAAGTCCCTTCCGGACGGGAAAAGTCGACCCGCAATCGAATCGGTTCATCGGCGTTTGCCACACCGATCACCGTGATCGCAATGAATGTCGAGATGAGAGCTTTGCGCCACCAGCCTGAACGTCGCGAGAAAAGAATGCGTGTCATTCGAGATCTCCTGCCATGATCAACTACGTACTCCGCGCGGCAGTTCCCCTGTCAGGTCGCTCAGTAACGTGCCACGATCTCGTAGCGATCAACTGAGGGAGCGGGGATCCGGACCCACTCTTGCTCCACATCGAAGTCATTCCATGCCTGCCCGTTAACAAGAACAGTGCGGATGGGTTTTCCGTGCGGGTGACGCAGTCGAAGCAGCAGCGCAGCGGGTTTCTTGCGGGGCGTCAAGCGAACAGTCGCCAAGATTTCGCCGCGGTCGGCCCGGCTGGCAACCTGAAGATCGAGCACACCGTACCACGTCGGCGCGCGTTCAATGCGGATCTGTTTCCCATCCTCCAACCACTGTCTCGGTGTGGCCTGGAGCAACAGTAATTGCTCTCCGCCCCACTCGTGAACGAGCATCTTGCGATACAATTCGAACCACGCCCCGTCAGTACTGGGCGGCATGTAATACTGTCCCCACGCCCAGCGATGCTCCAGCGGCGTGAGTTGGTGGTGCGAGAATGCGCAGGCCATCATGCTGTAGAAGGCACGTATCGCCGCTTTCGGTTCATCTCGCAATAGGTAAGCCGTGCCCTGCTGGTTATAGACCGGCTCGTTCGCCATCCCCCATTGGTTGAGATAGAGGTTGTCCTCGTGATCGTGCAGCATCGCCGTCGTCAGCCAGCCACCCGCGTCGATGGCACGTAAACGGGCGAGATGCACAACACCACAATCGACATCCGTCGGGTACCAGACATCGAGCAGCCGACGTGGCGTCATGGCATCGCACGGCACGTAATTGCTCCAGGTGCCGTCGGCCAATTGCACAGCGGCAGATTGCACGCTTGCCCGGGCAAAGGCGCGTTCGACGTCCGCGCGCATCTGCCGAGCAGCGTCGCGGATCTCGCCGGCGCGCGAATGCCCGTACTCGTTCAATGCGTGCGCAAACAACTCCAATCCGGCGACGAAGTAGGCGTTCGGGAATGCCCAGGCTCGCGCATCGTGGGTTAGGTCATTGAGCGGCGCGACAATCAGGCCGGGGGCTTCCCGATGGTCCTGCCCCTTGGCGATTTCTCCGAGGCACCAGTCGGCCGCCCTCAGCGAAGCGGGCAGCTGACGTTCGAAGCCGGCTCGATCACCGGACAACAGAAAGTTCTGGCCAACGGTGTAGAGCATCGCCGGAGAATAGACACCCCAGTCCGCGTAACCGCCGACGCGCCCGTTGGGCTGCTGCTGCGAGCGATACATTGCGGCAAGCTCCTCGTCCGCTACATCGAAGTATCCCCGCAGTCCGTGGAGCATGTAGTCCACATAAACCGCCTGATTGATCGGCCAGTCCGCATTGAGCTGGCCGTAGGCAAAATTCGAATAGGGCAGGTCGATGCGATCGACGCCCTGCTCGTCGGTGCGATGGCGCGGAAGTAAGAGCGCATGCCAGAGATTCGCACGGAACAGATCGTTGACAACTTGCTCGGGTACCTCAAAATGCGCACCGCGCGCTAGCCAGTCCTCCCAGTACGCAACGACTTCGGCGCGGACTTTCGCGACATCCAGCTCTGCCAACTGCTCGACATCCTCGGCCGTGACCACGGGTGAGGCCAACTTGATCACGACGGCGCGCTGTGCGTTACCCGCAGCGGACCCGACACAGTCGAAGATCACGTGCGGGTCGTCGCCGTCGGCCACCGCTCGCGTTCTGACCGTCAAGGTGCGCTCTGGTTCGATCATCAGCCAGACGGCGTCCGTCTCGCGATCGACAACGCACCAGCGGCCGTCGAGTTCCCGCAACTGGGGATGGCGGTCCTTGCGCTCCGTCGCCAGCCGAAAGCTCATGTGGAACGGACCCGGTCCTCGATGCCGGACCGTCGTACAGACGACGCTCGCGACTTCGCCACGGCGCTCAGGCAAACCACTCCGCAGCGGCGCGGCAAATTGCTCCACGCGATACTGTTGATCTCCGTCGCTGACTTCCGTAACGAGTATAGGCAGACCGTCGATGATCCGCTGCCCATTCCACCCCGCACTTTCCCAGAGGGGATCGAAGCGGAACTTGTGTGGCGAGGCAAAGTCGGGACGGACGCGCCCCCAGCGATCGACACCAAACTTATAGAGCGATCCATGTCGGGCAATCAGTCCCGTAAGATGTCCCTGGCTCCCGAGCCAGTTCGTTTCGTGGCCCGCATTCGGTTGGTTCGGATCACCGAAGTCCGCCCACCGACCGGTCCACTCCGACCGTGTGGCTTCCGGTCCCTCCGCAACACGGTCCAGAACTCGTTGGCCCGCAAGCGAAGCGAGATGTTCGTCGAAGTTGATGGGATTGCCGCCGACCGAGACAAACACGTCCGATTCCGGCAGCCAGAACGCGCGATGGGCGCGCAACTGGTCCACCGTCAAGCTGAAACCACGCGTACCCGAATCGTTGAGCCGAATCGTCAGTTTTCTGGGATCGGGACGGTACGCGGGATCCTGCTTGAGTCGCCGGGTGGCGCCGGCGTCACCGTGCTCGAGAAGGTACGCCCAAGTACTATGGACGCTCTCTACATTTTGCACGGCAAGATCTTCGAACGAGAGTCTCAGGTCGGCGCCGTCGACATCTCCACCACCAGCCCGCGTCTGAAACACATTGGTAGTCAGGGTATCGCCCACTTCCGTGTCAATCGCTCGCACGTCGTTCACATCGAGGTTCGCACCCTCGAAGCGGACAGAGCGGTCCTGTGCAGCGGGCGCGCGATGCCCCCAACTGACCCGCACGTGCATGTTTTCCACGAAGGCGGTTGCGCCGTGGGACTCGGGCGGATTGCCGGTCGCGCTGCTCTTGCGTTCCGACGTGGGATCGCTTTCGCCCTGGGCCAGTGCGACGCTCGCGCACGGGATTTTGTTCTGCGATCTCAACTGGAGCTGATTTCGCATCGCTCGATTCACGTCCGCGTGATTCGTCGTCTCCAGGAATCCGATTGTGAAACTGTCAGGTACTTTCTCGAGATATTTTTCGATGTCGCGTCGACCGAAGCCGAACACGGTCATCTGGCGGTTCATCTGGTAGAAGCAATCCGGCTTGTCGTCATCCGTGTGGTGCAGCAGATAGAGGACTCGGTTCAACCGTTCGTCTCCGAAGGCGATCCACTCGGGCGCCGGAATGTCACCCTCGTGCGGCGTGGTCAGCGGCTGCCGCAGGTCCTGCGCCGAAGTGAACCACCAGTCGCTGTCGTCGTACTGCCCGCCGGGCGTTCCTTCGTACAGGATCCAGTAGCGCTTGTCGCGCGGTATCCGAGACATCGTGAACGTGCAATGGGACGGCAAGAAATCGTAGCGGCTTTCCCAGAGGCTGTTCTGAGAGACGGCGGTGATTGTCACGCGGTCCGGCCCCGCATACAACACGGTGGTTGTTGCTGGATCAGTTGCCTTGTTCTTCGGATGAAAGTAGTTTCCCGCCTGCTGATGCACGGCATTCGGGAAGCCGCGGTATTCGCCGGCGGCCCGGCTATCGGGTTGCGGATCGAAGCTCAGCCAGTCGTGACCGTCGCGATCAATGATGCTGGAGAGACCCGCGCCCGTCTTTTCGAGAACATACGTGGCCGTCGGCGTCACGATCCGATAGGCAGGCAAATCGCCGGCAGTCGTCGAATCCGCATCAAAGTCGATGTCGGCTGCAACAACCGTAGAGACCATCGCTGCCAGCAGCAGCATGCTTGGAAATATCCTCGTCATCGTGCAGCCTCTTCGGGCCGGTTACGAATTTCATCCGCGAGATGGGAAACGCTAATCTCATCTCAACGCGAACTCCGCCGCCGCCTCGGCGTGAATCTTCGTTGTATCAAACACGGGCACTCGGCAGTCGCTCGACCGAACCAGCAGTCCGATCTCTGTGCACCCAAGGATGATCGCTTGGGCGCCTTGGTCCACAAGTGCTTCCATTATATCGACGTATTTCTGCCTGGATGCAGGATCGATCACACCGAGGCAGAGTTCCTCGTAGATGACTTGATGCACAATCCCCCGCTGCGCATCGTCGGGAACGATCACGGAAAGAGCATGCTTGTCGACCAGACGTCCCTTGTAGAAGTCGTCTTCCATCGTAAAGCGTGTTCCCAGAAGTCCCACGCAGGTCAGAGCCTGGTCCCGGATCTTCTGCGCCGTTGCATCGGCGATGTGGAGCAGCGGGATCGAAGCCTGTCTTTCGATTTCGCCCGCCGTCTTATGCATGGTATTCGTGCACAGGACGAGGAAAGCGGCTCCGGCAGCCTCCACGGACAGCGCTGCACGGACCATGTGCTCCGCGGCGTGATCCCAGCGCCCGGCGCGTTGAAGTGGCTCGATTTCGGCGAAATCGACCGAGTACATGATGCACTTGGCAGAGTGGAGTCCACCGAGTCGCTGTTTGACCATCTCGTTGATGATTCGGTAATACTCGATGGACGACTCCCAACTCATACCGCCAATCAGTCCGATTGTCTTCACCGGATGCCCCTTTCAGTGGCGGGAATCAACGCCCATCCGTGCTCAATCGGAAGGATGCGAAGGAGTAGTCACGTAAATGACGAATCGCAATTCTGCGCGAAGTGAGTCGGCATAGTCTGCCTGATAATCAGCGGCCGTGTTAAGCTTCGTCTCCATGCTGTAGGCCGACTTGAGACAAGTCGGCCTATGTTGACCATGGTATTTTCGACAAAGGCTAGTACGAGAAGACCACCGAGTTCGCGTGCAGGGAATCGAAGATCTGCTTCCGATCCTCGATCATCTCAATCCCGGGAGCGAGCTCGTCCGCTTGCACACCGGTGATCTTGGCGCACATGGGGCATACGACCA
>CAZFWV010000389.1:0-6183 GCA_964522605.1 uncultured Pirellulaceae bacterium
TGCGCGATTTCCGCCGCCATGTGACCGAGGTTCTTCGTGCGCAGCAGAGTCTCCTTTGCGGCCCGCAGGATATTCTCCGCAGCGGTGGACCTGGGTATCGGCTGAACGAATGTATCATTGTCCGCGATGCCCAAGATGCAGCAACCGAAGCACGCAAATCTCAAGCTATCTCAACCGACGATCTGGAAACGGACCTGCACGAGCGAATTCTCGCGGAGCTTCGCAAGGGTGAGCAACTGCGCGCTCCCGCCATCGCGGAGCGGCTTGGCTGCGCGCTGCGGACAATCAAGCGCGGGCTCGATCGCTTGCGTGCCGAGGGGCGCATCGAGTTTGTCGGGCCCTCCAAGAGCGGGTCGTATCGAATTCGGCGTTAGCGGAACTCATTCGGGGACATCCCGTTCACAATTCATGATCTGCCACGTTGCTGCTGCGGTTTTCCCGTCGTTGAGCATGTCGATGTCGTCCTTGAACGCCGACCCAGCATTCCGGTGCTGCACATTGATCTAGGTCCAGTAGATGGACCTCGCTGTTTCCGATTGCGCCTTTCATCGCGACGCGAATTCTTCGGGTCAGCACATGAATCAACGCCATTTGAAAACGCAGTCCCGCGGTAGCAATTACAAACCCTTCGTCTTTCTCCTTTTGTTGTCTTGACAGTTAGGAGAACGCAACACACAACAGACACTGCACGATCACCCAAAATCGATCGGAGCAGCTCGTGAATCAAACGTCAGCATCGGCCACGGATTGAACCGCCCTGTTACGCAGGTTGGGGATGTGGATGAGCTGACGTTTTTTGCTGGATTGAGATTTTGCGATTAGAACTTGGGACTTGCTCGCGAAAGGGAGACAAAGGCATGCCGCGACAACGAACTCCACACATCTTCTGCTATTCTCTCGCGGTTCTTTTTGTCGCACTCCTTTTTGCCCACTCCTCGGGGCAACACGTTGAAATCGTATTTCCCTCGGGCTACGCGGATGAAGAAGGACCCGATGGATTTCCCGGAGGCGACATCTTCCAACAGGGGCGAAACCAGATCGTATACAGAGCAGATCAATTCTTGAACCAGCTTCCAGAATCACACCAAACCATCACCGGATTCCGCTGGCGACCGGACAACAGCGTGATCACGGGAGGATCGTCAGCTGTTGATAATCTGATCATAAAGCTCTCTACGACTGTCGCCGAGCCCGGTCAACTCTCGACACGATTCTCGGACAACGCGGGTCCAGATGAAATAATCGTTTTTGAAGGTCCCCACACCGTTTCCACGATGAACAGCGGTCCCCTCGAAGGGCCAAGAGAATTCGATCAAGAGTTTCTGTTTCAGACGCCTTTCAAGTATGATCCGAATCAGGGCAATCTCTTGGTCGATATGGCGTGGTTTTCGCCCTTCACGAGCCTGGGAGTCGACGAATGCTGCTATCAAGGGGAGCAGTACTCTCAATGGATCGGAAGTACGGGAAACCCTTTGAGCGACATCGCCAATGTAGGTGATCGGTCCACGACAATTGTCCAGTTCATTTTTGTGCCGGAACCATCTTCGATCATCCTCTGCTCCATGGGACTGTTTGGTTTACTCATATCGGGAGGCCGGTGTGAGTATCAGACGCAATCAGGCCCGTGAGATTAGGAATGGGATATTGGGCATGAAAGGAGAACGAATGATGACGCGACAGCAACTCAACCGTATTTTGCCGTACATGTTTGCACCGGTCTTTATTGTCTTGTTTTTCGTGCCCGTGCTTGGTCAAGAGATCAATTTCGTGTACCCGTCGTCTTTTGAAGACCAGGAAGGCGAAGGACTGAGTGGAACCGGCTTTGGTGCTTCCAGATCTCAGCAGGTTCACCTCGGTGGAGAGACTTTTTCCGGTCTTCCGGAGACGCACCGGTGGATCACAGGCGTACGAATGCGACCCGACGCAAGCGTTACGTCCCCAGGCACGCGAATCTGGCAAGATTTCCAAATGCGACTTTCGACGACAAATCAAGGCCCCGGAAGTCTCAGCCGCACATTTGCTGACAACGTTGGGTCGGACGAAACTCTCGTCTACGATGGCACACTAACACTTTCCACCAATAATGCTGGGCCTCTTGAAGGACCGCGAGATTTTGACCTTGCCATCGATTTCGTGACGCCATTCTATTACGATCCATCCCAAGGCAATCTACTGATCGACTTCACATGGAACAGACCTTTCTCCATCATGCCGTTGGATACATGTTGCGCGACAGGCGACACCGTAATGGAATGGATGACAACACGTAGCGGTTTTCCGGCAGATGAGAGTGCCTCGATTGGCGGTCTCGGTGGATCCATCTATCAGTTCGTGTTTTCGCCAGTACCTGAACCATCCTCTGCCGTTCTGGGCATCACCGCAGTGCTTGGCTTCTTGACCTTGCGAAGACGCCAATATCGCAGTTTTCAATGATGGAATGAACTAGTTTCACGTGATGGGATCCGTTGACAAATCGAACCGCGGCATCGCCGACGGATTGGACTCGGAGGACTGTACCATGATCCGCAGCCCCCTTGCATGCTTAGTCATCCCATTGATATGTATCGGAACCTGCCCCAGCTCCGGGCAGGAATTCAAGGTTGTTGTGCCGAATCAATTGGAAACCACGGAGGGAGACGGAGGCAGCGACCCGACTGGTTCGTATCCCAACGGATTCAGAATTCAAACGGTCATGCTGGCGAGCCAATTCTTGTCACTCCCTGAGACACATCGCCAGATAACCGGGATGCGACTGCGGCCCGACGGCAGTCTAACCTCACCCAGCACGAGCACATGGGACAGCTTTGAGCTGCGATTGTCAACGACAGACGTAGCACTTAATCAATCAAGTCTCGTCTTCGCCGAGAACATCGGACCAGATGAAACCATCGTCTACGATGGTCCCATCACCTGGTCTACCAATAACACCGGCCCCGCGGGTGGGCCGAAGGACTTTGACTACGTGATCGAATTCCAATCTCCTTTTGTCTACGAACCCTCCCAGGGAAACCTCCTGCTCGACATATTTGCAGGAGGATTCATTGGTGATGGTGAACCATTCGATTTTGAGGTATCCAATCCGGTGACAAGCACTGTTACTGCCTCAAATGTCAATGCACTTGTTGCCACAAGCCGAAATAATTCCGCGAACGCATTCCAATTCATCTTCGTACCCGAACCCTCCTCAGCCGTCATTTGTCTGACTGGACTAGTTGGCCTGCTGGGACTTCAGAGGCGATGCCGTTCCGGCCGTTCATAGAAATGAAAACACGGCGTGACCAGGATCAAGCTGTGTAGTCAGAGAAATCGCAGTAAGACCTTTGACAAGCCCGAGTAGTAGGGCCGAGAACGGATGTGGTGGTTGTGCCAGAGACGACCGCATGGCTCATGTTTCGATCAGCCTATGTTTGTTCTTCTGTCTGCTCCGAATCCTGCGACGCCCGGGTAAGCGTTTTGTCCGGTTTGTTTCATCCATTTCGGTATCGCAGTCGTTAGCTGGGGCTCGCGAAGGTAATCACTTCGGCATTGTGTAGGAAGCGATCCAGTAGAGTGCTCGCCGTGGGCAGGTCACCCAGCGTAGTTCGTCAGTCGTTATCGACTGAACGAATGGATCTTTGCCCGCGACGCCGAAGACGCGGCGGTCGGAGCGTGTGATACCGAGGCTGACCTAATCGACGCTCCGGAGAAGAAGTTGCACGAGCGGATTCTCGCGGAGCTTCGCAAAGGTGAGCAACTGCGTGCTCCGGCCATCGCGGAACGGCTTGGCTGCCCCCTGCGGAAGATCAAGCGTGGGCTCGATCGCTTGCGCAGCGAGAGACGCATCGAGTTTGTCGGGCCATCCAAGAGTGGATCGTATAGGATTCGGCGTTAGCCACCGGGCTAATCGGGCGGCGGCCGGCGACTCTCCCATGCTGAAAACGTGCGCATCCACCGCTCCGAGGGAGCGATTTGTCAGGTTACGATTCGATTAGCCGATCATGCCGCCGACGAATCTGCGACGTCGACTGCGGAAACATGAACTTGCCCATCACGACATCTTCGATCGCGGCCCGGACCTGTTTGGCGCATTGAACCGGAGGAACACGTCCGACGCCCGTGCCGAGGCCGGGGATCACAACCGACTTTACGTGTTCATGAATCGGCTGACCAGCTTGCTGGCCCGAAGTGAAGACGCCATCCCGGATAAGCAGGAAGATCGCCCGCGCCGCAAGAAACGGGTTAATTGTTGAACGGAGAACCATCGGGACACGCATCGTTGGTGAGGTGATCAGATACGGAATTGACTCATGTTTGGTTTCGACAATAATCGCGGCACCGATGAGCAATTCACCTGCGCACTCCGTTCTGATCTGATCTTGTACGCGGTCTTGAAGTGAATTGCCGTACCGCTCGAGGTAGAGTCGATCGATCCCACCATCCATGAACCCAAAGCTATTGGCAGGACTTACGATCGCATCCGCGGAAACGTCAAA
Source organism: uncultured Pirellulaceae bacterium (assembly GCA_964522605.1). Lineage (GTDB taxonomy): Bacteria > Planctomycetota > Planctomycetia > Pirellulales > Pirellulaceae > CAVZLD01. Next base: position 4,473 of record CAZFWV010000389.1, read on the forward strand.
TATCGATCCGCGGTGAACGGAAACGAACGGCAAATCGCCGCACCAGCGCTGCCACGCATCGGCGAGCGCAGCATCAATTGCCGCAAGAGTGATCTGCAACTTTGACATCGTATGCCTCGGATCGTCGCTTAGGTGGCTGCTGTCTTTTGCGTTACTGAAATGCGCTCCGTATCGATGACTGAGATGGCGACCATATTGTAGCGGTCGGACGATGGGACCTCACGCTTGGGCCCCGACTGGACGGGTGCGGCCAACCGCCGTAGCACGCCCTTGCATCCGGGAAATGATCCTCAATCCAGCCGAGTTCCCATCCGTTCCCAATGAACGGGTCCCAGCTCGTAGTGTGTTGTGTCCTGTGGGTCGGGAAAGGTACGTTCCAAGGACCAATAAATGATGCGTGCCTTGCCGCGGAGGTCCGAAGACGGAATCGGACCGAGGATGCGACTATCCCTCGCCAGGCGACGGTTGTCGCCAAGGACGAAGAACGCGGTTGCGGGAATCTTGATCGCGTCAAGATCGGAGAGTTCGGGATAGAGAGGCAATTCACTGTCAAAAAAAGCGTGTGGATCGTCCCACTTGGATCCGTTCAGAAGCACCTGCTCATTCCGAATCGCGATCTCGTCACCGGGCAAACCCACCACGCGCATGACATACAACGGCGAGTCCACGTCTGCGCTGCGGAAGACCACGACATCATTCCGCCGCAGGCGATCGAGACGACACCCGAGCTTGTCGACGAGAATCCGATCGCCGGGAAGAATCGTCGGCGACATGGACCGTGTTGGGATGACAAATGCCTCAACCACGAACGTCCGAATCGCATCGCGAAACGCAGCATTCGTGATCCACATCAGAGCGACGATCAGCGGATAAACCCACCACCGCTGGTATGCCTTGAGAGGCGCGTCGCGATTTCGCCGTGCAAGGACGAACGCATCACAGATGACATAGATCGGAAAGGCCAGCATCGGCACCCAGAGCACCCAATAGCTCGCTCGCCCCAGCGGCAACAGGATCGAACCATAGGCCAACAAAGGAAGCAGCAATGCCCCGATAAGCCAGAGCACCACTGCACGGAGAAGGCTGCCCGAATAGACTTGCCCAAGCGGCCCGCCAGCGAGCATGCTCAATAACGCAGCCAGCCAAGGGCGCCTTCGAATCGTGATCGCGGTTTCCATGGGAATGCTCTCGTGCTGCTTCGACGGCGCAGAAGAAATCTCTTCTTTACCGCGTGTCTGTCGCGTGACGAATCACCCAGCCAATCTCGGGTCTCAGAGCCAAGCTTGTCGGATCTTGTGCAATGCCGACAAATCCACCGAGGAACTCCATGGCGAAATCTCTGCCGAGGTAATTCCGCCTAAAGGGCGCCCGCGCAAGTCTGCTCGGAAAGTCGCCGTATCGAATGCCTCCTCTGTCGAATTCCTGCAGATCCCACTCCCCGGATAGGATTCTCTTTCGTTTTGCTCCGCGTCGTGCCAGCCAGCTGCTCTTTACCGTCGGCTGACCGTCTTGGTCCTGCAGGTACGGGAAGAAGGCGGTGATCCAGCCCGTGATCCTATCACCACCGCTCAGACTCTCGAACTTGAAGATCGACCGCCAGAAATCACGACGAATCTCGCCGCTCGCCGTCGCGGCAAATTCTTCCAAGATCGACTGCAACGGACTTAACCACCATTTCAGGTCAAGTGGGGCGAATGCCTGTGCGCGGTCT
>CAZFWV010000390.1:0-6171 GCA_964522605.1 uncultured Pirellulaceae bacterium
AGCCTCCAGCCTCCAGCCTCCAGCCTCCAGCCTCCAGCCTCCAGCCTCCAGCCTATCTCCCACACCGCTCCGCGGCGCGGAAGATAGACAATCTCTACGGATTACGCAGACCATCTGTCCGACTGTAGCTATCGCGAGCACTTGGCGCCGATAAAGCATCACGGACGACATTGCCCGGCACAACGGCGGCCGCGGCATTTCCATCTTCGCGGAGGCAAGGAGGCCGACGGTGTCTGCAGAACGAACCATCGGGCTGAGCGCCCTGATTCTGGCCGTGCTGGCCACGACCTTACTGGCACAGAGTCCTGATCTGACGTGGCCCGGGCCATCCGCCATGGTCGCCGCACCGGAATCGACGGGCGGGAGTTGCATGCTTCCGGGAGACTGCAATTCGTGCTCCGCACCCCATTTGCAGTTCACGGCCGACTTGCTGATCCTTAGCCGCGACGGCGCGGACAGCGGAGGTTTGTTCTACGACGCCGGGACAGCAGAAGAGTTGCTTAACCTCGATCAGCTGAACCCATCCGGGGAAGCGGGCGTGCGGTTGGGACTGATCTTCTTCAACGAGGGTGGGTACGACCTCGAGTTCGGCTATTTGGGTACCGATCGGTTTGTCGCGGAACGGTCGCGCACGAGCGAAGACGGCATCGTCTTTCCCTTCTTTGGCGGGATCCCGAGCGAATTCTCGGAGACTTTCGAGGCCAGCTACGCATCACGACTGCGTTCCGGAGAGATGAACATCCGCCGCCGGTTCGGCGACCGTGTCGCTTTACTGGGTGGGTTCCGCGTGCTGGAGCTCAAAGAGCGGTTCGACATTCGCGATGAGGACGGCGGTTATTTCTCCAGCACCGACAATGATCTCTACGGCCTGCAGGGCGGTGCCGACCTGATCCTGCTGACCATCCGTCGTTCCCACCTTTTCAGCACGTTGAAGGCGGGCGTCTATTACAACAACGCGGATGTGATGGCCGAAGCAATGAACAACGGGAATCTGCTGCAGTTCATTGATGACGAAGACGAGGTCGCGTTCGTGGGCGACGTCGCGTTCGGCCTGTTGATTCCCATGGGACCCCGCGCCGACCTGCGGATCGGTTATCAGGGAATCTTCCTGGATGGCGTGGGCTTGGCTCCCAACCAATCCGCCAACTTCGACCTCTTCACCAGTTCGGGCTCACTCGATGAATCCACCTTGTTCTACCACGGCGGATTCTTGGGGATCGATGTGTTCTTCTAACCCGCGTGACGCAGCAACTGCCGCAGGTGCGTTTCCACACAAAACGGCAACACGTGCGTGTTGTATCCCCCCTCGAGGATACTGACGATGCGCCCTTGCGCATAACTGTCGGCCACTTGCAGGACATCGTCGGTCAGAGTGGAAAAATCTTCGGTTTCCAAGCCGAGCGAACCAAGTGGATCCTGGTGATGGGTGTCGAAACCGGCGCTGATCAGAACCAGGTCCGGACGGAACCGCGAGGCGAACCGATCGAGTTCGAGCCGAAATCGTTTCAGATACTCATGACGATCGACGCCGAATTGAACCGGTAAATTGACCGTCATGCCCAGGCCGGGTCCGGCACCCGTCTCGTCGGCATCCCCCGTTCCGGGAAAAAAGGGGGAACGATGAATCGACAGGAATCCGACCCGTTCGTCTCGCCAGAAAGTGTCTTGCGTCCCGTTCCCGTGGTGCACATCCCAATCGACGATCAACACCCGGTCAATCTGCAAATGCGACGTCGCTAGGCGCGCAGCGACAGCGATGTTGTTGAACAGGCAGAAGCCCATCGAGTTATTGTGCAAGGCATGGTGCCCCGGAGGCCGCGGTAAGCAGATCGCCGCCCGGTCCTCGCCGGCAACCACGCGTTGCACCGCATCGCAGGCCGCCCCGACGGCGCGCAGCGCAACATCGTACGATCGCGGACTGACAATCGTATCCGGATCAAGCATCCCGCCCCCATGGGACGCGAACTGACGCACGCTCTCGATATAAGTTGCCGTGTGGACGAGTTGCAGAACCTCGGGTGTGACCGCGTCAAATTCCGGTCGGCGACACGCGTCCAACAGTCCGCAGGCAGACAAATGCCGATCGATCTGTCGCAATCGTTCTGCGCATTCGGGGTGTCGCCCCGTTTCATGCTCGAGAAAACACCGGTCGTGATAAAGCAGTGCCATGATATCTTGCGAGTGTAGCCGGTCGAGCAACCCGGGCCGTGGGTTGGAAACCGGGCCGTCATCCGGAGGTGGCAACAGAAGTCGAAATCAATCGGAATCAGAAGCTCCGCTGGGCGGCGGATCCTTGGGTTCAGGCCCATCCGACTTTCGCTGCCGACGTTGAAAGAACTGCTGAAGGTCCGAGAACGTACGCATCGGCTCACGCCCCTCGGCCATGGCTTCTGTAATGGGCGCGACCGGTTTGGCTTTCGGTTTTCCCTGCCAAGCACCCGAGGCACGACGCGATCTGGCCGTCACCTTGCCGGTCTTCTCACGTTCCCGATCTCGCCGCGGTTTCCGCGGGGGTCCCGACGGCTCGCGACGCGGTCGACGCTCCTGCTTCGGCGGACGCGGACGCTCCGTTCCCGGTTGAATGGCGGTTAACGAAACACGCCTGCGTTTCTCGTCCACATCGACAACCCAAACGTTCAGCACATCGCCCACGCTGACCACTTCATGGGGATCGCTCACGAAACGATCCGCCAGGCGGCTCACATGAATCAACCCACTATCGCTCAATCCGATGTCGACGAAGGCACCAAAATCGACGACGTTCAGCACGGTGCCGCAGAGTTCCATGCCGGGCTTGAGATGTTCCAGCTTGAGGATTTCGCGTCGAAACACGGGGGGCGGGAGTTCATCCCGAGGATCGCGCCCCGGCCGAGCCAGTGAGGCAAGGATATCTTTGAGCAGCAGTTCCCCCACGGATAGTCTCTCCGCAAGAGACGGCACATCGAGACCGTGCAACCGCTCGAGCAGCCCCGCATCGACCGTCACGTCGACGGGAGCGGAATCCTCTTCGGCAGCAACAGCCGATTCGTCGACCGAGGCTGCGGAATCATCGGACGTCGGCGTTGCCGCAGGCTCTCCGGTCGATGCTCCGGCAGGGTCCGACGGATGGGTCTCGTCCGGTGTTGGAGACGGAGACGATTCGTCGGCCGAATGAATCTCCGGTTGTTCCGCGTCGGTGAGCAGAGCGTCCTCACTCGATGACGCGAGTTCTGCCTCCGCCGGTTCGCTCGCGGTTTCGGCGGGCTGCTCGTTCGGCGCCGCCTCGATCTCGCCCTGTCCCTTCGAGGATTCGTCAGCCCCCACCGCGTCGGCGGGAATCGTTCCCGACTCGCTGCCCGCATCACTGCCCGCATCGCTACCGGCCGGAGCGGTGGCATCGGGCGTTTCAACGGAATCGGCCGTGGGGACGGGAGGCGGTTCCACCGCCGCAACCGGTTTTCGACGGCGTCGCACAAATTGCGTCACGTCACACCCGATCTCCTCCAGCACACGTTGAGCAACGGGATAGCTCTCCGGATGAATCCAAGTCGCGTCCAGCGGATTGTCTCCATCGGGAATCTTCAGAAAGCCCGCGGCCTGCACAAATGTCGCCTCGCCAATTCCAGGCACATCGCGCAGTTGTTCGCGGGAGCGGAAGGGACCATTCTGCTGCCGGTATTCGTAGATTCGGCGGGCCGTCAATTGGTTCAAGCCCGATACCGCCCGGAGTAGTGCGGGACTTGCGGAATTCACATCCACGCCCACGTAATTCACACACGATTCGACAACCGCATCCAGCGAATTGCGCAGATGCTTGCCCTTCACGTCATGTTGATACAGGCCGACTCCGATGCTGGCGGGATCGATCTTGACCAATTCGGAAAGCGGATCCAGCGCACGACGCCCAATCGAAACTGCTCCGCGGACCGTCGCGTCACAATTCGGCAACTCCTCCCGACCCACCTGACTCGTGGAGTAAACACTCGCCCCCGCCTCATTGACGATTAAATAATGAACCTCTCGATCCGCGAGATGCTGCGCGAGCACCTCCGCAACGAACTGCTCCGTCTCGCGGCAAGCGGTTCCATTTCCCAAGGCCACGACGCCGATCTTGTGCTGCTGAATCAGCTCTCCCAGCTTCTGCATCGACTGCTGCACCCGATCGGCGGGCCCGATAACATGAATCAAGGAATGGTCCAGCAGATCTCCGAATTCATCCAAGACCGCCAGTTTACATCCACTCCGGAATCCCGGATCAATCGCCAAGACACGGTGTCCACATAGTGGCGGCTGGAGCAACAGCTTGCGCAGGTTCTGGGCAAACACCTTGACCGCATGATGCTCCGCGCGTTCGGTCAATTCGCGGCGAATCTCCCGCTCGATGCTGGGAACGACCAGTCGCCCGAGGGCGTCCTGCAACGCACTCCGCAGCAACTCCGCATGCCGATGTCCCTCCGGAACAACGAGTTGCTCCGCGGCCTGCTTGAGGCTGTCAAAGTCGAACTGAATCTTCACGCGGAGAACCTTGCACCGCTCACCGCGATTCAGCGCCAAGACTCGATAGTGCGGCAACTTTTTGAGTGGTTCGGAATAGGCGAAGTAGTCCTTGAACGATTGCTCCAACTTCTGCCGTTTCCGGTGTCGGGCTTCGCGTCGGGCTCGGCGTCGATCTTCGGCGAGGGAAAGTCGGGCCGCTTTTGAGGCGAGCGGACCGCGTGCTGCAACTTTGCCTTTGGGTTGGAGTCGTCCACTCGACTTGACGGGCTCATCGGAAGTCGATGAAGCGGTCGACGCCGCGTCCGTCTCCGCGGAGGCCGGCTCGGCAGAACTGGTTTCGCTCGAATCGGGATCAACCGGATCCGGCGGCGCATCCTCCGCCTGCTGTTCCATCGCCGACGGTGAGGCCGAATCGGTGGAAGTCGGCGACGTGTCGGCCTCAGTCGCCGGGGGTTCCGGCGTCGACTCATCCGACGGAGTCTCGAGTTGTTCGTCCGAAACCGAGCGCGTCGCATCTACCGCGACTTCGGTCGCCGCAGGTGCCTCCGCTGGCGGAGGATTTTGCTCGGCGGTGGCAGCCGGCTCCTCGGAGGACGAATCCTCTCCGCCGGAAGAAGCCGCTGCTCCTGACTCCTCGCCGGCCGAAGTCGCCGCGTCCGCCTCGCCCGAGACGACCACGTCCTCCGCCTGGGCCTCCGCACTCGAATCCGTGGCCTCCGAGTCTTCTTCGTCGTCGGCTGCCGCTTCTGGACTCTCCTGCTCAATCCGCTTACTGACGATTCGGCCACCCCAAAGATGCCGGCGTGCGAGCGATCTCAAATCCCCCCGCTCACTGAGGATCTCGGCGAGGATATGACGCGCACCGGCCAGCACCTCGGCTCCACTTGGCAGTTCTTTCTCCGGATCGATGAACTGCTCACACCGCGCATGGAGATCTTCCGCCGCGGGATCTCCATCGAGGATCTCTCGGGCCAGGGGTTCTAAGCCCCGCTCGCGCGCTGCGGTGGCCAAGGTCTGCTTCTTTGGACGGTACGGCAGGTAAAGATCTTCGAGAATCTTCAGCGAGCTGGCCGCATGAATCCGCTGCTCGAGATCGGGCGTCAGCGCTCCCTGCGATTGAATCGAACGCAGAATCCGCTCGCGGCGATCATTGATTTGCCGTTTGAGCTCAACCGCCTCCTGAATTTGACGAATCTTCTCTTCGTCCAATCCACCCGTGCGATCTTTGCGGTATCGAGTAATGAAGGGCACCGTATTGCCTTCGTCCAGCAATTCCACAGTGACCCGACACTGATGAGGCTGCAACTGTAGCTGGCGGGCGATTGCCTCCAGGTCCGTTGCCGAAAGAGTCGTGGTGTCCATCGGTCCAATTCTAATTGACCCACAGAGTCGGCGGGGCGGCGAATCACGAAACGGATCGCCTGGGGCAAGGCGATCTTCCTGCTAACGAGTCCGTGGTGAACAGGTTGCAGGGCCCAGTTGGTGCCGGACCCGAAAGCCCCAAGAAGATTTACCGCATGCTATCACCGCTGGGGCAGGAAACTCAAGAGGCGATACTCGGTCGACCTCGAACAGCTGGCGGCGCGCCGCCCCACCCGTTCGCACCGCATCCCGCGGATCGCATCCAGTCGATCAAGTTGCCGCAATCTATGACTTGGGCGACCGTTTGTCAAGGATTTCAAGGAACCAATTCAC
>CAZFWV010000391.1:0-6144 GCA_964522605.1 uncultured Pirellulaceae bacterium
GGCTCGATGCGCGCGGCGTGAGCCTGCGGCTCAACGAACCTCGCCTGACGGCTGCAGGTTAAACGAATCGCCACGAATCCTGTTCGGGGACTCGAACAGCTTGACATGCAACACGACTTTACGAAGATCCTGTCGGCGGGGCGGAAGTCTCGATCACCGAGGGAGCTCAGAATTGTAGGAAAACTGGTTTTCACTTTGGTCAGAAAAGTTGATTCGGCCTCAAAAGCGAATATCCTGTGGGAACGGCGAGACGTTTTCTTCTCAATTGGGAATGGGACTTTCTGGAGGCGGTTTCAAAACTGGGAGGGCGAGGCTCCTGCCGAGCCGGCGCTTGTCGCACCTTCGGCTCGGCACGGAGCCTCGTCCTCCCGAATCTCGGTTTTGAAGCCGCTTTTAGGCACCGCTCGGTTCACGGCAGAACCAGCGGGCGTCCGAAAGGAAAACGCCTCGCGAGCGCTCTAATCAGTAGGCTTTGACCATGAATAGAAGAAAGCAACGTCGGCGGCTGTGCCGACTCATGTCGGAACATCTTGAATCTCGACTTCCGCTGGATGCAACGGTCGTGTTCAACGAGATCATGTACCATCCCGCGGAAGGCCAGGATGATCTGGAGTTCGTCGAGCTGCACAATCAGATGGCCGTCGACATGGATATTTCGGCTTGGCGATTGACGGCGGGCATTTCATATGAGTTTCCCCCGGGCACGATCGTCCCCGGCGGCGGCTACCTGGTGATTGCCAAGGACCCGGCGGCCTTTCTGGCAGATACGGGCGTCGAAGCCGTCGGACCATACGTAGGCAGCCTTTCCAACGGTGGCGAGGAATTGAGGCTGCGCGACCGTAACGATCGTGAAATGGACCGGATCGAATACGACGATCGAGGTGACTGGCCTGTGGGGCCCGATGGTTCGGGAGTCTCCCTGGCAAAGAGAGATCAAGACACCTTCAGCGATCGTGCCGCCAATTGGGGATCGAGCGTGTTGATCGGCGGGACCCCCGGTCGACGCAACTTTGGCAGTGACGCCATGGCTTCCGATGTCACGTTGACGTTGATCGACGTTGATGCGGATTGGCGCTACGACGACTCGGGAAGCGATCTCGGCTCGCAATGGAAGGTTCCCACCTTCGACGATTCGAGCTGGTCGATCGGCACGATGCCTTTCTATGCCGGTGACGCGCGACTGGCAGGTGCGACGCCGATCAGGATCGAGGGAATCACGGCAACCGCATCCAGTTCATTGCCCGGGCTTGAACCGGTGCACGTCGTAGATAGCTCGGGACTCTCAGGAAACACGCATGTGGCGAGTCCTCATGAAGGCATGATGTGGCTGAGCGCCGGCAACCTGCCGTTTCCAGGACTCGAGACCGACCCCGAACCCGAGATCACGTTCGATCTGGGCGCAACGATGCCGGTGGAGTCCATGCGCGTCTGGAATTTCAACTATCTGGATACTCCGTCCTGTTGTGTCAATCAAGGCATTGCACTGGCCGACATTCTGGTGGCGGGTGAGGACGGAGTGTTTCGAACGTTGATTGAAGACCAACCATTCGATCAGGCACCCGGCACTGTCACCGACTTCTCGCAATGGATTGATTTGCAGGGAGTCAAAGCGCGATATGTGCGAATCGATGTGGACACGGCCAATGGGCTCGCCAACTGGGGCGATCCGTTCGGTTTCGTGGGACTCAGTGAAGTTCAGTTCTTCACGGTTCCACCGCCGGGGATTACGGAGTTGGACACGGGACCGATGACGCACTATTTTCGGACGGAGTTCGAATTCATCGAGGATCCATCGCGAACGGATCTGCAGTTGGATCTGACCGTGGACGATGGTGCCGTCATCTACTTGAATGGGACGGAGATCTATCGCTACAACATGCCGCCGGGCGAGATCGCCTACGACACAACGTCGGTGTTGGAGATCGGCGATGCGGCCGCAAGCGATCCGATCCTGCTACCGGCTACCGCACTCATCCGGGGTCCGAATCTTCTGAGTGTGGAGGTTCATCAGAACCGTGTTGAAGACACCGACATGTTTCTTTCTTTGGAGCTGACGTCGATCACGGCTCCGCCCGACCCTGTTGCGCCTGATAATTCTCCCCTGGCGATCAATGAGGTTGCGGCGGCGGATAGCGCCGCTGGTTTCTTCATTGAATTCGTCAATCAAGGTGACCGACCGTTCGATACATCGGGAATTGAAATCGTGGCGGGCCGCTTCAGCCATCGCTTTCGCGAAGGAACGAGCATCGCGCCGGGCGAGCTGGTTGTGATTCCCGTCAATGCCAACCACGCCCCGCCGGCGGGCGAGGCGGTCTTCGTCTATGATGCCGCGCGATCGCAACTGCTGGACTCCATGCGGGTCATGGAGCAGGGACGTGGACGGCAGGGGACAGCGATTCTGTTCACCGAACGGGAAACGCCAGGAGCCGTCAACCAGTTCCAACTGCAGCAGGACATCGTGATCAACGAGATCATGTATCACCATCGTGCCACCACCGCAGGCACGGGCGGCCCCGACACTCCGTATACGGAGATTGATGAAGAATGGATTGAGCTATTCAACCGCGGAGCGCGGGAAGTCGATTTGAGCGGTTGGCAACTTCGCGATGCGGTGGACTACCGGTTCCCCGAAGGCACCCGGATCGCCGCCGGAGCCTATCTGGTGGTTGCAAATGACGCGCTGGAGTTAAGGAGCAAGTATCCCCTGATCGCGGATCGGATTCTGGGTGACTTTTCAGGAAACTTGAGGAATCAGAACGATCGCATTGTGCTCATCGATCAGGCGGGAAACCCTGCCGACCTCGTGGAGTATTTCGAGAGTGGTGACTGGCCCAGCGCTGCCGACGGGAATGGTTCGAGCCTGGAATTGATCAACCCGGACGCCGACAACTCTTCCGGCACCGCATGGGCCGCCAGTGTGGAGAGCGATGACGCGCCCTGGCGGACCTACACCTATCGCGGCACCGCTGCGCCCAGCGCTGTGGGACCCGACGGGCGATGGGAAGAATTGGTGCTGGGTTTGCTATCGGATGGAGAGATCCTGCTGGATGATCTCCGCGTGACTCAAGATCCGTCGACCGCTCCGCTCCAGCTGATTCAAAACGGCACGTTCGACGAGGATACTCCGGGAGAATCTCCCGCAAAGTGGCGGATCATTGGCAGCCACCGGCACAGCGAGGTCATCGTCGATCCAGATGACCCCACGAATCAAGTGTTGCGTCTCGTCGCCACGGATGCAGCGGAACATATGCACAACCACGCCGAGACGACACTCAAAGATGGAGCGAGTTGGGTGCGGATTCGCAACGGCAAAGAATACGAGATTTCGTTCCGAGCGAAGTGGATCACGGGATCGAATCTGCTGAACACACGGCTCTACTTCAATCGCCTGCCCCAGACGACGGCGATTGAGACGCCGGTCTACTTCGGAACGCCTGGGCAGCCCAATTCGACGCGGGTCAACAACTCGGGACCGACGTACGCACAGCTTCGACATGCGCCCGTTGTCCCGGACCCGAGTGAACCGGTCACCGTCTCGATCGCGGCGACAGACGAGGATGGAGTGGCGGGGCTGACGCTCTGGTATTCGGTTGACTCGGGACCTTGGGCACAGACGCCCATGTCGACTGATGGCGTCACCTACGAGGCACCGATTCCCCCGCAAGCATCGGGGGCGGTCGTTCAGTTCTACGTGGTTGGCATCGATCAACAGGGGGCCACGTCCGTTTACCCGGCGGCCGGCCCCGATTCTCGTGCGCTATATCAGGTCAATGATCAGCGAGCCGCCGATACTGGCCTGCATAACTTCCGGATCATCATGACCCCCGAGGATCGGGAGTTTCTGCACTCGACGGTTGAGTTGATGAGTAACGACCTGCTTGGCACCACGATCATTTACGACGAGAGTGAGGTGTTCTATGACGCCGGCGTTCGGCTGAGCGGAAGTCAGCGGGCTCGCCCCTATACGCCAAGATTGAGTTTCGCCGTGCGGTTCAACGCGGATCATCTTTTCCGCGGTGTCTACCGTGGATTCACTCTGGATCGGTCTGAGAGCACCGGCTTTGGACAACGCGAGCACATTTACCATCAGGGAATGAGTCACGTGGGCGGATTGCCCTCAGAGTACAACGACCTGTTTCATATCATCACGCCCGTCAATACCTACACGGGTGGCGCGGAAGCCCAACTGGCTCGCTATTCCGACATCTTCCTGGATGAACAATACGAAGATGGCAGCGAGGGGCAACTGTACGAGTACGAATTGATCTACTATCCCACAAGCGCAACGGGTGATCCGCGCGAAGGTCGGAAGGTTCCCCAACCCGACTCCGTTGTTGGCATGCCCATCCGCTATCGTGGAGACGACAAGGAGAGCTATCGCTGGACCTATTTGAACAAAAACAATCTCTTGGAGGACGATTACAGCCAACTGATCGAATTCACGCGCGTGATGAGTTTGAACGGAGACAGCTTTCACGAGCAGATCGACGAAGTGATGGATGTCGACCAGTGGCTCCGCGCGTTCGCCTTTTCCGTGATTACTGGCCACGGAGACAATTATGGATCCGATGGATCCCAGCACAACTTGCAGTTGTACGTGCGCCCCTCCGACAACCGGGTGTTGTTCTTTCCACACGACTTGGATGCTTTCTTCAGCATAACACGTCCGCTAGTCGGCAATGGCGATCTGCAGCGGCTGATCCAGGTTCCTGACCGGGAGCATATGTATTACGGCCACGTTCACGACATGATTCAAACGACCTTCAATGAACAATACATGCAGCGATGGACGGATCACTATCGCACGTTGTTGCCGCAGCAGCGATTTGATTCTCATCTGCGCGAACTGGTCAGACGATCAGACTATCTGTTGAGTCTGATCGATCGCGCTGCTCCGCCGATCGACTTCTCTGTGGTCGTTGACCAACCCAACGTCGACACGAAGGTGGCCACGATTCGCGGCGACGGTTGGATCAATGTGCGAGAAATCCGCCTGCAGGGCAGCCTCGAAGGGCTGAATGTCGAGTGGACGGACGTAACCAAATGGCAGGCGGAAGTTCCCCTCGCCCAGGGCCTCAATTCGCTGGTGGCAGAGGCTTACGATTTTCAGGGAAATCGGATCGCCTCCGTGCCATTCGAGATCCGCAGCACGGCTGCCAATCCCGTGAGTTCATCCTTGGTGATCACGGAAATGGACTACAACCCGCGTCAGCCGACGCAAGAGGAATTGGACGTCGACGACGGTTTGGACAACGAGGATTTTGAGTTCATTGAGTTGACCAACGTCGGGGATACGTCGCTGAATCTGATGGGAGTCCATTTTTCGGCTGGGATCGATTTCACATTTCCCACGATGGTCGTTGCGCCACAGGAATCGATTGTGGTGGTGCAAGACGCGGCGGCATTTCGACTGCGATACGGCGATCAGATCGTGATCGCCGGCGAATTCGATGATGGCCGGTTGAGTAATGACGGAGAACGGCTCGCTCTAGTCGACGGCTTGGGCAACACGGTGTTTGATTTCACGTACGACGACGCGAGCCCTTGGCCATCGAGTGCCGATGGCGAAGGGAATTCGTTGACGCGAACCGACCTTTTGGCACCGGTCCAGTTGGCGTCCAGCTGGGCGGCATCCGTACCGACACCGGGCTCCTTGCAGATTCCTGGAGACTTGAATCTGGATCGAGTCGTCGACATCAACGACGTGGACCTGCTTTGTGCGGCCCTGCGGGACGGGACTGCTTCATGGGATCTCAACGGCGATGGCGTCGATGATAAGCGGGACTTGGACTACCTGATCGGCTCCATCCTGAACACATCACCCGGCGATGCAAATCTGGACGGCATCTTCAATACGGCGGATCTGGTTCTTGTCTTACAGGCAGGTGAGTATGAGGATGGCATTGCAGGGAACTCGACCTGGTCGGAAGGGGACTGGGACTGCGATGGCGAGTTCAGCGTAAATGATCTCGTCGTTGCCCTCCAAGCGGGCAAGTACACTTACGCGGCACAGCCTTTGGCGATTCCCTTTTGGGAAGGAGAAAGTCGCGAACCGGCTCCCGTTCGCGCGAGAGTTGAGTTTGAGCTGGACATCGAAATGCTGGAGGAACTGGCGCGGCTCCGAAGGAAAAGGGCGTCAGAACT
>CAZFWV010000392.1:0-6131 GCA_964522605.1 uncultured Pirellulaceae bacterium
GGAGACTGGAGACTGGAGGTGCTCAATTTCCACCTTCCTTCCCGCCTGATACCTGCTTTCCTCCAGCCTGCAGCCTCCAGCCTTCTTCCCTAATGAAAGGAACCACAGAGTCACCAGAACGCAGAAGTACGACTTCAGGTGACGGCGGCTTTTGTGTACAATGAGGTCCGGTTATACGCCGCTCCTTCCGTCCTGCCTTGAGGGCTGGTGCCTCGGGTCGGATGCGGGCTGGCGGCGACCGAGAGCAGACGCCGAGAGAGTTGCCGTCTTTCCGGTGATCGTCGCTCTCCCTCGATGGAAAACCTCCCTTTCCGGATCCCCCGGTTGTTATGTCCGAGAGCGCCCGTATTGGTTGCGGACGAACGCACTGTTGTCGTGCGGAATTGTCCGAACCGTGTGAAGCAGGTTGGCCGTTTGTACTAGCAAGTTGCCTGTGTTTCTTGCTCCCGCTGATCGGCGCGATGGGCGTTGTGATCGTTCTGGACGATTTTGTTGGTGAGCCGCTTTCCCTGCTGATCGCAGTGATTACTTGGTGGTTGCTCTTGCAGGCGGTTCGCGAGGCGCGCTGCATGTTCAGGAGATGGTTTCATGCTGCATCTTGAGGATACGGTCGCCTGGTTGCGCGGGATTCCGTCCTTCGCAAGGGGCATTCATCCTCCCGCGCGCAAGGCGTTATCGTCTGCGGCGCCGATTGAAGTGCTGCCGACGCCGGACACGGTCGTGATTCCATTGCAGCAGCATGCGGGAGCGCCGGCCCAAGCCACTTGCAAGCCGCGGAGCGACGTGCATCTGGGCGATTTGATCGGCGAGAATCCGAAGGCCTTCATCACCGCGCGGATTCACGCGTCAATCGACGGCAAGGTCCAGCCCCTGACGGGCGTCACGCTGCCGAATGGACGTCACGCGTTTGCCGTTCCAATCAAACGGGATGAGGACGAGTCGAAGCAGACGGCCTGGGGTGCGGCGTTATTCGAGCGGTTGTTCGGCGGATCGTGGGATGTCGAGGACCGGTTGCAGCGGAGTTTTCCGCGGGAGATTGTCGACGCTGTTCGCTCCGCGGGAATTGTGGGTCTTGGTGGCGCCGCATTTCCCACGCACGTCAAGCTCGTTCGACAGGCGATCAAGCCGATCCATTCCGTCTTGCTGAATGGGTGCGAGTGCGAGCCGTACTTGACATCGGATCATCGATTGATGGTCGAGTGTCCGGAACCGATCGTGGCGGGACTTCGCTTGGCCGTTAAGGCCACGGGCGCCGATCATGGAGTGATCGCCGTCGAGGACAACAAGCCTGAGGCGATCGAGGCACTGCGCAGCGTGGTGGACCGGTTGTCTTCCGATGCGAATGTGAGCGTCGTGGTGGTGCAGACGAAGTATCCGATGGGTGGAGAACGGCAACTGATTCCGACCGTGTTTCACAAGGCGGTTCCGACGGGTGGATTTCCCCTGGATGTCGGCATTGCCGTGATCAACGTCGGTACGGCAGCCGCGATCGCCGCCGCCGTATTGCGTGGTCATCCGATGACGCATCGCGTGATCTCGATTACGGGTCGAGGGATCCGCCAGCCGAAGAACCTGCTCGCCCCGGTGGGCACTCCGATTCAGACGCTGATTGACTACTGTGGCGGTTTCACGGCGGACGCGCGGCGCGTGCTTGCCGGCGGTCCGATGATGGGTTTCACGATGACCGACATGTCGGTTCCACTCACCAAGGGCAGCAGCGGCATCACGGTCCTCAGCCGCGACGAAGTGCTGAATGGCGAGCCGACGACCTGTATCCGCTGCGGGAAGTGTCTGGACGTCTGTCCGCTGGGGCTGGCACCGACAAAGATTGCCCACGCGGCGAAATTCGAAGATTACGAACTGGCGAAGCGTTACGACTTGACCGCCTGCTGTGACTGCGGTTGCTGTGCGTACGTCTGTCCGGCCCATATTCCGCTCGTTCAATACATTCGCACGGGCAAAATGGCCCTCATGCGACAGAAGAACAGAACCTGATTTGCGTTATGTCTACTTCGCAAGAAGCTCCGTCGACATCGGTCACGCCTGACCTTGAAACCACACCCGGGCCGCATCTGTTGGCTGATGGAGCCTCCACGCGGCGGATCATGCTCGATGTGTTGATCGGCCTGCTGCCCATCACGCTGGCGGCACTCTGGTATTTCCGTGGTGCGGCAGTGATGCAGATTGTGGTCTGCCTGGTGGTTGCGGGAGCGACCGAATGGGGGCTGCAGCGGATGCGCGGCAAACCGAATTCGCTCGGCGACTTAAGCGTATGGATCACGGCGTTGATTCTGGCGTACTCGCTGCCGCCTCGATTGCCGCTTTACGGCACTATCCTGGGAACCGTCGTCGCCGTGGCGCTCGGTAAGATGGCTTTCGGCGGTCTGGGTCATAACCTGTTCAATCCGGCGATGGTCGGTCGTGCGTTCTTGATGGTTTGTTTTCCGGTCGAGATGACGCAGTGGGTCGAACCGTTGACCGTGCATGCCACCACGCAGGCGACTCCGCTGGCCGCCGCGAAGTTTTCCGGCCAGCTCACCGAACTCGGTCCGCTCTTGATGGGGAACATCTCGGGCAGCCTGGGCGAGACCTCGGCCTTGATGGTTCTGCTCGGCGGATTGTGGTTGCTCTATCGCAACGCAGCCGATTGGCGGCTTTGTTTGGGGATGCTCCTGGGTGTCAGCGGTGTGGCGGCCCTCGATCAGCTGATTCGCGGATCGGGAGCCGGCTTGGGGGTGCTGCAGCATTTGTGTGCGGGAGCCGTATTGTTGGGTGCGTTCTTCATCGTGACCGATCCGGTATCCAGCCCGCTGACGCGCCGTGGTCGCTGGATCTTCGGCATTCTGGCCGGTGTGTTGACGATGATCATTCGCCTGTTTGCCGGCTATCCCGAAGGCGTCATGTTCGCGGTGTTGATCTGCAATGCGATTACGCCGTTGATCAATCAATGGACGGCTCCCGTTCCCGTCGGCGGGAAAGCCAATTACGCATGATTTATTGAGAGTAGTTATGAACGGTCTGGCCTCCAGTTTTCTGAAGCAAGTCTGGTTGGTGCTGGCGTTGGCGATCGTCCTGAGTGGTTCGTTGGCCCTGGTGAATGCGTCACTCCAACCGCGGATTGACGCAAATCAGCAGGATCGACTGCAATCGGCCGTTTTCGAGGTGGTTCCCGGTGGACAGTCGAGTCAACTGGAACAGATTGCGGGCCAGACAGCGTATCGCGTGCTGGGCGCGGATGGCAAAACGGTGGTTGGCTGGGCGCTTCCGACCGAGACCGTGGGGTTTGCGGACAAGATTCGCATGATCATTGGCCTGTCCGCCGACGGCCGATCGATCACGGGGCTCTCGATTCTCGACTCGCGCGAAACCCCGGGCCTGGGTGACAAAATCAAGTCCGAATGGCGGAACCAGTTTGTCGGCCAGCCCGCCGACATGCAGCTGGAAGTCATCAAGCCGGGGCAGACCGCGGATCATCCGATTGATGCGATTACAGGCGCGACGATCTCCTCCAAGGCGGTTACAGAAGGTGTCAATCAACAGCTGGCCAGCGTGCGCGACGCACTCGCGAATCTGCCGGCTCAACCCTGATTCGAACGAACATCACGATGCTTAAGACTGCCGAGTTACCGGGTCCGACTGAACGGTTCGTGCGGGGCGTCTTGCCCGAGAACCCCGTCTTTCGCCAGTTGTTGGGGATGTGTCCCACGTTGGCCGTCACGAACACCTTGGCCGGCTCACTCACGATGGGGCTGGCGACAACCTTTGTCTTAGTCAGCTCGAACCTGGTGGTTTCCCTGTTGCGCGATCATCTGCAGCCCCATCTGCGAATCCTTGTCTACACGCTGACGATTGCTGCGTTCGTGACGATGGCGGACCGGTTTCTGGCTGCCTATTTTCCCGAAATGAGTATCCTGCTGGGGCCGTACATTCCGTTGATCATCGTGAACTGCATCATCATCAGCCGGGCGGAAGCCTGTGCCTCGAAACAAGGACTCTGGACCGCGCTCTGGGATGGTTTGGGAATGGGGCTCGGATTCATTCTCGGGTTGTTGAGTCTGGGTGTTGTGCGGGAATTGCTCGGCGCCGGCTCGCTCTTCGGTTGGCACGTCATGCCAGCAGTCTGGCCGAATTGGATCATCATGGTTTTGCCCCCCGGCGCCTTTCTGACACTCGGAGCGCTGATTGCCCTGGTGAACTGGTACACAGAGAAGGAATAGATAGGATCCCATGCGAGAACTTTTTTTCATCGCACTGTCGGCGGTTGTGATTAACAACCTGGTCCTCACCTACTTTCTGGGCATCTGCCCGTTCCTCGGTGTTTCCCGACGGCTGGACATGGCCTTTGGGATGGGCGCGGCAGTGACGTTTGTGATGACGATCACAGGTACGCTGACCTTCTTGATCAACAAGTATCTACTGCTGCCGTTCGGTCTGGAGATCCTGCAGTACATCGTGTTCATCTTCGTGATTGCCGCCGCCGTCCAGCTTGTCGAGATGTATGTGCGAAAGTATTTCGAAGGGCTTTACGAAGCATTCGGAGTCTTTCTGCCGATGATTACGACGAACTGCGCGATCCTGGGAACGTGCCTGTTTATCTGGCTCAAGGGCTACACGCAATTGATTGAAGCGATGGTGTTCAGCTTCTGCGGAGGCATCGGATTCACGTTGGCGATTGTGATTATGGCGGGACTGCGTGAGGAGCTGGAATTGGCCGATGTACCGCGTCCGCTGCGCGGGGCCCCCATTACGTTGTTCATTGCCGCCATCCTCGCGATGGCCTTCACTGGTTTTGCCGGGATCGGAACATCCCATTAAATGAGGTGACAGAGGTTTGACCATGTTCTTCACAGTTCTGACATCCATGGCGGTCATGCTGGCGGTGGCCCTGTTGCTGAGCTTGGCGCTGGTGATTGCCAATATCAAATTGGCAGTGCATGTCGACCCGCGGCAGCAGGAGCTGGCCGAAGCGTTGCCGCAGGCGAACTGTGGAGGATGCGGGTACGCGAGTTGCGAAGCGTATGCGAAGGCGATTCACACGGGTCAGGCGAAAGTCGACCGATGCACGGTCGGTGGTCCTTCCGTGGCGGAGCAGTTGGCGGCGGTGATGGGAGTCGAAGCGGGCGTGAATTTCCCCTTCCGTCCCGTGATTCACTGCAGCGCAACCGCATCGCAGCGACTCAAGAAGGGGCACTACGTCGGCGAGCGCAGTTGTGCTGCGGCCGATGTCGTGGGCGGCGTTCAGGGCTGTACGTTCGGCTGCCTGGGTTTTGGCGATTGTGTCCAGAGCTGTGAGTACAACGCGATGACGCTTGTCGACGGTCTGCCTCGCATCAATTATGAGAACTGCGTCGGCTGTGGGTCTTGCGTGCGAGCCTGCCCGCGCAACTTGATCGAACAGATTCCGTTCAAGGTGGATCGCATGCTGGTCATTGGCTGCGCAAGTCATGATCCTGGCAAGACGGTTCGAGAGGTTTGTCAGGTTGGCTGCATCGGTTGCGGACTCTGTGCGCGCAAGCAGCCCGGCCTATTCCAGATGGACGATAACTTGCCGACGATGAATTACGATGAATACACGGGCGAAGAGGACTTCTCCGAAGTCCAGGAAAAATGTCCCATGAAATCGCTCGTCATGCTCGGCCGTCCTCTTCCCGAGCACGAAGCCGCCCTCGCCGGTGTCGAAGCCGTCGCGGTCGCCGATCGACCACCACTCGATGAAAGCGAACAGCTCGACTGGCGCGGCTAGCGGTCCGTTCTTCGCCTGCTCACGCGACGGTCGATCGCGCTTGAGATGGGAACGAAGGAGGGAGCAACCACTGATTCTACGGAGGATATGGATGTGCACGGATTAATAATCAGTGCCAGTCCGTATCCTTCGCGAAATCCATTGGCGCCAGCATCGATCTCAAGGCCCGTCAGGGCCGTCAGTCAATAGCCAGGGGCGCGAGCCCCTGGAACGATAAGCCGTGTGAATAGTCAGCCCCGTCAGGGGCGACGGTTAATAGCCAGGGGCGTGAGCCCCTGGAACAATGGGGCGTGTGAATAGTCAGCCCCGTCAGGGGCGACGGTTAATAGCCAGGGGCGTGAGCCCCTGGGACAATGGACCGTATAAGAAGGCAGCCCCGTCAGGGGCG
>CAZFWV010000393.1:0-6125 GCA_964522605.1 uncultured Pirellulaceae bacterium
CCGGTTTTATGATGAGAGTCCGGATTCACCGGTCTTCTTGGAGATTAAGCGCCGCATCAGCCTTGTGATTCTCAAACAAAGAGCTGCGGTCCGACGGTCGAGCGTTGCCCGGTTGTTGCGGGGAGAGTGGCTCGAATACAGTGATCTGGTCACGGATGACGAGAAGAACCGGCACGCGCTGTACGAATTCTGTTCTCTTTGCCACCGGCTGAATGCGCGCGCTGCCGCATACACATCCTATGTTCGCGAGGGGTACGAACCGGGCGACAGTAACGTATACCGGGTGACGTTTGATCGAGAATTGCGCGCCGGTCGATTCCGCCACGATTTGACGATCACGGATTGGCAGACGTGGGCGCGACCGGAAATCGGGGGAGTCGTTCTCGAACTGAAGTTCACGGACCGATTCCCCTCGTGGATGGAATTGCTCGTCGAGACATTCAATCTGCGACGTGTGTCGGTCCCGAAATACGTCGAATGCGTCACGCTCTTGAATGGCGAAACCTACGTACCCCTTCAGGGCGCCGGATACGAATCCGATCTCGCCGATGAAGGTCAGTCGAGAGAAACCGACGACGACTGATTCTGTGCGTGGCAAGCGGAGCAGGTGACGCGCAGTTCGGCATACGTCTGGCGCACGGCGTCAAGGTTCCGGTCTTGGACGGAGCGATTCAACCGGTCGAGAGTTGCACGGAAGGCTTCGCTATGTTGTCGATACAAGTCATCGGCCGCATACCAGTCGGCCGCCGTCGCGAGTTCTCGCAGGCGGACAATTCCTACCTCGATTCGCCGATAGTCACTCTTTTCGATCGCCTGCTCAATCGTCTGTGCCGCCTGTTCCTTTTCCCGCATCACCTTGTCAATCATCTCGGCGCGGAACGGATCCGCATCGCGTCTCACGGCGGCCTGCCAGGCCCAAGCAAAGAAACCGATACTCGTCAGAAGCAACACCCCAAGGGCAGCGTACAGTAGCCAATCGCCGCGCTTCATCGAATCTATTTCACGGTGCGCCATCGGTATGGGTCAGGAGCCGCATACGGTTCCCTCACGGTCCGTCGCGGAAGATGGTCGTATTCCACCACGGAATCTTGCGGAGCGGGTACCGGCGGCGGTACGGAATCCGGAGGCGGTCGTCGTTCGACATCCAGCACAATCGACTCGCGGAGTCCATCGCGATAGCCCGCGAGGTACGCCTCTGCCGACGGTTCCTCCGCCGCAATCGGTACCACGGGCGGGTCGTCCGACTCAACAACCGGCTCCTCTTCTAGAACCGATTCCTCGGGCTCCCCATAACCCGGATCATACTCGGGGACTCCGTAAAGTAGCTCAAAATCCAGATCCGGATCCCCATCCGTCGGCCAAGTGGGAACCGGTTCGGCGGATTTCACCGGTTCTGGGGCCGGCGTCTCCTCAACCGGCTCGGGGATCGCGATTGGGACCGCACGCAACCGGCGCGTCTCACGCAACACCGGACGCCCGGTTTCGGCAATCTCTTCTGGTTTCGGCAGGCAGCGGAGATCGACCTCCAACTCCTCAAACACGTCCCGAATGTGGTCGTGGCAGGTGAAGACGAGCACTTGGTTCCCGGCGGCGGCAAAATCACAGACCGTTTGGGCAGCCGCGCGAGAGCGTTCGGCGTCGAAGTTCACGAAGACGTCGTCCAGGATCATCGGCAATCGGGCTCCCCGACGCGCATAACAAGAAGCCAGTGCCAAACGGAGACTCAGATAGACTTGCTCCCGCGTCCCCCGACTAAGGGCCTCCACGCGCCACGTCTTCCCCTGCTGATCATCGACGCAGAGCGAGGATTCGCCGAAGGGCGTCCAGATTCGGGGGTAGCGGCCCGCGGTCAATCGTTTCAGATAACTGGATGCCTCCGCCAGCGTTTCCGGCTGGCGATCGCTTTCGTAGGCGCGGCGCACGGAATCGAGTGCCAACCGAATCCCCGACAGAATCTGCCACCGCGATCCCGCGTCGCGCAATCGCTGTTCGGTCTGTTGCAGTGCGAGCCGTCGTGCGGCGGCGGATCGATCGTGAGTGAGCGTCTTCAACTGCTCCGTCAATTCCCCCCGCCGTTCGTGCAGGGTTGCGAGTCGAGCGGTGACTTGCTGCTGCTCGGACTCGAGCCCCACAAGACGGTTTTCAAAATCGCCATTCTCCAATTCTTTACGCAGTTCCGCCAAGGAAATACATTCGCCGAGCTGGGCGGCGAGTGTTTTCAGCCGCGCGTCGCGCTGCTGGCGCAATTCGAGCGCCTTCGCTCGCCTGGCGAGTGCGGCTTTCAGCTGCCGCGGGTCGTCGATCTCGTACTTCCGTAGTGTCTGCTGGCGATGCTCGCGAATCCGCTTCGCAGCCTTTGCTACATCGGCTTGTTCTCGACTCAACTGCCGCCACTGTCGATAGAGTTTATCCCGCTGCTGCTGGTTGTGCCGCCCCGTCTTCAACGCCCGCGAGAGCTCTTCGATCTGCTTCTCCAGGGCGTCATGTTCGGGCGTCAACTCGGCCTGCTCCCACAAGCGTTCCACCTGTTGCTGCGCCAACTGCCACTCGGACTGTTTCTGATTCAGTTCCTGCCGCAACGCCAGCAGGCGTCGGCGCAGTCGGTCCAGGGGGCTGTTCGGTTCGGTCAACTGCTGGAACTGATTGGGCGTGACCGTAGTCGACAGGTTCAGTGCCCGCAGTTGTTCCTGCCATTGTTGCTCGGCCGCCCGCAGTTGTTCTTGATTCTCTTCCCGCTGTTGTAGCAGTTCCTGCGCTAGGGTCTCGGCATTCTGCTGCTGTTCGGCGATGGGCTGGAGTTCATGAAGTTGCTCGAGGACCTCCTGGTTCTGCTGCAACTGAACCGCCCACGGATCGCTGGACGGCGGGAGCTGTCGATCGATTTCCTCTAGTTCCTGCGTCGCGGCGTTGAGCTGCGAACGCAGCGAGTCCATATCGCTACGACAGAGCGACAGATTCCGACCGGCCGACCATTCGCTGAGGTTCCTCATCATGACGGATGCCAGACTGATCGCTCCGCCAACGACCGCCATCATCCCACGCCGATCCTGGGTAATGCCAAACCGGTGGCCAAACAGGCCCACCATGATCACGATGAAGCCCAGGGTAAACACGCTTCCCAGGACCATCAATCCACGCCAGGAGGGCACTTGGCGACGAATCCAGTGCAGACTTTCCTTTCGCGTTTCCTTCAATTTGCGTTGCAGACGCGTCGATCGATTATCGAGTTCGATTCGTCGCCGAAGCAGATCGGATTGCCGCTGAAGACGCTGAACCGCGTTATTCAAGTTCGATTGTCCGAGGGCTTGAAGGCGTGATTCCAACTGTTGCTGCAATCGTTGCCCTTCCGCTTGGCGTGTTTGTTCGTGTTTCTGCGCGGTGGCAACCCTTTCGCGCGCGTTCTGCAGCTGGTCGGCGGGCTCCCGAAGCGTCAGGATCATCTCATCGGTCAGTAGAGGCAGTGGGTCGAGCCGCCAGTCGACCTGGATCCCAATGCGTTCGAATTCGCCCTGCAGCTCGAGTTCAAGCTCCTCCGTCTGACCCCGCATCTGCTCCAACGACTGCGCCAATGCAGCCACGTGCCCCCGTCGCTTGGCCAGCTCATCAATCTCCCGGCCGTGGCTCAGGAGCGTGGTTGCGCCGGAGAGTTTTTTTGCCTGGCTGCGCAATTTGCGACGCTGCTGCCGGATTCCCTCCCATTTCTGCCGATGCTCCCGAAGCTGCCCACTCAATTTCTGCAAACGCTGGACAACCGCCGCCGGAATTTTGGGAACCGAGCCGAGCTTTCGCAGACCCCCATGCAATTGACGGCACTCGCGCCAATGGTCGCGGGCGAGTTGACTCGCTTGCGTTCCGCGCAGCAAGTCACCGAACTGGCGTTGCCGAGTTTCCAATTGTTCGATTTCCGCAGTAATCTCGGCGCGCTGCTGCTGCAGACGAAACCAGCGGTCTCCAATGACATCCTGCTGACTTAGTTCCTTCCGCAGTTGGTCGCGTTGGGCAAGCAGAGCCTCCAGGCTGCCCGCGCCACCGTTTTGCAGGCGACGCGATTCCTCCACCAGGTGACGCGAAACCTCCGCGATCGAAACCCGTTCTCCACCCGAGACGAGTCCATACAGTTGACGCGCCGCCTCGGTATCGCTCAGCGTGCCCAAGTGTTGCATCTCGTTGATGCCGACCGCAAACACATTGTGAAAGATGGACTCGTCGACACCGGCAAGCAACATCCCCAATACGTGCCGGCCTTGCAAGGAACCATCGAGCGACCGCACCGTCAGCTCGCTCTGGTCAAATTGATCTCGACCGCCCGGTGACGGCACATAACGACCGATCTGAAACCGACCCTGCGGTGTCAGAACGGTGAATTGTCCGCCCACTTTGCCTTCGTACCTGGGCGGCACAAAGCGCCGATGCAAGGCGGGTGAATATCCATACAGAATGGCGCGGATCAGTTGGAGCAAGGTGGATTTGCCGGCCTCGTTCGGTCCGTGAATCACCGTCACCGTCGGCGCCAGGTCCGGTAAGCGTAGTCGATGCCAGTGCCCAAAACTGTCCACGGATAATTCAGAGATCTTCACGCGATTCTCTCCCCGCAAAGAGTCATCTCGATCCGGCTGCGATACCGCTCATTCGCCGGAGCTGGCCGATGCCAGCGGCTCTTCACCCCGCAACAAGTCAATTCCCCACGCCGCAACCTGGCGCCAGAGTTCCTGCTGCTGCTCGGGCGATCCGTGCTCGAGCTGCTCTTCCAGCAGGTCCCGCATTGGCTCGGGCGGAAAAAACGATTCCAACTTCCGCCACCCATCCGGTGCGCGCTGCAGCTCGCGCACCGCCCGCAGGAAGTCGCCGCAAATCGAATCCTCTTCCCACAGTTCCGCAGGAATCTCCGGAGGTTCCGTCACCAGTTCAATCGTCCAACGGGCCTCGGAAGTGTGTTTCTCGAGCGACTCCAACAGACGCTGCTGAACCAGCAGATCACGTAGCTCGCGGGCGATCCGTTCGTTGCCGGCAATCGACCAGGCAATCAGGCAACCTTGGGCGGATTCGTCGGGAGAGACCTGGCGTGCGTTTTCCCGCAACAGTCGCTCCAGATCCGCCAGATCCGCTCCGTCGGGCAACTCCAATCGCTCCTGACGCCAACTCCAGACTTCACTGGACAACTGCCTCAGCTCGGCCTCGCCGAATTTCAGTTCCACCAGCAACGGGCCGTGTCGCTGGGTCTGCTGCGGTGTACGTCCCTGAGGACTGCCTGCGTAACACGCGGTCGCCGATCCATCCAACAGTCGTTGAAAACTGGGCCGGCCTCCCAGTGCCCAATAGTTGACCCCCGGAGCGTCCAGGGATTCGGCCGCGGGCGTCCCATAGACCAACGCCACTCGCGGCGTCGTTCCCCCTCCACCATACTCGGCCGCCCGAAACGGTACGTCCGGACGGAAACTCCGTCCGACCACCACCGCGATCGGCACTCCATCGCGCTCATGGACAAACTCGTCGATCTGATGCGGCGCAAACGTCCGGACGTTACTGGGCAGGTCGAGCTGAGCCGGCCAGAGATCTGGATCGTCCCGTTTTCCGCCCAACCAGTAGACCACAATCTGCTGCTCTCGCAGCCGTTCGAATTGCTGCAAGAGAAACTCCAAAGCGTACGGACTTGCCGTCTCGTGACGGAGCAGATCGCCGGTCAAAATGAGAAAATCGACCCGCTCCCGGATCGCCAGGTCGATCACCCGCTCCGCGGCTCGAAACGGTGCCTGAAGAAACTCATCATGCAACGGCGCCGGAATGTAGCGCACGCCACCCAATGGTTCTTCCAATCGCCAATCGGATGAATGCAGGAATCGAACACGTTCCAATGCCATCGGCCCCTCCTTGCGCACGAGCTCGCGGAGTCAGCGTTCCACCGCGTAGATTTCGGTACTAGTCTAGCAGTGATGGCAGAATGGGCCTACGTCGATTCTGACCTCGCGTCGGGGACGGGCGCATGGCGGCTTCTGTGGACTGGAGCTGCGAAGCGAAAGGTCAACAGGAAAATCGGGAGATTGTGCGAAGGCCCCGTGGGATGACCTGGGCCGAGGAGCCGGAGATCAGCTACCGGGCGGGAGCGGAAGCGCGTGCCGGATTGCGGG